>CAIPLM010000164.1 GCA_903865895.1 uncultured Rhodospirillales bacterium | reverse complement strand
GCTGCGCAAGCAGGATCCACGGACCGTCGAGGCCACCTGGCGATCCATCGGCACAGTGCTCGAACGCTTTACCCAAAACGAGTGTCAACAATACCTCGAACACGCCGGATACAAGTCAACTTGAACCAATCTTGCTCTAGCCGCCGATTTCGCCCGTCTTCATCCGCGCCGCCTCAAGCGACTTCCACATCTCGACGTCGCGTTCCGCCGTCCAGATGCGCGGCCGATCGAGCCCGCCGGCCTCGTCATAGGCGCGGGAGACGTTGAAGGGCATGCAGTGGTCGAAAATCACCCAATGGCCGAACTCCGGCCGCATCTTCTCCATCGCCTCGGCGTAGATCTCGCCGAGATCCTTGCCCTTGGCGACGCCGGCCTTGGCGATGCCGAACAGGCGCGAGGTGAAGGCCTCCGTGCCGTCCAGCGCCTCGGCAACCTCTTGGGCGTTCATCAGCGCGCGGCCACGGCCAGGCACCATCTTCTCGGCGCCCAGCGCGCGGATGCGGCGGATGGTCTCCGGCCAGTCGGTGAAATGCGCGTCGCCGCAATAGGGGGTGGCGCCGAACTCCACCGTGTCGCCAGCGAACAGCACGCGCTCCTTGGGCATCCACACCACCGTGTCGCCGGCGGTATGGGAGCGGCCGATATGGATCACCTGCGCCTCGCGATCGCCGAGCCAGAGGGACATGCGGCCATGGAAGGTCTGGGTCGGCCAGGTCAGCCCGGGAATGCCGTCCCGCCCGCGGAACAGCCGCGGAAACCGCCCGATCTCGCTGTCCATGTCCTGCTGCCCGCGCTCCACGATCATATCCCGCGTCACGTCGGAACAAATCACCGAATGCGCCGGATACCCGGTCGTCCCGAGCACCCGCACGGCATGATAATGCGTCAGCACGATCTGCCGCACCTTCTGCTCTGTCACGCTGGCGATCTTGGCCTGCACCTCCGCCGCCATCGCCGGCGTCGCCTGGGCATCGACCACCACGACACCGTCGGGCCCGACGATCACGCCGGAATTGGGGTCGCCCTCGGCGGTGTAGGCGTAGAGACCCGGGCCAAGCTCATCGAAGGAAACGATCTTCTCGGCCATATCGGTGGTGGAGGCGAAGCCGGACATGGGGTGCTCCTTTGCGATCGGCGGATCTCCACTAGATGTGAGACGACGCCGGTGCAAGCCACCCTCTTGATGCTGTGCTTCGCCTCGCTTTTTGTAGTCGTTGCTTACAACGACGCGCGGTTGAAATATCACGAAATAATTTGACGATAAATTACCAATTAATTGATGAATATATTCCGAATTCCCGCTGGAAGATACGGCGCCCGAATGGCATCTTAGTCGCAATGAGGAGTCGTTTTGGATGAGGCCAAGACTAAGGCGCAATGAGGCCGCAGCGTACAATGCAGAATGGAAAGACGCGGTCGAGCGGAGCTCGACGGTACGCCATGCGAGGCCGGTGCGCCCGTTGCTCGCGGTCCTTATGTGCTTGCTCGCCGGCTGCGGTATCGTCTGGGAGACCGAAGGCCGGCACCATGCTGTCGGGTTCGGGTGGGTCAGTTGGCCTGATGTTCCCGTTCCCGCAGGGCAAGCCGCCGTCAGCGGCATCGACACAATAGGTGTTGCGGTTTTCATGACGCGTGCTGGAGCTGGTACGAGCGTTGGTTATCTGAGTGAGCGCGTCGTATCGCTCCCGGAGCAGGCGGTTGTCGCCCTGGATTGCCTCGCCTGCGATCTCGCAACCGCGCGCCCCGTGGGCGCCATACTGAAGCAAGGAAGCCCACCATGACAGTCCTTTCGCTGCGCACGGCAATCCTCGCCGCACCGCTCTTCCTCGCCGGCTGCACAACCGACTACGTCACGTTCTTCACAACAGACAATGTCGGCCTGAACGTGCAGTCCAACCCTACTCCGAAGGCGACGATTGCGGTCGGCCGTAGCGAGGGCGTAATCGAACCGAGCTTCGAGAACGGCAACACCCCAGCCGTCGCCGCGACGGTCCAGCACAAGCCCGGCGGCTTCTTTTCTTCGATGACCGGCGATATCCATGCAACTTTCGCGGGCGGTAATGCTGCGGTCAATTTAGCCGGCGGAGCTAGACCTGGGGACCGCGACCCCGGAGTTGCTTGCGTGCCGCCCGTAACGCCCCCGACGACAAAGCCATCGGATGTCACCGTCAGCAAGCGCACTCAGAACCCCTTCTTCTTCGCCACTAATACCTCGATCGGCTTCGGCGTGGAGTTCAGTGAAACGCCAAGCAACCTCGCCCCCAATGTCCATCTCGGTTATCGCCGCAATGAGATGGCCATCGCCAAGATCGATACTCAGTTGCAGGGGTGCGCCGGCCCCGGTGAGACCAACGAAAGCAAGACCTGGACCAGCCTGGCGGTGCCGAGCTTCGTCGCAACTGAACGTCTCGAAACGGCTGCCGGGAACAGACCGTCCGATGGAGCAACGCCGACCGGTGGAAAATTCCTGCACGCTCAGCTCTTTGCCACCGGCAAAGCCGCCGAACTCGTGACTTCCGACGTCGGCGTGAGCGGCAGCCTGCGCACACTGGCCTCCGGCCAGATGGCCGCAGCCAACATGGTGCCTGGCGCCGTCTCGAAACAACGACTCCAGGACTGGCTGGGCACCGACAACGCGAACAAGGAACTTCTGACCGCCTGGATCAAGGCGAACCTCGCATGGATCGATCCTGATCTGGCAAAGGCAAAGTCCGACTTGAGTCAGGACGATTTCATTTCGAAATCCATCTATGAGCCTGCCCGCCAGCGCGCGCTCACGGCACTTGTGTATTCCTGATGCTCAGACCAGTGGAGTTACGACTATGACCTGGAGCTATTCGCAGAGTACCGGCAAGTTGCGGCATGACGGCGTGATGGTCACAATCGGCTATTCTGGAAACGGTAAGGGCCTGAACAATCCAAATGATCAGGCAATCCACTATGTCGGTCCAATCCCGCAGGGATTATGGGATATCGGCGCAATGGCGGCAGATGGCGGGCATATGGGCCCCAACGTCCTACCGCTGACCCCGGCGGCCGGTACCGACACTTTCGGCCGGGACGCATTCTTCATCCACGGTGACAACGACAAGGTCAACCATACTGCGTCGGAGGGGTGCATCATCATTCGCCCCGATATCCGAGACCAAATCGCCCAAAGTGGCGACGCCGTGCTTGAGGTAACGGCCTGATCGCTGTGTCGAGCGGCCGCAAAGTCCAGGTTGACAGCGAATATGGATCGGCGTTGCCTCCCCTGCGAACCAGGGGAGCACGCCAATGATCAGCAACGCCATCGAAATCCGCCCGTCCGCCGGCGCCGTCGGCGCCGAATTACATGGCATAGACCTCGCGCAAGACCTCTCTGGCGAGACCATCGCCGCCATCCGCGCCGCCCTCGGGCAATGGGGCGTGGTGTTCTTCCGCGATCAGCGCCTGAGCGAGGCGCGGCACATCGCGCTGGCCGAGCGCTTCGGCACCATCAACATCAACCGCTTCTTCCGCGCGGTGGAGGGCTGGCCGCAAATCGCCGAGGTGCGCAAGGAGCCGGAGCAGACCAAGAACATCGGCGGCGGCTGGCACACCGACCACAGCTACGACCAGATCCCCGCGCTGGGCTCAATCCTCTATGCCCGCGAAGTGCCGGCGTTCGGCGGCGACACCATGTTCGCCAGCATGTATGCCGCCTATGACGCCCTCTCCGACGGGATGAAACACACACTCGGCGGCTTGCGCGCCGTGCATTCGAGCCGGCACGTATTCGGCCCCACCGCCCAGCGCGACGGCGATGGCCGCCTCGGCAATGCCGATGCCGCGACGCAGGATGCGGTGCACCCGGTGGTGATCGCCCACCCCGAAACCGGCCGCAAGGCGCTCTACGTCAACCCCGGCTTCACCATCCATTTCGAGGGCTGGACGGCCGAGGAATCCCGCGGCCTGCTGGAGACGCTGTATCGCCACGCCATGCGGCCGGAATTCTCCTGCCGCTTCACCTGGCGCGATGGCTCGCTGGCCTTCTGGGATAATCGCAGCACCTGGCACCTCGCGGTGAACGACTATCACGGCCAGCGCCGCCTCATGCACCGCATCACCCTCGAGGGCGTGGCGCTGCACTGAGGCACCACCGCTCCGCGCATATTTTTCCCCTATGCGCCGCCGCCGCCGCCCCCTATCGTCGCTCTCAATCAGAGCCGGAACGGCTCGATCATCACGGGAGGACTTCGATATGGGCTTTTTCCGCCTGCTTTCGGCATGCCTCGGGATTGCGGTCGCCTTGGCGACCGGCATGACCGCCCAGGCACAGCCAACGATCAAGGTTGCCTACACCGATCCGCTATCAGGCCCCTTCGCCCAGGTTGGCGATGCCAACCTCAAGCAGATGCAGTACATCATCGACCACATCAACTCGACCGGCGGCGCGCTCGGCCGCAAGTTCGAGCTGGTGCCGTTCGACAACAAGTCGAACCCGGCCGACGCGCTGATCGCGCTCAAGAGCGCGACCGACCAGGGCATGCCCTTCATCATGCAGTGCTCGGGCTCCAACATCGCGGCCGCCCTGATCGAGGCGATCAACAAACACAATGACCGCAACCCCGACAGCCGCATCAACTACCTCAACTGCGGCGCGGTGGCGACGGAGCTGACCAACGAGCAATGCAGCTTCTGGCACTGGCGCTTCGACCTGCACGTGGCCATGAAGGCCGAGGTGATGGTGCGCGCTTTGCCGAAGGACGTCACCAAGGTCTACCTCATCAACCAGGACTACCTGTTCGGCCAATCCGTGCAGCGTGACGTGAAGACCTACCTCGCCAAGAACCGGCCGGACGTGACGGTGGTGGGTGACGAGCTGATCCCGCTCGGCAAAATCAAGGACTTCTCGCCCTACATCACCAAGATCAAGGCCTCCGGCGCCCAGGCCCTGCTGACCGGCAACTGGGGCCCGGACATGAACCTGCTGATCAAGGCGGGCGTCGATGCCGGGGCGAACCTGCGCTACTACACCTTCTACGCCCATCTCGCCGGCGGCCCGACCGCGATCGGCCCGGGCGGCGAGAACGTGGTCTACGCCGTGATGTCCTACAGCGAGAACGTGGCGCCCGAGATCGGCAACAAGGAGGCCGAGGCCTTCACCAACGGGTTCCGCGCCAAGCACAACTTCGATTTCTCGGCCGCCGGCTTCCGCACCATTTTCGAATACATCCAGGCCGCCGTGATCAAGGCCGGCTCGGTCGACGCCACCAAGATCGCCTTCGCCATGGAGGGGATGAGCCGCAAGGACTTCCTCGGTTTCGACACCACCATGCGCAAGGATGATCACCAGATCATCAGCGAATACTTCGTCGGCGTGTTCAAGAAGGGCGTGAAATACGACGCCGAGAGCACCGGGCTTGGCTGGCAGACCACGGCGACCATCCTCGCCAAGGATGTCGACCATCCCAACACCTGCAAGATGAAGCGCCCGCGCGCCTGACCGGAACGGACGCCCTCCCCCGGGAGGGCGTCCTCCCCGCACCGGACATATCGACATGGAAGTCTTCGTCGTCTCGCTCCTCAACGGGCTGGTCTACGGCATGCTGCTGTTCATGCTGGCCAGTGGCCTCACGCTCATCCTCAGCATGATGGGGGTGCTGAATTTCGCCCACGCCAGCGCCTACATGCTGGGCGCCTATTTCGCCTACACGATCAGCCTCTATCTCGGCTTCTGGGTCGCGCTCATCGTGGCGCCCATCCTGTGCGGGCTGGTGGGTGCGGGAATCGAGATGTGGGGGCTGCGGCGCGTGCACAAGAACGGGCACATCGCCGAGTTGCTGTTCACCTTCGGCCTCGCCCTCATCATCGAAAAAGGCGTGCAGATGACCTGGGGCCTGCTCCCGGTGCCCTATCGCGTGCCGGCGCTGCTCGACTTCCCGCTTTTCACCGTCTACGGCACCAATTTCCCGGCCTATCGCGCCTTCATGCTGGCGATCTCCGGCCTGATGTTCGGCGCCATCTGGCTCGGCCTGACGCGCACCCGCGTCGGCCTGGTCATCCAGGCCGCACTCACCCATCCCGACATGGCCGGCGCACTGGGCCATAACGTGCCGCGGATTTTCACCCTCGTCTTCGCCTCCGGCACCGCGCTGGCCGGGCTCGCCGGCGTGATCGGTGGCAACTACCAGGTGACCGAACCCTCGATGGCATTCACCATGGGCCCGATCGTCTTCGTCGTTGTCGTCTTCGGCGGCCTCGGCTCGCTCACCGGCTGCTTCATCGCCTCGCTGCTGATGGGCCTGATCCAGACCTTCGCTGTCGTGGTCGACTACTCGCTGGCTGACCTGCTGGCCAAGTTCGGCCTCGTCGTCACGGCCAAGACGCCCTTCGCCGAAATCCTCACCGTCACCCTGCCGCGCATCGGCGCGCTGATGCCGTTCATCCTGATGGTGCTGATCCTGGTCTTCAGACCGCGCGGCCTGATGGGGACACGCGAGGCATGAGCTTCCTTCGCCGCAACTGGCTCTGGCTGCTCGCGCTGGTGATCATGCTCGCGCTGCCCTTCGCCTTCTTCGACTGGACGAAGGGGCGGCACTCCGGCTTCGTGCTCACGCTGCTGTCCGAAGTCGCCATCACCGCGATCTTCGCCCTGTCCTTCAACATGCTGATGGGCCAGTCCGGCCTGCTCTCCTTCGGCCATGCCATCCTGTTCGGGTTCGGCGCCTACTGCACGGCGCACACCATGAACGCGGTGAAGGCCGAGACGATCTGGTTACCGACGGAGCTGATTCCCCTGGTCGGCGGCCTCGGCGGCCTTGCGGCCGGCTTCTTCTTCGGCTGGCTCGCCACCCAGCAGCGCTCCACCGCCTTCGCCATGATCACCATGGGGCTTGGCGAGCTCGTCTCCGCCGCCGCCCTGATGTTCATGACATTCTTTGGCGGCGAAGGCGGCATCACCACCGACCGGGTGATGGATACCAGCCTGTTCGGCGTCTCCTACGCCAGTTCCTGGCAGATCTACTGCCTGACCATCGCCTGGACGATCATCGCCGCCATCCTGATGCGCCTGCAGACCGAGACTCCGCTCGGGCGCATCGCCAACGCGACGCGCGACAATTACGAGCGCTCCCAGTTCGTCGGCTATGATCCGCGGATGATCCGCTGGATGCAGTTCACCCTCTCCGGCTTCTTCGCCGGCATCGCGGGCGCGCTCTACACGATGACTTACGAGATCGTGACCTTCGACACGCTCGCCGCCAGCAAATCCGCCAATGCCCTGCTCGCCGCCTATATTGGCGGCGCCGGCACTTTTTTCGGCCCGGTGCTCGGCACCATCGTCGTGGTGCTGCTGCAATCCGGTGTGAGCCTGCTGTCCAACGCCTGGCTGCTCTATGTCGGCGTGCTGTTCATCCTGATGGTGATGTATGCCCCGGTCGGCATGGCCGGGCTCCTGGCCATGCATATTCCGATCCGCCGCACCGGGCGGCTCGGCGAGCTCACCGTGCCGTATGTCCGGGTGTTCTTCCCCGCGGCGCTGGTGCTGGCCGGGTTCGTGTTGATGGTCGAACTGGCCTCCTTCACCACCATCGGCGCCGCCCAGGGCAAGAAATTCGCCATCGCCGGCAATACCATCGACACTTTGGCGCCAACCCCCTGGGCCGTCGCGGTGTTGGCATTGCTCGCCGGCGCTATCTGGCTGCGCCATGAATCGCGCCATTTCCGCCTGCGCTGGGACGCATTGATGGATGACGCCAAGGCGCGGGGGCTCGTGCAATGACCGCGATCAAACTCACCGACGTGCGCAAAAGCTTCGGCCGGACGGAAATCATCCGCGGCGTGAACCTCTCCATCCCCAAGGGCGAGCGCCACGCCATCATCGGCCCCAACGGCGCGGGCAAGACCACGCTGTTCAACCTGATCTCCGGCCGCTTCCCCATCACCTCCGGCAGCATCGAGGTCAACGGCCGCTCCACCGCCGGGCTCGCCCCGCAGGAGATCAACCGGCTCGGCCTGTCGCGCAGCTTCCAGATCACCTCGATCTTCCCGCGCATGACGGTGTTCGAGAACATCCGCTGCGGGCTGCTTTGGGCGCGCGGCTACCGCTACTCGTTCTGGCATCTGCTGGGCGGCCAGAAGGGGCTGAACGAGGAGGCGGAGGCGCTGCTCGAACGGCTCAACCTCGCCGGCCGGCGCAACCTGCTGGCCGGCCTGCTGTCCTACGCCGAGCAGCGGGCGCTCGAGATCGGCATCACCATCGCCGGCGGCGCCGATATCATCCTGCTTGACGAGCCGACCGCGGGGATGAGCCATTCCGAGACCGACTACGCCGTCGATCTCATCCGCAGGGTTTCCGAGGGCAAGACGCTGCTGATGGTGGAGCATGACATGGGCGTGGTGTTCGGCCTCGCCGACCGCATTACCGTGCTCGTTTATGGCGAGGTGATCGCCTCCGACGTGCCGACCGCCATCCGCGGCAATGCGGCGGTGCGCGAAGCCTATCTCGGCACGGAGGCCGCGTGATGCTGGAAGTTCGCAGCCTGAATGCCTTCTACGGCAAGAGCCACATCCTCCAGGGCGTCGATCTTACCATCGCCGAGGGCGAAATCGTCAGCCTGCTCGGCCGCAACGGGGTTGGCCGCTCCACCACCTGCAAGGCGATCATGGGCCTGGTCTCCCCCGCCGGCCAGGTGCGCTTCAAGGGGCGTGACATCGCGGGGCTGCGGCCCGATGAGATCGCCCATGCCGGCATCGGCTACGTGCCGGAGGATCGCCAGGTGTTCCCCGGCCTCACGGTGCGGCAGAACCTCGAACTCGGCCTCAAAAAGGCCCGCACCTTCGGGCGCTGGACCTTCGATGACGTCTACCGCCTTTTCCCCAATCTCGGCGCCCGGCAGGACAACGTCGCCGGCGTGCTCTCGGGCGGCGAGCAGCAGATGCTGACGATGTGCCGCACCCTGATGGGCGACCCCGATCTGGTGATCATCGACGAGCCGACCGAGGGGCTGGCGCCAAAGCTCGTCGAGCAGGTCGGCCAATTGCTCGACGAGATTGCCAAGCGCGGCGTGGCGATCCTGCTGGTGGAGCAGAAACTCACCATCGCCATGAAGATCTCGCATCGGCTCTACGTGATGGGCCACGGACACATCGTGTTCGAAGGAACACCGGCCGAACTCACCGCCAACGAGGCCGTGCGCAAGGAGTGGCTGGAGGTCTGACCGTCAGAGCCCCGCGATGCGCTCGAACATGCGCCGGTAGAGGTCGGCCGGGTCCGTGCAATCGCGGATCCACAGGCAGTTGCGCGGCCTATCGGTGCGATACCACCAATCCACCACGGTGGCACCGCGGGTGAGTTCCGAGTTGGTCTCGATCTCCACGTTGCACTGGCGGCCGGCGAACAGCTCGGACCAGATCATCCAGGCCATCGCCAGCGCATCATGCAGGGGCCGCGTGGCGGTGCCGTATTTGCGGTTTCCGTTGGCCTGGAAGAATTCCATCATCCCCGCGCAGGCGGCGCCGATTGGCGTGCCCAGCGCGCGGAAATCGCCGATCCAGCTCGGGGGCGTGAGCGTGCGGTTGGTGCAGTCGATCGGCATGGCCGTGAGCTCGATCCCGGCGGCGAACACGATGGCGGCGGCCTCGGGGTCCACCAGGATGTTGAACTCGGCGGCCGGCGCGTAATTGCCGCCCTCGAAGAATCCCCCGCCCATCACCACGATGCGGCGGATGCGATCGGCCAGATGCGGCGCGCGGCGCAGCAGCAACGCGATATTGGTCTCGGGCCCCAGCACCAGGAAGCTGATCGAGGCCGGTGCGGCCGTCTCCAGCGTGCGGATCATGAAGTCGAGCGCGTGTTCCGCCTCATGCGGCCGCGCCGGCACCGGCCAGTCATAGCCGTCGATCCCGCTATCGCCATGGATATCCGCCGCATGCATCGGCGCCCGCAGCAGCGGCCGCTCGGCACCGGCAAAGACCCGCACCTCCGGCCGCCCGGCCAGTTCTACCACGCGCCGCGCATTGGCCGTGGTCACCGCGAGCGGCACATTGCCGGCCACCGTGGTGAGGCCGAGCACCTCGAACTCCGGGGAGGCCAAAGCGAGGAGGATGGCGAAGGCGTCGTCATGCCCGGGGTCGGTATCGATGATGAGTTTTTCGGGCATGGAAGTCCTCGAAGGAGAAGGAAGTTCTTTTTGTGAACAAAAAGAACCAAAAAAACTTTATCCGTGGGGCCGGGCGGATCATCAGCCAGGGTGGAGCGCGAAGCATTATGTCATTGCTTCGCCCCGCAGTGGCCGATGCAGCGTGAAGCCCAAACGGATAAAAGTTTTTTGCTTCTTTTTTTCAAAAAAGAAGCCCTTCCTAAACGAGATGACACGCCGCCCGATGCCCCGTCGCAATCTCCCGCAGAACAGGCGTCTCGCTGCGGCAGCGGGCCTCGGCGCGGGGGCAGCGCATGGCGAAGGCGCAGCCCGCGGGGCGGTTCAGCATGCTCGGCACTTCGCCGGCCAGCGCCGGCTTGCGCACACGGTCGGGGTCCGGGCGGGGCACTACGTCCAGCAGCGCCTGGGTATAGGGGTGCTGCGGGGCGGCGTAGAGCGCGGCGCGCGAGGCGATCTCGACGATACTGCCGGCATACATCACCGCGACGGTACGGGACATGCTGCGCACGACGGCGAGATCATGCGCGATGAAGAGGTAGCCAAGGCCGAAGCGCTCCTGGAGATCGAGCAGGAGGTTGACGATCTGCGCCTGCATCGAGACGTCGAGCGCCGAGACTGGCTCGTCGCAGACGATGAATTCCGGCCGCAGGGCCAGCGCGCGGGCGATGCCGATGCGCTGGCGCTGCCCGCCGGAGAATTCATGCGGGTAGCGGTCGGCGGAGGCGGCGGGCAGGCCGACCATGTCGAGCAATTCCGCCACGCGCTCGGTGCGCTCGGCGCGGGAAAGCCCGCCCTTGATGTCGAGCGGTTCGGCGATTGCGTCGCGCACGCGCATGCGCGGGTTGAGCGAGCCGTTGGGGTCCTGGAAGACGAACTGCATGCGGTGGCGCACGGCGGCCAGCCGCTCGGCGCCACCCGGCCCGGTGACGCTCTGGCCGAACAGCGTCACCTCGCCCGCGGTCACCGGGATGAGGCCGATCAGCATGCGCCCGGTGGTGGATTTGCCGGAGCCGGATTCACCCACCAGGCCCAGTGTCTCCCCGGCCGTGATCTCGAAGGTGACGTCGTTGACCGCGCGCAACGTGCGCTCCCGCCCCGCCTGGAATTCCTTGACCAGGCCACGTGCGGCGACGATCGGGCTCATGGCGCGGCCATCCGGTGCAGGCGCGGCGGGCAGCGGGCGAGGTGCCCCGCGCCGACGGTGACGAGATCGGGCGCGGTTTCGCGGCAGGCCGCCTCAACCTCGGCGCAGCGCGGCGAGAAGCGGCAGCCGGGGATGCGCCGCGCGGGATCGGGGATGCTGCCGGCGATGGTGGACAGGCGCGTCACGTCATGATCGAGCGGCGGAATGGCGGCGAGCAGGCCGGAGGTATAGGGGTGCATGGGCTGGCGGAACAGCGCGCGGGAGGGCGCCGCCTCCACCACGCGGCCGGCATACATCACCATCACGCGGCGGGCGAACTCGGCGATCACGCCGAGATCATGCGAGATTAGGATGACGGACATGCCAAGCTCCGCCTGCAACTCCCGCAGCAGATCGAGGATCTGCGCCTGGATGGTGACGTCGAGCGCGGTGGTCGGTTCATCGGCAATCAGCAGCTTGGGGCGGCAGGCGATGGCGATGGCGATCATCACACGTTGGCGCATGCCGCCGGAAAGCTGGTGCGGATAGGCGTCCACGCGATGGGCGGCGTCAGCGATGCGCACCATGTCGAGCAGCCCCACCGCGCGCTTTCGGGCGGCAGCACGATCGAGCCCTTGGTGCAGCATCACCGTCTCGCTGATCTGGTCGGCGACCGTCAGCACCGGATTGAGTGAGGACATCGGGTCCTGGAAGATCATCGCGATCTCGCCGCCGCGGATGCGCCGCATGGCGCGCTCGGGCAGTTTCAGCAGGTTCTGCCCGGCGTAATCGATGCTGCCGGTGGGGAGGCGGGTGGTGGAGGCGGCATGCAGCCCGAGCAGCGACAGCGCGGTGACCGACTTGCCGCTGCCGGATTCGCCAACGATGCCCAGCGTCTCCTGCGCGCCAAGCTCGAAGCCGACATTCTCTACCGCCGTCAGCCAGCCGGCATCTGTGCGGAACTGCACGGTGAGGTCGCGCACCGCGAGGAGGGGGGTGGTCATGCTGATAGCCAAAAGGAAGGGAAGGGTGTTCTTTTTGTGAACAAAAAGAACCAAAAAAACTTTCTATTACATGCTGGATGGTGCGGTGCCCCTGCGGGATCGCCGGAGCGGTGCGCCGCAGTGGACAAAAGTTTTTTGCTCCTTTTTTTCCAAAAAAGGAGAACTGCCCTTGCCTGTGCTTCCTTCATGTCTCCACCTTCAGGCGCGGATCCAGCACGTCCCGCAGCCCGTCGCCGAGCAGGTTCATGCCGAGGGTGGCGAGGCTGATGGCGAGGCCGGGGAAGAACATGATCCACCAGGCATCGACGGCCTGGTCGCGCCCCTCGGCGATGATGTTGCCCCAGGAGGGCGCCGGCGGCGGCGGGCCGATGCCGAGGAAGGAGAGCGCGGCCTCGGCCAGGATGGCGTAGGCGAACACGAAGGTGAGCTGCACCAGCAGCGGCCCCATGCAGTTGGGCAGCAGGTGCTTCCAGATGATGCGCAGCGAGGAGGCGCCGGAGACCCGGGCGGCATCGACAAACTCCAACTCACGCACTACCAGTGCCGAGGCGCGCACGATGCGCGCGGTGCGCGGGATATAGGCAACCGAGAGCGCCACGATCAGGCTGCCGATATTGGGTCCCATGGCGGCGGCCAGGCCGATCGCCAGGATGATCGCGGGGAAGGCCATCAGCCCGTCCATCAGCCGCATGATCATCGCGTCGAGCCGGCGGAATTGCGCCGAGACGATGCCGGCCGCCGTGCCGACCACACCCGACAACAGGGCGACGCCGAGCCCGATGGTGAGCGACAGCCGCGCGCCATAGAGGCAGCGGGTGAAGACGTCCCGGCCGAAATTATCGGTGCCGAACCAGTAGGCTTCCTGGGGCGGGCGGAAGCGGATGCGGGCGCGCATCGCCGTCGGGTCGAAGCTGGTGATCAGCGGCGCGAAAATCGCGGCCAGCGTCAGCAGCACGACGATGACGAAGCCGATGCGGAAGGAGCGGTGCCGCGCGAGGCGGCGCAGCACCTGGAAGCGCCGGCGTGGCGCGAGGAACTCCGCCGGCGCCTCAGTCATAGCGCACCCGGGGGTCAACCCATGTGTAGACGATATCCACCATCAGGTTGATGGCGACGAACAGGAAGGCCAGCGCCAGCAGCGTGCCCTGCACCATCGGGTAGTCCCGCGTCAGGATCGCCTGCACGATCAGCCGGCCGACGCCGGGCATGGCGAAGACCTGCTCGATCACCACCGAACCGCCCATCAGCAGCGAGAGGATGATCCCGGTCGTCGTCACCACCGGGATCAGCGTGTTGCGGAACGCGTGCTTGGCGATGGTGCGCCATTCCGAGACGCCCTTGGCACGCGCGGTGCGGATATAATCCTGGTCCAGCACGTCGAGCGTGGCGGAGCGGGCCATGCGGGCGAGGAAGCCGATCTGGAACAGCGCCAGCATCGCGGCCGGCTGGATCAACGCCCTGAGCCATGGCCATACCCCCTCGGACAGCGGCACGTAGCCCGAGGCCGGCAGCCATCCGAGGGTGACGCTGAAGAGGATCACGGAGAGAATAGCGATCCAGAAACCGGGGACCGAGACCCCGATCAGCGCCATGAGCATGACGGCCGAATCCACCCAGGTATTGCGGAACTTGGCGGCCGCGACGCCGAGCACGATGCCGATCGGGATGGTCATCGCGAAGGCGACCAGGGTCAGCGAGGCGGTCACCGGCATGCGGTCGGCCAGCGCCTGAAGAACGCTCTGGTTGTGGATGATCGAGGTGCCGAAATCGCCCTGCGCGAGATGCCACAACCAGACGAGGAGTTGCTCGGGGATGGAGCGATCCAGGCCCAGCTGGCGGCGGATGCGCTCCACCGCCTCGGCGCCGGCTTCCGGCCCCGCGATCACCGCCGCCGGATCGCCTGGCAGCAGATGCATCAGGAAGAAGGCGAGCACGGCCACCACCAGGATCACCGGGATGGCCTGCCCCAAACGGAGCAGCAGGCGGCGGAGCATTCTCATGAAAGGACTCTCCGCCGCGCCGTCATGCCTACTTCTTCCACACGTCCCAGAAGCGCTGCATGTAGTAGGGCTTGATGCCGACGAACTTGTCGTTCATGCCGCGCAGGTCGGCGATGTCGGCCACCTTCATCATGTAGCCTTCCTCGATGAAGTATTTCTCGATGCCCATCCAGATTTTTTTGCGCTCGGCGGCATCGGTGGTGGCGAACATCTTGGCATAGCCTTCGGTCACAACCGGATCATCCGGGTTTTGCGCGAAGGCGAGCGACAGGCGCCATTGCTGCGGACCGAGCAGCGGGCCGGAGCACAGGCCGGTGATCGTCATGTCCCAGCCGCCGGTGCCCTTGGAGAGATCGCCCACGTTGGTGGTCCAATCCACCATCTTGAGCTCGACGTTGATGCCGGCCTTTTTCATCTGCTCCACCAGCACCTGGCTGCTGTCGCGCATATAGGCGTAGTTGGTGTTGGTCTCGAGCACCACCTTCTGTCCGGCGTAGTTGCCGGCCTTCAGCAGCGCCTTGGCCTTGTCGACGCTGTGCTGGTCGTACATTGCGGCGCCGACATCGGAGAAATAATAGCTTGGCTTGAACATCAGCGAGGGGTTGCGGTCCCACACCTGTCCGGCGGCCTCCATCATCTCCTCGGAGTCGATCAGCATCGACACCGCCTGCCGCACTGAGCGGTTGGTGAAGTTCTTGGCGTGCGAGATGAAGGTCGCCTGGCAGAACGGGATGACGCTCAACACCGAAATATCGGTCCGGCCCTTGAGCCGCTTGGCAACGTCGCCCGGCAGGGCGCCGATGAAATCGGCCCCGCCGGTCTGCAACGCGGCGACCCTGGTATTGGCCTCGGGCACCGAGTTGTAGCGGATGCTGTCGAGGAAGGCGGTCTTCTTGCCGGCATAGCCGTCGGGGCCCTTGGCGCTCTCATCGGCGACGTAGTTGTCGTTGCGCTTGAGCACGAGATGGCTGTCGCGCGCCCATTCCGAGACCACATAGGGGCCGATGCCCACGAGGTCCGGGTCGCGCGCCGGCTTGTCCTTCTGCTCGGCCGGCAGGATGGCGAAGGAATAGGTTGGCGTCTTCATCACCTCGACGAACAGCGAGTTCGGCTTGTTGAGCTTGATGACGAAGGTATAGGGGTCCGGCGTCTCCATGCCGGCCACGTCGCCCAGCGCCGGGGCGTTGGGGCTCACCTTCTTGTAACGCTCGAACGACGCGATCACGTCGGCGGCGGTCATCTCCTTGCCGTTGGCGAATTTCACGCCCTTGCGCAGCGAGAAGGTGAAGGTGCGGCCATCCGGCGAAATATCGATCTTGGAGGCCAGCATCGGCGCGGCGCGATAATCCTCGCCCATTTCCACCAGGCCCTCATAGACGTGGTGGATGGTCTCCAGATCGACCACCGCGGCCGCGACATGCGGGTCCATCGTGCCCACCGCGGAGACGTTGGCGTAGACCAGGCTGCCGCCCTTCTTCTGCGCCATCGCCGGCCCGCTCGCCAGCGCCAGTCCGCCCGCGACAAGCGCGGTTCCCAACAGCAACGCAGTCCGTCTCGGATTGACCATTATGCCCGCCCCCCGGGTTGTTGGTTGCACGGGACCGCGCCGCGAAGTCTCGCCGCTCCGGCCGACCGCCAATTACGAAACACTGAAGAGCCGGCGGGCGGGAGTCAATTCTTCCGTGCGAGTACCACGGTCTGCACCACGGCCATCACCGCGAGCTGCGCGGCAACGATGGCGTAGGGCCAGCTCCAGCCGATCAGCGGCACCGCGAAGGCGAACAGGCTGGGGGCGAAAACATAGCCGAGGAAGATGAACAAGGTGGAGGCCGAGGTCGCGTCCGCGATCTCGTCAGGGGGGGCAAGGCGGGCGACCTCGGCCATCACGATGCCATTCCACGAGGCGCAGAAAAAGCCGCAGGAGGTGGTGACCAGCACCACCATGGCCAGCGGCGCATCGGCCGGCAGGAAGGCATAGGCGAGCAAAGCGAGGACGGCGACATAGGCCTGGATCACCAGGTTCACGTCCGACCGGCCGGTGCGGTCGGCTACCCAGCCGAGCACGATGCGCGCCACCACCCCCGCCATTTGCAGGCAGGAATAGGCGAAGCCGGCGTCGATCAGCCCGAGCCCGCGCTGGGTGAGATAGGTGACGGAGAAGCTGTAGAGCGTGCCCTGGGCGCAGGAGAAGGAGATCGCCAGCAGCGTCACCGCCAGCAGCGTCTTGTCCCGCCCCAGCGTTTTGATCGGCCGCAGCACGGCGGCGATGTTGAAAACGTCGCGCGGATGGATCGAGCGGCCGCGATCGCGCTCCACGTCCATCCGCGCGCGCAGCGGGGCGATGGCGATGATGGAGAGCAGGCTGGCGAGGCAGGCGACGATCAGCGCCGCGCTCCAGCTATAGGCGGCGGCCACCGGGGCGATGATGAGCCCGGCCAGCGCGCCGCCGGCGGGGGCGCCCGACTGCTTGATGGAGAAAATCAGCGAGCGATGCTGCTTTGGCGCGGTGGCGGCGAGGATGCGGCTGCCGGCCGGCGGCATCGGGCCGTAGCCGATGCCGAGCAGGAGGGACGCCACCATCAGCGCCGGCCACCAGCCAAGGGCTGCCACCAGCATGGCGATGATGGCGCAGGCGGCACCGGCCTGCAGCGAGCGCACCGGCCCGAACCGGGCGAGGAACGGGCTGCCGAAGGCGAGGAACAGGCAGGAGCCGAGCGAGGTGAGCGAGGAGAGATTGCCGATCCGCTCCGGCGCCACGCCAACCCCGGCCGTTACCAGCGGCGCCAGCACCGGCAGGCACTGGCCCATGAAGGACGAGATCATCTGGGCCAGCATCGTGGCGACCAGCGCCACGAACCAGGTCGGCATCGTCGTGCTCAGACTACGGGGCGGAGGCCGTCGCGAACACCTTCTGCGCCACCTGCCATTTTCCGCCGACCTTGAGGAAGCAAAGATAGTCGGTGAAGTAGCGCGGCGGCACGGCGCATTTCAGCTTCACGAAAGCCGTCGTCGGGCCGGACATGTCGATCTGCAAAATATGGTCATGCCGCGCCAGGCCCTGCGACTTCGGCGAGGGGCGGGTGCGCACGCCCGCCAGCCACTCGTCGCGCGGCAGCGGCTTCAGCTCGCCGGCGGCCTCGAAGGTGAGCGCGCTGGTGGGGTGGAACACGCCGGCCAGCTTGTCGGCGTCCCCTTCATAGAGCCCGTCGAGATAGTCCTTCACCGCGGCCTCGATGGCGTTCAGATCCTGCGACATGGAGTGTTCCTTCATCTTGATTGATGCGTGCAGACTGCCCCCGCCCGTGCGGCTTGCAAACCCCCTCGATGCGCATTTGGCCGCCACGCCCGCGCCCGGTATGATCACCGCATGCTCCGCCTGACCGATCTCAAACTTCCGCTCGACCATCCGCCCGAGGCCCTGCTCGCCGCGATCAAGGCACGGCTGCGGCTGGAGGAGGGCGAGCTGCTCGATCACAGCGTGTTCCGTCGCGCCTGGGATGCCCGCCGCAAAAGCGCGATCCTGCTGATCTACTCGATCGACGTCACCCTGCGCGACGAGGCCGCGGTGCTGGCGCGCTTCGCGGGGGATGCGCATGTGCAGCCCACGCCGGACATGACCTATCGCCCCGTCGGCCGCGCCCCGGCTGGGCTGGCGCTGCGCCCGGTGGTGATCGGCACCGGGCCTTGCGGGCTGTTCGCCGGGCTGGTGCTGGCGCAGATGGGCTACCGGCCGATCATCCTGGATCGCGGCAAGGTGGTGCGGGAGCGCACCAAGGACACCTGGGGCCTGTGGCGCCGCTCGGTGCTCAACCCGGAATCCAACGTGCAATTCGGCGAGGGCGGCGCCGGCACCTTCTCCGACGGCAAGCTCTATAGCCAGATCAAGGACCCCCGCCATCTCGGCCGCAAGGTGCTGACGGAGTTCGTCAAAGCCGGCGCGCCGGAGGAAATCCTCACCGTGGCCAAGCCGCATATCGGCACTTTCCGCCTCGTCACCATGGTCGAGAGCCTGCGGGCGACCATCGAGGGGCTGGGCGGGGAATACCGCTTCCAGACCAAGGTGACCGATATCGAGCTGGATGCCGCCCGCCATGTTCGCGCGGTGATCTGCGAGGACGGCACCCGCATCGCCGCCGACCATGTGGTGCTCGCGGTCGGCCACAGCGCGCGTGATACGTTCCACATGCTGCATGAGCGCGGCGTGGATATCGAGGCCAAGCCGTTCTCCATCGGCGTGCGCATCGAGCACCCGCAAGCCATCATTGACCGCGCGCGCTTCGGTGCCTTCGCGGGCAACCCGATCCTGGGGGCGGCGGATTACAAGCTGGTGCACCACGCCGCCAATGGCCGCGCCGTCTACAGTTTTTGCATGTGCCCGGGCGGCACGGTGGTGGCCGCGACATCCGAGCCTGGCCGAGTGGTGACCAACGGGATGAGCCAGTATTCCCGCAACGAACGCAACGCCAATGCCGGCATCGTCGTCGGCATCACCCCGGCGGACTATCCAGGCTCGCCGCTCGCCGGCATCGATTTCCAGCGCCATTGGGAATCGGCGGCCTACATCGCCGGCGGCTCCACCTACGCCGCGCCCGCCCAGCGCGTGGCGGATTTCCTGGCCGCCCGCCCCTCCGCCGCGCTCGGCGCCGTGCTGCCCTCCTACCGGCCGGGCGTGCACATGACCGATCTTGCCGCCTGCCTGCCCGATTTCGCGGTCACTGCGATGCGCGAGGCCCTGCCGGTGTTCGGCCGCCAAATTCCGGGGTTCGACATGGATGACGCGCTGATGACCGGCGTTGAGACCCGCACCTCCTCGCCCATCCGCATCCGCCGTAACGCCGCGCTGCACAGCGTCAACACCCCCGGCCTGTTCCCGGCCGGCGAGGGCGCGGGCTTCGCCGGCGGCATTCTCTCGGCCGGCGTCGATGGCATCCGCATCGCCGAGGCGGTGGCCCGCAGCATCGGCACCGCCTGATCCCTGTTGCCCCATAGCCCCGGCTTGGGGCAGCATCCCGGCCGTATTGTCGAGAGGACATCCCCTTGCGTATCTGCGTTTTCGGTGCCGGCGCCATCGGCGGCTACCTTGCCGGCTTCCTCGCCCATGCCGGGCATGACGTCTCCGTCGTCGTCCGCGGCGCCCATCTCAAGGCGATCCAACAGGACGGGCTCAAGGTCGAGGTTGATGGGGTGATCACCCACACCCGCCCGCGCGCCAGCGACGACCCGGCGACGCTCGGGGTGCAGGATGCCGTGCTTGTCACCGTGAAGGCCCCCTCGCTCCCCTCGGTGGCCGCCACCATCGCGCCGTTGCTGGGGCCGGATACCCCGGTTGCCTTCATCAATAACGGCATTCCCTGGTGGTATTTCATGGGCCATGGCGGCGCCATGGACGGCAACCGCCTGCCCATTCTCGATCCCGGCGATGCGCTGTGGAACGCCGTCGGTCCGCGCCGCACGGTGGGCGGGATTTTCTGGCCGGCGAGTTCGGTGCCCGCACCAGGCCATATCCGCATGGTCAGCGGCGCCTCGCGCGGCACCGTGATCGGCGCGCCGGACGGCGTGACCACGCCGGGGATGGAAGCCATTGCGGCCGCCTTCGAGAAGGCCGCCCTGCCGATCGCCATCAGCCCCACGCTGCGTGACCTCATCTGGGAGAAGCTCGCCTTCAACCTCTCGGCCGGGCCGATGTGCGTGCTCACCACCACCCCGGTGAAGGACACCCATACCGAGCCGGCCCTGGTCGAGACCTCGCGCCGCCTGATGGCCGAGGCCAACGCCCTCATCAAGGCAGTCGGCCGCAACGCCTCGATCGACCCTGAGCGCACCATCGGCGTGAACACCAATCTAGGCCATCGCCCGTCGATCCTGCAGGACCTGTTGGCCAGCCGCCCGATGGAAATCGATGCGCTCTATTCGGTACCGCTTGACCTCGCGCGCACGCTCGGCGTGGCGATGCCGACGCTCGAAACCCTGGTCGGCCTTATCAAGGTGCGGGCCCGCGCAGGCGGGCTTTACGGGGGGTAAGGCTAGACGGCCGAAAAGCTCCCGTCCGGGCCCAGGCGTTCAAGCACGCCACTGCGAATGTCGAAATACGTGCCGTGCAGCGCGAGCTTACCGGAGCGAACGGCGTCGCGCACCCAGGGGAAGGTCAGCAGGTTGGCGAGTGACTGCTTCACGCATTCATACTCGCAGACCTGCTGGGCCTGATCGGCCGGGGTGCATTCCAACACCCGGTCGCGCACCCCGGCGGCGAGGGTGATCCAACTGCCCAGGAAGTGCCAGGACGGGTTGGGTGTGCCGTTCAGCAGCGCATGCACGCCACCGCACATCGCATGGCCCATCACGATGATGTCGGGGACCTCGAGTCCGCGTACGGCGAATTCGAGCGCTGCGGATGTGCCGTGGTTGCCGCCATCGGGGGCGAAGGGGGGCACGAGGTTGGCGACGTTGCGCACGACGAAAAGTTCACCTGGCCCGGCATCGAAGATGGCTGCCGGGTCAACCCGGCTGTCGGAACAGGCGATCACCAGGGCGCGGGGGGTTTGGCCGTTGGCGGCGAGCTGCTCATGCAACGCACGGCGCTGGGGCCATGTCGTCGCGCGGAAGCTTCTGTAGCCGTCAATCAATCTCTGCATGGCGCAAAATTGGGCACGCCAGGCGTGGCGGCAAGGGGGCGGGAGATCAGCCCAGGGCCGCCCTCACCGCACGGGCGAGTTCGGAGGCGCGGAAAGGTTTGGCCAAAGTAGGGAATGGCGCGCCGCCCTCCTCCTCCTGCATCGCATCGGCATGCGAGGAGGCGAGCAGGATCGGCAGGTTTGGCGAGAGTTCCCGCGCCTGGCGCGCCAGTTCCAGTCCGGTGATGCCGCCGGGCAGCATCATGTCGGTCATCAGCAGGTCAACCGGTGCGCGTTCCAGCAGGCCGATCGCCGGCGCCGCAGCCTCGGCTTCCAGCACCCGGTAACCAAGTTCCGTGAGGTTGCGGACGATGATGGCGCGCAATTCCGCATTGTCCTCCACCACGAGCACCGTTTCGCTACCGCGCTGCGGGGCGGACGGCGCCGCGGCGGACACCTCATCGGCCGCATGGCTGAGCCCGCGCGGCAACAGGAGCTGGAAGGTCGTGCCCTCCCCAAGGGTGCTCGATACCCGCACAAACCCGTCGGATTGGCGGGCGAAGCCGAACACCATGGCGAGGCCGAGCCCGGTACCGGCACCTGCCGCCTTCGTCGTGAAAAACGGCTCGAACACATGGGGGAGCACGTCCGGCGCGATGCCGGTTCCGGTATCAGCGACCTCGATCATCACGTATTCGCCGGGCGGCACGTCCGGGCTGCGCTCGGCCTCTTCGGCATCGATCACCCGGTTGAGTGTGGCGATGCGGATCAGGCCGCCGCCGGGCATGGCGTCGCGGGCGTTCCCGACGAGATTGGTGACCGCGGCTTCGGCCTGCCCGGGGTCGGCCAGCACGGGCCAGACGCCTGGCGCGAGGTTAACCTCGATCGTGATATCCGAGCGCATCGAGCGGCGGAGCAATTCGCCGACATTGCGCAGCAGCCCGTTCAGATCGAGCGCCCGGGGATCGAGCGGTTGCCGGCGGGAGAAGGCCAAAAGGCGGCGGGTGAGGTCGGCGCCGCGCATCACGGCATCAATCGCCGAGGCGGCGAGCGCCCTCTGCTCGCTGTCCTCCTCATGGAGCGACAACATGATTTCCAGATTGCCGCCGACTACCGCTAGCATGTTGTTGAAATCATGGGCGATGCCACTCGCCAGCGTGCCGATCGCCTCCATCTTCTGGGCGTGTTGCAGCGCCTCCTCAGCCGTTTTGAGCTCGCCGATATCGGCGAGCACCAGCATCAGATGGTTCTGGGCGCCTTCGCCGCGGATCATCGATGTCGTCGCACGCACCCAGATTTGGTTGCCGTTCGGCCGCAATTGCCGGCGATCGACGCTGAAATGCGGAATACGGCCATCCAGCAAGGCATCCATGCTGGCCCGCCCCCGTGGCACGTCATCAGGTACCACGAGATCCTGCGCGTGGCGGCGCAGCAATTCTCCGCGGGTGTAGCCGCTGATGGCGCAGAACCG
>CAIPLM010000163.1 GCA_903865895.1 uncultured Rhodospirillales bacterium | reverse complement strand
GTCGCCGCCGATCACCCGACACGCCCGCCGCTGGCTCATCTCATAGGCCTGCTGCAGATAGGCCGCAGCGTCCCGATGCGCGGCGGGCGTCACCATTTTTTTCCGAGTAGGTCTTTCAACGCCACGTTGTCGAGCATCGCGTCGGCCAGCATCCGCTTCAGCTTGGCGTTCTCGTCCTCCAGCGCCTTCAGCCGGCGCGCCTCCGACACGTCCAGCCCGCCATACTTCGCCTTCCACTTGTAGAAAGTCGGCGAGCTGACGCCGTGCTTGCCGCACAGCTCCGTCACCGACAAGCCCGCCTCCTGCTCACGCAGGATCGAGATGATCTGCTCTTCCGTGAACCTTGATCGCTTCATTCGTCCGTTCCTTCCTTGGAGCGGACTCTACGCATTTCTGGAGGAGTTTTAGGGGGTCAGGTCAGCCAACCCATCCGTCGTTGCCCGCCGCCGGAGCGCAAAATAAACATCGCTACCCAAGCGGACAGCTCAAATCAGAGTTCTTGGAGGCGTCCAATTGAAGTCTGACGGGAATAAATTCGCGGCCTTTCGATGTGCAACATCGGCAGCGTCATGTTTCCCTGACTTGCGAAGCGCTTCAATTAAGCGAGCATGCGCATGTTTACGTGCGGGTGCCTTTAGTAATAGGTCCGACCATCGCTCCGCCGCAGCGGACCAATCTCCCGCGGCTTCAGCAGCCTCTGCAAACCAGGCGACACATGTCGGTTCTTCGGGCCAAAGCTCGATAGTACGTAGATATAGTTGGTTGGCGCGATCGAAGTGGTTCATGGCGACGCATGCGCGAGCCAAATTCAGGCTAACCCACATTTCATTGGGAAATATTCGATGGGCCTTGGTCCAAATATCCAAAGTAACCTGTAGATTACCTCTCGCCTCCGAGCAGCGGGCGATGTTGAAAAAGAACGCGGAGTTGCGTTTGAATCGCCGCAAACCATCCCAGGCCAATTTTTCAGCCACATCAACTTCACCCAATTCTAGAGAGGCGCGAGAATGGAACTGAAATCCGGCAGCGTAGAAGGGGAATTTGTTCATGAAATATTGTGCTGTATTTAGAAGGCCGGCCCAATCTCCTTCCTCGATCTGCACTGATGCCAAGACTGACAAGGGTTCTGGCCGAGTGGGGTAGTCATAAATCACATTATTGAGGGATGAACGATTGTATCTTACTCGCCTCGCGTCGTTTTCTGCCTTTCGCGCAAGCATGTTCAACTTGGGAATGCCAGATGCTCGACCAATCAATAGCCGGAACCATCCAATCAAATGGCCTCCGATATCAAATCGGGAAGAGTTATAATTCGCAAACTCGGCACACATCGCACATCTCCCCCTCGCCGGAATTGCAGGTTGCAAATGATCAAACGCGTTCCGTGATCCTTTGATCAACCCATTCAAGTATTCTCGATGATTCAGCAAAGTTGACTTTGCGAGCAAATATGCTTTCAGATTTTGTGATTTTGTCAAAAATAGCATCGCTTATATTTTCGGGGCTGCCCAGAGCGTATCGCAAATTATTGCGAAGTGTTTGCCCAACATCCTTTGTCGGAGCTATTGCCGCTGCGGTTTGAAAAAATGATTCGTCTGGTATGAAGGTCGATCGCAAAAATGCGTAAACCCTCGCTATCACCTGTGACTTGAGGAGGAATTCGCACATAGTGCGGCTTAGGGCGACCCATTGACGCCCGATCCGAATATCATTTCCGTCAAGCAGATTTTGCATTACGTCGATCTCAAATGGCGCATACGGGCGACACAAGATCTCCCGATTGAAGGGATTTTCTATTGTTACAAACGATGATCGGAGTGCTGGTGTAGTGACGGGCGTGAAGCCTGCAGTACCTGTCGCCCCATCGCGTAAAAGTTCACAAATCTTGCCAAAAAGACGAATGCGGGCACCAGATGGAGCCGAGACGAGCTTTTCGCTCCCGGCATAGGCGCTCTCTGAGATGATTGGAGCAAACTGCACTGCACCAAAATCGCTCACAAAATTCCTGTAACCCTTGTTTTCATATTCAGTGAAAATTTCGATCATACGCTTTCGCGAGCACAGAGGGATGTCACTGCCGCTAATATTAATGAACATCCTCCAAGAATCCGACTGTAATGCGGTTCGTAGACTGCTGAGCGCTATGTCCACCATACTGGCTCCACCCCAGGTGACTGAGTGGTGGTCGACAACACATACGTTGGGGTGATCGATAAACGGCAATAGTGCCTGCCTCGGCGACATGCTGTTGCTATCGATCGCGAGGACAAAAAGATCTTCAGGGTGATAGATCCAACGCAAAAGGCGGGCCACGTTTTCAAATCGGTCGTGGCACTGGATCATGAATGCGAACATCTGCGTATTCTACCTCACACCGAACCAGCGCCGAACCTCAGCCACCAGCCAATTTCTTCTGAAGGTCATTCAGGGCGGCGGATTTACGATCAAGCTCAGCATAAACTTGGCCGAGTACAATGTTACGCTCCAGGATTTCGCCTTCATAGCTTCTCCGCACAACATCGAAGGATACGATATCTGCATTTGTACAAGGTTTAATGATCCGTTGATAATCGAAGTTGTCGAAATCTTTTCGGTACATTTTATAGATATTTTCCATAACAGTTGAGCTGTAATTTGATTGGTGGGGCGTCGAGTTCATTTTTCCTGCCCGTGGCCGATCAATGCTCAAATGCCCGAAAAAACTTTCGAGAGTTTTGTCGAGATCTTCAACCTTGCCGATATGATTAAAGTTCAGAATGGGGAAAAAGAGGTGATCGCTCTGAATCCGCCAATGAGGATCGCCTTCCGACAAATCCAAAGTCATGAGGAACTCTGTGAATTCTTCAAGAGTGATAAGCGAATCTAAATCACTGGGCCTCGGAAGCGCACCACGCAACTGTAAGTAAATATATTCATATTTCGGCGCACATAAGCGCACTTTATCCTTCCAGGCAGATTCGACGCGCGTAAAGGGGTTGCGCACCACCGTAAATCGAAAAAATGCCTCGCTTTCCAGAATTTCCTCTTGGATATTGTCGGGAAAATCTAATAAAGAAGGTATATTTACTGCTCCGCGATCGTGTATAAACATATCCCGCCGAACTTCCCGGGAGCCTGGCAGGCTATTGATAGGTGGCAAATGCTCTAGATCATGTAATAGCCACTTTATTGTCGTGCATGCAGCCTTTGGAACCTCGAAATATACATAGCGACGTTGGAAGTTGACGTAGCTCGAAGAGTAAACGCGCTGAATAATGCTGGCATCGCTCAAATTCGGATAGGCGTTTTGGATTTTGGACACAATATATGCCACCTGTAAGCCTCCGAATCAGCTGTAAGTCAACGTCGGTCGTTGCGCAAGGATGGTTAGCACAGGACCGAGTCAACTGCGTTGTTGAGGTTGCTCCTAACCACATCAGCGCTATGCCGCGCCGCAATATACGCCAATCCAGCCTCCGCCAGCCGCTGGTTCAATCCTTCGTCACGATGCACCAAGATGATCTTCTCCATGAACTCTTCTGCCGAGTGCGCCACCAGCCAGGCAAGGTCACCCTCAAGTTCCAGCCCCTCGGCAGCGATCTCACTCATTATGCACGGTAAACCATGGGCAAAGCTCTCCAAGACCTTGCCCTTGATGCCGGCACCATAGCGAAGCGGCACTACCGTGCAACGCAATTGATATAAAAGGTCCGCGAGCACCGGGACGAACCCCACCGGCACTACGCCTGGCACCTGAAGGCGGGCAAATTCATCGGGCATCTTGCTGCCGGCGATGTAGGTGACAATCTCCGGTGCCCGTGCACGCAGACCAGGTGCGATATCGGAAATATAGTGGCGCACGGCGTCCCCATTCGGGGGGTGGCCGAAACTGCCGATGAATGCCGCACCGGTGCGCTGCGCAAAGGGGATGGGTGTCGGCCGCGGCTGAACCGTCCAGGGCACCACGCTGACCGCGATACGAGGATCGGCGGCGTGCAGCAACGCTGCCTCGGTCGGAGAATGGACGATCACATTGTCCACGCCCTGCATCGCCTGCATCTCGACAAGGCGCTGCTGTGATGCCTGTTCGGGGCTCGTTATGGTTGGGTCCAGCTCGGCCTCGCGTTCCATGCGGAGGAAATGAAGGTCGGCGACATTGTAAACAATGCGGCATTTGGGGAAATAGCGCCGCGCCATCGTCGCGTATTTGCTCGCGTTGCTGAAGCGGTGAAGATAGACAAGATTGGGTGCGACGCGTGCCTTGCGGAACACCTCTTCCACCGACCAGAAGAACGGATAGTGCAGGCACTCAATGCCGAGCTTCTGGAGATTGCCGGTGTAAGGCGGAATGGGCGCCATATTGTCGGCCGGCAGGAACGTCACTTTGTAACCGAGTGCCTGCAGCGCCTTCATATGCTCGAACGCGGCGTTGGAGCCGGCATCCTGGTCCGGCGTTGGAACCGAATCGTCGATGAAATACGCGCGTTTGTGGACCTGCCGCTCGGCCTCCAATTCGGGCTGTTCGGCATTCAGCCGATGCGACGTCAGCACGTGTTTCCACCGCTGATAGAATTTTTTGTGGTTCACCACCTGGTAGCGTTTCAGCCCCGTCCCCGCGGTATCTGTGCCGTTGCTGACGCCCTCAAGATGGATCACCTCCGACGCCGGTTGCATCACCACGCGCTTGCCCAGGGCGCGTACACGGAAGGCGAGATCGGTATCCTCGTAGTAGGCTGGCACGAAAAGTTCATCGAACCCATTGAGATCATTGAAGAGCTCGTGTTCGATCATGAGGGCAGCGCCGGATACCCAGTCAGCGTCGCGCAGGTAAGAGAATGCGGGATCGGAAGGGTCACGGCCGCGCCCCCAATTCCATCCGTCGCCAAGCCGCCAGATGATGCCGCCTGCCTCCTGCAAACTGCCATCAGGGAATAGCAAGCGCGAACCCGCGATGCCGACATTCGGCACCTGCTCGAATGTGTCCACCAAAGCGTCCAGCCAGCCCGGCTTCACGAGTGTATCATTGTTGAGGAACAGCAGATAGCGGCCGCGGGCGGTGGCAGCGCCGGCGTTGCATGTAAGGACGAAGCCGAGATTGCCTTTGTTGCGCAGCACCTTGATTGAGCCATGCAGCACCAGGCTGGCAAGCAGCGTCTCGTCGCTCGAATTATCATCGACGATGATGATCTCGAAAGCGCGATCCGGTAGCGCCGTCTGGATCGACTTCAGGCAGTCATAAGTCACGGAGAATTTGTTGTGGACGGGTATGATGACCGACACGACCGGTTCTGCGGCGTCCGGAAAGCGAAGCGGGGGATAGGTGGACCGCAGAATGTCGACCAGTTCGCGCATCCGCCCCGTGATCGGTTGCATGTCGGCGAACTCGATCGGCGTTGCCCCCTCATCCGCCTCGATGTTGGCCAACTCGTCGCTCGCATTGATGAGGTCGCCAAGCACCCCGAGAACATGGGCGAGCGGCTTCGCTATATCGTCGCGCGTTTTCGCGGTGCGGACGGCGGCCCCTATGGCTCGTTCGATGAAATCCAGTGCCCGATCATCCATCGCGGGCTGTTCTATCCAGGCGGGCGACCCCGGCAGGTCTCGCCCGTCCGCTGCGCGGCGCACCCGGATACGATGGCGCGAATTGGCTAACAGCCCGCCAATGTTGCGCACAGTGAACCCATGCAAGCCATTGCCGATGCCGGCCGTCCTCAGGTCGGAGCGCGGCAGATCCGCCGGCAAGCGGAGAAGAACGTCGCTGTCATCAAGGATTTCGATATCGATTGACTCGTTGGGATGAGCAGGATCCCAGGCCCAGCCGCGGATTTCCCCCGCATCGATGCGCTCAAGATTGCCAATCGGTTTGCGGCCACCGCTCTGGGGCGAGGCAGGGGCGCCGACGCCACTTGCCGCAGGCGTTTCCGATTGGGGCTCGGATTGTCCCTGTGCTTCGTTTGCTTCCAATCCAGCCGCCACCCTATAACCCCGCACGTCTCACTCACGTGCAGTTTAACGCGACGGCGGGCTACTGTCCAAGTCTGAACGTGATGCTATGCAAGTGCAGCCCGAGTTCGCGCCGATCCTCGCCGAGGCCAAGGGCGAAAGGGGATACCGCATTGGGGATCACCAAGGCCAAACGCGTCATCCTGCCGGTCAGCAATTGGCGGGGAATGTGTGCTGTGAGGGTGCCGTAAGCGGTCACACGCCAGAACCCCACGAATGCCCCGCCGACATATACGGAGACCTGTTGTGGCGGATTGCCCTCCCGCACATATGCGCCAGTGTCGATTGCCAGCACCACATCCTCTCGTGCCGGCGGCAGGCGAATATCGATTTCGGCAAGCGGTCCTGTCGTCCAAGAATAATCGCCTGAGTCGCTGCAGTCTATGTTGAGGCAGTTCAGGCTTGCTGCGCTGCCCTCGCGGCCAAATGAGATGGGTGCATTATATCCGATAGCCATGACGTTCAATACCTTCGCTAAACGACCGCGAGATAGTGTATTACCCTATATTTTTCCGATTCACTGAGCAACTCAAATCGCACCTCCATTCTGCGTGATTTTTTGTGCCTGAGATATGACGTTAAGTATTAAACCGAATAGAAATGCGCAAGTTTGCTCCTGTTTGAGACAATTGATGGTGGTGGCCTATTACGACTCCGTTTCTCATCGTTTGATGCGGGCTTTGGACATTGGCTAAGTCGGGCAGTTACCTCGACCTGTGCGCTCCTTCCCAGCACTGCGCAATGCGGCAGAGGAGTTTTGAACCCGTCTTCCCCCTTCAGTGAACCGAGCCTCCGGTATCAACCGTTTGGTTGGCATCGCGGATGCTGATCATTGAGCGAGGCATTTAGCTGGCCGGACAGAGACGAACGCCAACCTGTTGGAGCAGCTGGCGGGCTATCCGGCCAAGAGTGCGGCGAGCGTCGGCTCAACCATGCGGGCCATCCGCTCCTGCGCCTGGGCAGTTGGGTGCACCGCCGATTCGGGCGGGGTGAGATAAGGGTCATAGAACTGAGCGGGGTCGACGGCGCCGCCCTTCATGAAAACCTGACCGACGTCGCGATAGGTCACCATCGGTACCGTATCGCCGCCATAGTGGCGGGCGAGGCCGGCATTGATGGTTGCGGTCACCTCGTTCACCCAGGCGCTGCGGATGCTTGGCAGCACGCCGAGCAACAGGATGCGGGCGCGCGGCAGGCGCCGGCGGGTCTCGGCGACTACCGCTTCGATGCCCTCGACGGTCTCGCCCGGCGGCCAGTGCAGGCGGCCAAGGTTATTGGCGCCGATCAGGATTACCGCCGCCTTGGGTGTGAGCCCTTCCACCTCGCCATTCACCAGTCGCCATAGCAGATGCGACGTGGCATCCCCGGAGAAGCCTAGATTGAGGGCGTTGCGCGCGCCGTAAAGGCGCTGCCAGGCCGGCTGGAAGTCCAGCCAGTCCGGTGGGCCCGATTTCTCCCAGTTTTGTGTGATGCTGTCGCCGAGGAACACCAGGTCGATCTTGCGGTTGCGGATTTCACGTAGCTTCTGGTGATGCCGCTCACGCCACCAGCGCGTGTCCATCCGGGCGATCGGGGTCGCTGCGAGTGGCGCCGTTCCGGCCGCGAGAATGAAGGGGGTGGCGAGCAGGGCGCGGCGGGGGATTGTCATCTCATGCCTCCAGTGCGGCAATGTCGTCGGCCGATAGCCCGGCTTCGGCCAGGACCTCGGCCGTATGCTCGCCGAGCCGGGGTGCCGGGCGGCGGATGGCGGCGGGGGAGCCGTCATAGTCCACGGGAATGCCGAGCATGAGCGCGGCCGGGGCGTCGGGCTCCGGCACGGCGTGGAAGAAGCCGGTTTCGGCGAGGTAGGGGTCGTCCAACAGATCCGCCAACGTCGCCGCCCGGCCATGCGGCACGTCGGCCGTCGCGAGCAGATCGAGCCACTTCGCCGTGCTGCGGCGGCGCAGTTCGGCCGCGATTGTGCCGTAGACGAAATCGACATGCTCGGCCCGCGCGGTGACGGTAGCGAAGCGCGGATCGGCGATCAGGTCGTCGCGGCCGAATACCTTGAGCAGCCTTGCGTATTGGTCATCGGTCACCGCGATGACGCAGAGATGCCCGTCGGCGGTGGCGAATGGGCGGCGGTGTTCGGAGAGCATGCGGGTATAGCCGATGCCGTGCTCGGGCTGGCCGACCGAATGGCCCCAGAGATGCTCGGGCAGCAGGAAGGAGAGCATGGTCTCCAGCATCGGCACGTGCAGCGCCTGGCCGCGCCCGGTTTTCTCGCGATGGTAGAGCGCCATGCCGATGGAAGAGGCCAGGACGTGGCCGGTGATTTTGTCGGCCATCACTGTCGGCACATAGCGCGGCCCGTCGGTGCCGGCGGCGGCGCCGTTGAGGGCGGCAAGGCCGCTCAGGCCTTGGATGATGTCGTCATAGGCCGGCGCCTCGGCCCGGCTGCTGCCGCGGCGGAAGCCGGAGGCGGAGGCATGGATCAGCCGGGGATTGACCTGCGCCAGCGCGGCATAGCCGAGCCCGAGCCGCTCGGCGGCGGCCGGGCGCATATTGTGGACGAACACATCCGCCCCGGCGATCAGCCGCAGCAGCGCCGCCTTGGCCGCCGGGCGCTTCAGATCGAGCACCACGCTGCGCTTGTTGCGGTTGAGATTGAGGAAATAGGCGCCCATCCCCACCTCGCGCCGCGGGCCGACATAGCGCACCGCATCGCCGCCCGGGGCCTCGATCTTGATTACATCCGCGCCGGCATCGCCGAGGATTTGCGTGCCCATCGGCCCCAGCACGGTACCGGTGAGGTCGATAACCCGGACGCCTTCGAGCGGTCCGCTCATCGGCTCAGAACAGCCCGAACCACACCAGCGAACCGCCGCCCAGCAGGATGCAGTAATAGCCGAAGGGGTTGAGCGCCCAGTCGTCGTGGCTCTTGAAGTAGCGCATCAGGAACCACGTGGAGAGCCAGGCGGTGATGCCGGCGACCACGGCGGCGATCGAGGCGGTGGTGAAGACGCCCGGCGCCACATCGGCGTGCAGCAGGCGCGGCAGCTGGTGCACGGTGGCGCCGAAGATGATGGGGGTGGCGATCAGGAAGGAGAAATGCGCGGAGCCCGCATGGTCAATGCCGCGCATGATGCCGGCCACGATGGTGGTGCCGGAGCGCGAAATGCCGGGGATCAGCGCCAGGCACTGGGCACAGCCGATGATGAAGGCATCCATCGGCTTGATGTCGCTCAACGGGCGGTGGCCGCGCCCGCGCACCCGCTCGCCGAACAGAAGTAGCAGCCCGTTCAGCGCCAGGAATCCGGCGGCGATCAGCGGGGCGGCGAACAGGCCGCGCACGGTCTTCTCCAGCAGGAAGCCCACCACGGCGGCCGGGATGGTCGCGATGACGATCAGCAGGAACACCCGGCGGCTCTCCTTCACCTGGTGCGTATCGCCGAGCCCCAGCAGCCCGGTGCCGATCAGCCACCAGTCCTTCCAGAAGAATTGCAGCAGGGCCACCGCGGTGCCGAGATGCAGCATCACCACGAAGGGCAGGAATTCGGCTGCCGCCTGGTTGATGCTGGATTTGAGCAGCGAGGGGATGATCACGGCATGGCCGAGGCTGCTCACCGGGAATAATTCGGTGGCGCCTTGCAGCACGGCAATTGCCAGCGCCTGGATCATATTCATCGGCCGGACCCTCCTTGCGTCGATCCCGATGTGGTGACCCAAAGGCGGCGATTTGGCAATGGCGCAGAATGGGGGCGCTTGACGATCGCAGGGCAGCGTCACCAAGTGAGATGCATGAGCGACACCATTGATCTGGGCATCGAGGGCATGACCTGCGCCGCCTGCGTCACGCGGGTGGAGAAGGTACTGGCCCGTGTGCCTGGCGTAACCGGCGCGGAGGTCAACCTCGCCACCAACCGCGCCCGGGTGCACGCCGGGCCGGAGGTGACCTTCGATGCCCTCGCCGCCGCGGTGCAGCGGGCCGGATATGGCGCGGCGCGGGCCGATGCGCCGCGCAAGGCGGAGGGTTGGCCCTGGGAACTGATGGTGGCGGCTGCGCTCACTCTGCCGCTGCTGGCGCCGATGATTTTCGGGCATGGCGCGATGCTGCCGGGCTGGGTGCAGTTGCTGCTCGCTGCCCCCGTGCAGCTTTGGATCGGGCGGCATTTCTTCATCGCCGGGTGGAAATCGCTGCGGGCCGGCAGCGGCAGCATGGATGTGCTGGTGGCGCTCGGCACTTCGGCCGCCTTCCTGCTCTCGATCGCCGAGTTGCTGCGGGCGTGGCCGGGCGAGGCGCATGCGCTGTATTTCGAGGCCGCCGCCACGGTGATCACATTGGTGTTGCTCGGCCGTGTGCTGGAGCACCGCGCACGCCACCGGACGCTGGATGCCATCGCGGCGCTGGCAGCGTTGCGGCCGGAGCGCGCGTTTGTGCTGCGCGACGGGGTTGAGGCGGAGGTGGCGCTCGGCGAGGTTCGTCGTGGCGACATCGTCGTTGTACGGCCGGGCACGCGGATCCCGGTCGATGGTGTGGTGCGGGATGGCAGCGGCGGCGTCGATGAAAGCCTGATCACCGGGGAGAGCCGGCCGGTGGCGAAATCGCCGGGCGAGCGCGTTACCGGTGGGGCGGTGAACGGGGAGGCGCTGCTGCGCGTCGAGGCGACTACGCTGGGTGCTGAAAGTGTGCTGGCTCGGATTATCCGATTGGTGGAGGACGCGCAGGCGGGCAAGGCGCCGATCCAACGGCTGGCGGACCGGGTGAGT
>CAIPLM010000162.1 GCA_903865895.1 uncultured Rhodospirillales bacterium | reverse complement strand
GTCGATCGTGATGAAGCACGCGCTGCGCAACGCGGCGATGCCGGTGGTCGCGGTGGCAGCCGTGCAGCTCGGCTTCATGCTCTCGGGCTCCATCGTCATCGAGAGCGTGTTTGCGCTGCATGGCGTGGGCTATCTCGGCTGGGAGTCGATCTCGAAGAACGATTTCCCGGTGGTGCAGGCGGTGGTGCTGTTCCTGGCCGTGATCTACATCGTGCTGACGCTGGTTTCGGACATGCTGAACGCCTTCCTTGACCCCCGGTTGCGGACCTCCTGAGCATGTCGATCCGAAAAATCGCCGCCACCATCGGCGCCGTTATCGTCCTGGGCGTGCTGCTCATGGCCGTCTTCGCGCCGCTCATCGTGCCGCATGATCCCTTCGCGCAGGATTTGAACCTCCGCCTCGTCCCCCCCTCCTTCATGGAGGGCGGCCGGTCCGACCATTTCCTCGGCACCGACCAGCTCGGGCGGGACTATTTCTCCCGCCTGATCTACGGCTCGCGCATCTCCATGCTGATCGGGCTCGCAACCGTCATCACTTCCGGCCTCATCGGCATCACGCTCGGCATGCTCGGCGGCTTCATCGGCGGGCGGGCGGATATGGTGGTGATGTTCATCATCACCTGCCGCCTCTCCATCCCGCTGATCCTAGTGGCGCTCGCCGTGGTCTCGCTGGTCGGCAGTTCGCTGACGGTGGTGGTGATGACGCTCGGGCTGCTGCTGTGGGAGCGTTTCGCCGTGGTCACCCGCACCACGGTGATGCAGGTCCGCACGCTCGACTACGTGGCCGCCGCCTGGGCGGCCGGCTGCTCGCGCAGCCATATCCTGCTGCGCGAGGTGCTGCCCAATATCGTGCACCATCTCGTGGTGGTCGCCACGCTGGAAATGGCGATCGCCATCCTACTGGAGGCCGCGCTCTCCTTCCTCGGACTCGGCGTGCCGCCCCCACTGCCCTCCTGGGGGCTGATGATCTCGGAGGCCAAGGACTACATGTTCTTCAGCCCCTGGGTGATCATGGTGCCCGGCGTATCGCTTTTCGTGCTGGTGCTCGGCATCAACTTCCTGGGCGACGGGCTGCGCGACATGCTCGGCGCGACGAGGGACGCATGATGAGAAGGGAAGTCAGCGCTTCTTTTTTGAAAAAAAGAAGCAAAAAACTTCTATCCCTTTGGTGCGTACCGCTCCCCCCCATCCGCGGGGAGTACGCCAACGGCATGGATGGAATAGAAAGTTTTTTTGGTTCTTTTTGTTCACAAAAAGAACCGCTTTCCTGGTTTTCGTCACGATGAGCGCGTTGCTTGAAGTGAACGGCCTGCGCGTCCGCTTCAACGAGAAGGCCGAGGCGGTGCGCGGCGTCTCGATCGCGGTCAACAAGGGCGAGACGCATTGCCTGGTCGGCGAAAGTGGCTGCGGCAAGTCGGTCTCGGCGCTGGCGGTGATGGGGCTGCTGGCCAAGGGCGGGATTCGCACGGCCGATACCCTGTCCTTCGCCGGACAAGACCTCAGGGGCCTCACGGAAAGCCAGATGTCCCGCCTGCGCGGTGACAAGATGGCGATGATTTTCCAGGAGCCGATGACCTCGCTGAACCCCGCCTACACCATCGGTTCGCAAATGGCCGAGGTGCGGCTGCGCCATCGCGGCGGCAGCAAGCGCGAGGCGCTGGACCGCGCCGCCGCCCTGCTCGGCCGCGTCGGCATCACCGCGCCCGGGCTGCGGCTCGGCCAATTCCCGCACCAGCTCTCCGGCGGCCTGCGCCAGCGGGTGATGATCGCGATGGCGCTGATGTGCGACCCTGATCTGCTCATCGCCGACGAGCCGACCACCGCGCTTGACGTGACGGTGCAGGCGCAGATCCTGCGGCTGCTGATGGAGCTTCAGGCGGAGCTTGGCCTGGCCATCCTGCTCATCACCCATGATCTCGGCATCGTCGCCCGCATGGCGCATCGGGTGAGCGTGATGTACGCGGGCAAGGTGGTGGAGAGCGCCTCGGCCGAGGCGCTGTTCGCCGCCCCCACCCACCCCTACACGCGCGGCCTGCTGGATTGCGTGCCGATCCCCGGCAAGATCGCCCGCGGCGCCCAACTCGGCAGCATCCCCGGCACCGTGCCGCGTATCCCGCTCGGCTTCCAGGGCTGCGGCTTCCGCGACCGCTGTGCCCATGCCGATGCCAGCTGCGCCACCGGCGTGCCGGCGCAAAGCCGCGCCCCCGGCCATGACTATGCCTGCCGGCTGCCCGCCGGCTGGACCACGGAGCAGGCGGCATGAGCGCGACCATCGAGATTCGTGACGTCGCGAAGATCTTCCGCCAGTTCTCCGGCATGTTCTCCGCGCCCCGCATGGTGCGCGCGGTGGATGGCGTGTCGCTGACCGTGCCCGCCGGCGGCTGCTTCGGCATCGTCGGTGAATCCGGCTGCGGCAAGTCCACCCTGGCGCGGCTGATCCTCGGCCTGCACCCCGCCAGCAGCGGGGACATCCTGGTCGATGGCCGCTCGCTGATGGCGATGCCGCGGCGCGAGCGGGCCCGGCTGATCCAGCCGGTGTTTCAGGACCCGTTCTCCTCGCTCAACCCGCGCCGCACCATCCACGACATCGTCGGTCTGCCGCTCGCCGCCCAGGGGATCTCGGGCAAGGAGACCACCAAGCGGGTGCACGCGATGCTCGAGCGCGTCGGCCTGCGCAGCGAGATGGCCGGGCGGCTGCCGGCGCAGCTCTCGGGCGGCCAGCGCCAGCGCGTGGCGATCGCCCGCGCTTTGGTGCTCGGCCCGCGCATCGTGGTGTGCGACGAGCCGACCTCGGCGCTTGACGTCTCGGTGCAGGCGCAGATCCTCAACCTGCTCGCCGAACTGCGGCGGGACATGGGGCTGACCCTGGTGTTCATCAGCCACAACCTCGCGGTGGTCGAGCATATCTGCGACGAGGTGGCGGTGATGTATCTCGGCCGCGTCGTCGAGCATGCCAGCACGGATGCGCTGTTCCGCGCCCCCACCCACCCCTACACCCGCGCCTTGCTGGCCTCGGTGCTCACGCCGGAGCCTGGGCTCGGCATCCCCGATGTCGGCCTCGGCGACTCCTACCCGGACCCCGCCAACGTGCCGCCCGGCTGCCGCTTCCATCCGCGCTGCCCGATGGTGACGGATGTCTGCCGGACGGAGATTCAAGTGCCGCGCCGCGTCGGCGAGCGTGTGGTGGAGTGCATGCTGGCCTGACCAGAATGCGCTTGCCGCACTGCGGCATGAAGCCTACATCGGCGGCGTTTCAGCGCTAAGTCCGGAGGTTTTCATCATGCGTGCATTCGCTACCATGGCTGTGCTGGCCGCGGCTCTCGCCGTTTCGCAGTCCGCCGCTGCCGCCGATCCCGAGAGCGGCCAAAAGATTTTCAAGACCCAGTGCGGCGCCTGCCATGCCGTCGCCGCCGGCCGCAACCTGGTCGGCCCCAGCCTGTTCGGCATCGTCGGCCGCAAGTCGGGCACCATCGACGGGTTCCGCTACTCGGCCGCGAACAAGGCTGCGAACCTGACCTGGGATGCCGCGACGCTCGAAACCTATCTCACCAACCCCAAGGCCCTGGTGCCGGGCACGACGATGACCTTCGTCGGCATCAAAAGCGCCGAGCAGCGGGCCGACGTGAT
>CAIPLM010000161.1 GCA_903865895.1 uncultured Rhodospirillales bacterium | reverse complement strand
GGGCTCACCATCATCTCCTCGAGCAGCCGCGCCATCGAGGACGCCGCCGCCGCCGCCGGGCTGCGGGTGGTGACGACCTTCCTCGCCGACCGCGCCTATGACGATGCCGGCCTGCTGGTGCCGCGCAAGCGTCCGGACTCCGTGATCCACGATCCCGCATTGGTGCTGGAGCGGGTGCGGCGCATGCTCGGCGACGGCAATGTCATCACCTATTCCGGCAAGCCGCTCGCCATGCGGCCGCGCTCGATCCTGCTGCACGGCGATACCGAGGGCGCAGTGGCCCTGGCGCGGCGCATCCGGGCCGAGATCGAACACGGCGGCGGGCGGATCGTCCCCGTGTCGAAGCAGACATAAGCGCCTCTTATCCCACCACAGCCAATCCGTCTTGGCGCGGTGAAATCGCCATCGATAGCGTCACCCCTAAGCTCGCGGGAATTGCCATGCCCTTCTCCGATTATCGCACCGCTCTGGTCACTGGCGCCTCTTCGGGGATCGGCGCCGCCGTGGTGGAGCGTTTCCGGGCCGAGGGGCTGGAAGTGCACGCCGTCGCCCGCAGTGGCGATGCGCTGCACGAACTGGCCGCCCGCACCGGCTGCATCGCCCATGTGCTGGACGTGACGGACCTCGCGGGGATCACCGCGCTGTGCCGCTCTATCCCGTTCGACATCCTGGTGAACAACGCCGGCGTCGATCGCCCGCGCGGCATCCTCAAGGCCGAGCCGGAGGATATCGACCTGCTGGTGGATGTGAACCTCCGCGCCGTGCTGCATCTCTGCCGCCTCGTGGTGCCCGGCATGGTCGCGCGCGACCGCGGGCACGTCATCAACGTCAGCTCCATCGCGGCCGCTTATAACTTCGGCGGCAACACCACCTATCACGCCACCAAGGCGGCGGTCTCCATGCTCTCCCGCCAGCTCCGCATTGACGCGTTCGGCAAGCGCCTACGGGTGACCGAGATCTGCCCTGGCCGGGTGGCGACCGAGATTTTCGCCCATGTCCATGGCGACAGCCCCGAGACCCATGAGCGCTTCGTGCGCGGCTTCGAACTGCCCGAGGCGCGCGACATTGCGGACGCCATCGCCTTCGCTATCGCTGCCCCGATCGCGGTGAATATCGGCCACATGGAGATCACCCCCACGCTGCAAGTGCCGGGCGGCCTGTCCACCGCTCGCCCAACCGCACCGTGAAGCGGGGCGCATGAAAGGCTTCGACCTCGTTGCCCTGCTGTCGAACCCTGGGTTCCGGGCCATGCTGCTACATGGGCTGTTCATGACATTCGTCGTCGCCATCGGCTCCTGGCTGCTCGCGATGTCACTCGGTATCGCCCTGCTCGCCATCCGCCAGCTGCCCGGACGCATCGCCGAGGCGGCGGTGGCCGCCTACATCTCCTATCACCGCAACGTGCCGACGCTGGTGCAGTTGATGCTGTGGTATTTCGGCATTGCCAGCCTCCTGCCCGGCGCGCTGCAGGAGTGGCTGTCCGACCACAATGCCGAGGCGCTGTTCGCCATCCTCGGCCTCGGCCTCTGCCAGGCCGCCTATTTCAGCGAGGATCTGCGCTCCGGCCTGCGCGCCGTGCCGCCCGGCCAGGAGGAGGCCGCCCACGCGCTGGGCCACGGCTTCATCGGCACCATGCGCTTCGTGCTGATGCCGCAGGCCTTCCGCAACGCCTTGCCGGCGCTGGTGAACCATACCGTCTCGCTGTTCAAGAATAGCAGCCTCGCGATGGCGATCGGGGTCGCCGAGCTGACCCATGCGGTGAAGGAGGTGGAGAGCGAGAGCTTCCGCACCTTCGAGACCTATCTGGTCGCCACCATCATCTATCTCGCCTGCTCGCTGTTGCTGATGGCCGCCGGCGCCGCCCTGAGCCGGCGCGCCACGCTGGCGGGCGCGCGCTGATGCTGCACAACGCCATCGCCATCGTCTCGGAGAACTGGCTGCTGCTGCTGATCGGCCAGTATCCCAACGGACCCTTGGGTGGCATCGCGGCGACGCTGATCCTCTCGGTGCTTGGCATCGTGCTGGCCTTTCCGCTCAGCGTGCTGATCGCCCTGGCCCGTATTTCCCGCTGGAGGCTGCTGCGGGCGCCGGCCACCGCGCTGGTCTACCTCGTGCGCGGCGTGCCACTGCTGATGATCATTTTCTGGGTCTATTTCCTTTTCCCGCTGCTGCTCGGCGCCAACGTGCCGGGCTTCGCCACCATGGTCTGCACGCTGGTGATCTATGAGGGCGCCTTCCTCAGCGAGGTCGTGCGCGCCGGCATCGAGGCGCTGCCGCGCGGCCAGATGGATGCCGCCCGCGCCCTCGGCCACTCCTACCCGCGGGCGATGCGCTACGTGATCCTGCCGCAGGCGCTCTACAACATGCTGCCTGCGATCCTCAGCCAGTTCATCTCCACCATCAAGGAGACCACGCTGGGCTACGTGATCAACGTGCCGGAACTCACCTTCGCGGCCAACCAGATCAACAACCGGCTGCTGACCAAGCCGTTCGAGGTGTTCCTCATCCTGGCGCTCACCTACTACGCGGTGTGCTGGAGCCTCACCTGGGTTGCCACCTGGCTCGAACGCCGCATCGCCACCCGCCGCGCCGGGCCGGCGCCTATCGGCATGATGGCGGCGCGGGCATGATCCAGCTCCAAGGCGTGAACAAGTGGTTCGGTGACCTTCAGGTCCTCGCCGACATCAACGCCAATGTGGCGCGCGGCGAGGTGGTGGTGGTGTGCGGCCCCTCAGGCTCCGGCAAATCCACCCTGATCCGCACCGTCAACCGGCTCGAGGAAATCCGCTCCGGCACCATCCTGGTCGACGGGCGCAACATCCATGCGAAAATGCCCGCCGCCGAGCTGAACGCCATGCGCAGCCGCATCGGCTTCGTCTTCCAGAGCTTCAACCTCTTCCCGCACCTCTCGGCACTCGACAACATCATCCTCTCGCCGCACAGGGTGAACGGGCTCGGCCGCGCTGCGGCGCGGGACCGTGCGATGACCTTGCTGGAGCGCGTGGGGCTCGCCAATCGCGCGCACTCCTTCCCGGCACAACTCTCCGGCGGCCAGCAGCAGCGCGTCGCGATCGCCCGCGCGCTCGCGATGGAGCCGCCGGCGATGCTGTTCGACGAGCCGACCTCGGCGCTCGACCCCGAGATGGTCGGCGAGGTGCTCGCCGTCATCCGCGGCCTCGCGCAGGAAGGCATGACCATGATGTGCGTCACCCACGAGATGAGTTTCGCCCGCGAGGTGGCCGACCAAGTCTGGTTCATGGATGCCGGCCGCATCCTCGAGACCGCCACCCCCGGCGCCTTTTTCGGCGCCCCCCAGCACCCGCGCGCCCAGCGCTTCCTGAGCGATTTGCGCGCGCGATGAGCCGTTATGTCCAACCGAGGAGACACCGCATGTCCATGAAAACACACGTGCCCATCGCGCTCGCCGCCCTGGCTTTTGCCGCAGCCGTAGCGCCCGCCCAGGCCGATCAGCTCGGCGACATCATGCAGCGCAAGGAGCTGCGCTGCGGCACCTTTGCCGACGTGCCGCCCTTCGCCGCGCCCGACGCCAAGACACGCGAAATGGCGGGCTTCGATGTCGACATGTGCATGGCCATCGCCAAACGCTGGGGCGTCGCCGCCAAGATCACTCCGCTCTCCGTCGAAGGCCGCGTGCCTGAGGTGAAGCTCGGCCGGGTTGACGTCACCATCGCCAACCTCGCCTACACGCTGAGCCGTGCAGAG
>CAIPLM010000160.1 GCA_903865895.1 uncultured Rhodospirillales bacterium | reverse complement strand
GCCTGCCCGATGCGGCGGCCAAGGAATCGGTGGCGCTGGCGGATAGCCTGGGCAACCAGGCGCCGCGGCTGCTCGATGCCTCGACCGCGCATCGCGTGGCGCCGGATTGGGTTTATGGGTTTGCCGAACTGACCGCCGGGCAGTCCGACCGGATCGTCAATGCGCGCAAGGTCAGCAATCCCGGCTGCTATCCGACCGGGGCGGTGGCGTTGATCCGGCCGTTGATCGATGCGGGGATCATGGCCCCGGACTATCCGGTGACGATCAACGCGGTCTCCGGCTATTCCGGCGGCGGCAAGGCGATGATCGGCGAGCATGATGCGGATGGCGGGCCGGCGTTCGAGCTGTATGGGCTTGGGCTGGAGCACAAGCATGTGCCGGAGACGCAGAAATATACGGGGCTGACGCGGCGGCCGATTTTCGTCCCCTCGGTCGGGCATTACCGGCAGGGGATGATCGTCTCGGTGCCGCTGCATCTCGACACGCTGAACGGGTCCCCCAAGGGGGCGGATTTGCATGAGGCGATCGCCGCCTATTTCGCCGGGCAGCGCCTGGTGCGGGTGCTGCCGCCGACGGGGAATGCCAAGCTGGAGCCGGAGGCGCTGAACGATACCGACGTGCTGGAGCTGCGGGTGTTCGCCAATGAGGCGCGCGGGCAGGCGATCCTGGTGGCGCGGCTCGATAATCTCGGCAAGGGTGCCTCGGGCGCGGCGGTGCAGAATATCGGGCTGATGCTCGGGCTTGGCGATATCGCCATCGCCGAGAAGGCGGCCGCCTGATGGGCCCGTTGTACGGCTTCGAGGGCAAGTATCCCGTGGTCGCGGAGGATGCGTTCATCGCGCCGACCGCGGCGATCATCGGGGATGCCACGATTGGTTCGAAATCCGGCATCTGGTTTCATTGCGTGCTGCGGGCGGATACCAACTTCATCCGCATCGGGGCGCGCACCAATATCCAGGATGGCACGATTATCCACGTGAATGCCGGTCGGGAGAGCACGATCATCGGCGATGACGTGACGGTGGGGCATGCCTGCATCATCCATGCCTGCACGCTGAAGGACCGCGCGTTTGTGGGCATGGGCGCGACGGTGCTGGATGGCGCGGTGATCGAGGAGGGCGGCATGCTGGCCGCCGGCTCGCTGCTGACGCCGGGCAAGGTGATCGGGGCGGGCGAGTTGTGGTCGGGCTCGCCGGCCAAGCTGTGGAAGGTGATGGACGAGGAGACCCGCGCGCGCTTCGGGCGCACCGCGACGCATTACGCGGAGCTTGGCCAGCGTTTCCGTGGCGGGTTGACATGATCCCGCGGGCGCAGCGGCCCAAGGGGGTGCCGTTCAGCATCCAGAAGATCGGGCACGTCGTGCTCAATGTTTCGGACCTCGCGGCCTCCGTGCGGTTCTATACCGAGGTGTTGGGGATGTCGGTCTCCGATATCTATGGCGAGGAGATGATGCCGGGCGGCATGGTGTTCCTGCGGTTCAATCCCGACCATCACGGGGTGGCGCTGGTGGGCGGGGGCGGGCCGTCCTCGAGTGCGGAGCTGCATCACATGGCGTTCGAGGTGGCGAGCCTTGATGAGGTGATCCGCGCGCGGGACCATTTGCGGGCGCATGCGGCGCAGATCGATTTCGAGGGGCGGCGCCGGGCGGGGGTGCAGATCGCGGTGGAGTTCCGCGACCCCGACGGGCATCGGCTCGAGATCTACTGGGGGCTGGATCAGGTGGGCAGCGATGGCGCCACACGGCCGGCCGCGCAGTGGAAGGGCGCGAAGTCGCTGGCGGAGGCGATCGCTGATCCGGTGATGGGCCAGGATACGACGGTGCAGGACAAGACGCTGGTTCCGTGATGATTTCCCCTTGAAGCGATGGCTGGATTGGCCATAACGGCGCCAACCAAGGGGAACATATCGATGAGCAAGCCGCGCCTGATCGTCAGCCGCCAGATTCCGCCCGATGTCGTGGCGCGCATTCATGAGGAATATGACTGCCCGTATACCGGCGCGGATATGGACGCGGATACGCTGATCCGTGCGGTGACGGACCATCGGGCGGATGCGCTGATGATCACCTCGCATCTGCCGTTTCGCCGGGATGTGATCGACCGGTTGCCGGGGCATATCCGCATCGTCGCGACCTGCTCGGTGGGGACGGATCACATCGAGATCCCCGCCGCCAAGGCGCGCGGGTTGCCGATGACCAATACGCCGGATGTGCTGACCGAGTGCACCGCGGATTTGGCGTTCATGCTGATGTTGAACGCGTTTCGCCGGGGCTATGAGTATGACCGGGTGATGCGCGAGGGGTGGCGGGTGCATTACGGGCTGGGCGAGATGATGGGTCGCCGGGCCTCGGGCAAAACGCTGGGGCTGGTGGGCTATGGGCGGATCGGCCAGGCCATGGCGCGGCGCGCGCGGGGGTTCGGGATGAAGATCCTCTATACCGCGCGCAATCGGGCGGCGCCGGAGGTGGAGGAGGGGGCGACGTATTTCAGCGATCTGCGCGCGATGCTGCCGCACTGCGATGCGCTGTCGCTGCACGCGCCCGGGGGGGCGGCGACGGCGAAGGTGATGAATGCCGAGACCTTCGGGCTGCTGCCCAAGGGGGCGGTGTTCGTGAATGCCGCGCGGGGGAGCCTGGTGGATGAGGCGGCGCTGATCGCGGCGTTGCAGTCGGGGCATCTCTATGGCGCCGGGCTCGACGTGTTCAACAACGAGCCGGAATACGACACGCGGTTCGCGGCGCTGCCGAACACGTTCCTCGCGCCGCATATGGGCAGCGCGACGGTGGAAACGCGCAACGCCATGGGGTTCCGCGCGCTCGACAACATCGCGGCCGTGCTGGAAGGGAAGGCGCCGATCGATCCGATTTGGAGCTAGGCCAGGGCGGCGAGGATCGGGGCGAGTGCGCGGTAATCGGCGGCGCGTGGGGTGTCCGGGCGCCAGGCGAGGCCGATGGTGCGATGGCCGCCGGCGCCGGCGAGGGGGCGGAGGATGATGCCGGTGCCCTCGGCGATGCCCGCCGCCACCGCCATGCGGGGCAGCAGGGTGACGCCGAGGCCGCCGGCGACCATCTGTACCAGGGTGTGCAGGCTGGTGGCGGCGAAACCCTCGCCGCCCGGGCCGTTGCCGGCTGGCGCGTCACCGCGGGCGAAGCCGCAGGCTTGCAGCATTTGGTCGCGCAGGCAGTGGCCGTCCTCCAGCAGGAGCAACGCCTCGGCGGTGAGGGCGGAGACGGCGATCGCCTCCTGCGCGGCGAGGGGATGGGCGGGTGGCAGGGCGACGAGGAAATCGTCGCGCGCCACCGGCAGCGTCTCGGAGCCGACGCAGAGGCAGGGCAGCGCGAGCAGGGCGACATCGAGGGCGCCGGAGGCGAGGCGGGACAGCAGGCGCTCGGTGGTGTCCTCACGCAGGTAGACGCGCAGCAGGGGGAAGGCCTGGCGCAGGGCCGGCACCAGGCGGGGGAGCAGGAAGGGGCCGATGGTGGGGATGACGCCGAGGCGCAGCGGGCCGGTCATCGGCGCACGGGCCGCATCGGCTGCCTCCACGACTGCGGTGAGGGCGGCGAGCGCAATGCGGGCACGGCCGATCAGCTCGCGGCCGAGGCTGGTGAACACCACGCGCTTGCCGGCGCCGCGATCGATGATCGCCGCGTCAAGCTGGCGCTCGAGCGCGAGCAGTCCGGCGGAGAGGGTGGACTGGGTGACGGCGCAGGCATCGGCGGCCCGGCCGAAATGGCCGTGCTCGGCGAGGGCGAGGAGATAGCGGAGCTGCTGGGGGGTGGGCAGGATGGTCATGGCCGAGAGATGGCCGAGTTGGCGGGGAATGCCAAGATCGCGGATTCATGCGGGGTTAAACTCGCTGGGGGAGACTCGGACGACCAGCCCGAGGCCCGCCCCATGTCCCCCCCGCTCGATGCTCCGCCGCCGCCGCGTGACCGTTTCCTCGCCTTCGCCTTCGCCGCCTCGGATCTGCTGGTGGAGACCGGGCTTGATGGGATCATCACCTTTGCCACCGGGGCCTTCCGGCTGCGCCTGGGGGCCGATGCGTCACGCTATATCGGAAGCCGGATCACCAGCCTGATCGCCGCGGCCGACCAGGCGTCATTGGCGATGGCGATGGCGACCGTGACGTTGCGGGGCCGCATTCCGCCGCTGGTGCTGCGGCTGTCCGACGCGGGCTCCACGCCGGTGACGCTGTCGGCGATGATGCTGCCGGGGCCGCCGCCGCGGCTGTGCTTCACCATCGGCCCGGTGCCGGCCCCGCCTGGCCCGGCCGATGCGCGCCCGGCGGGGTTCGACGAGCCGCTGCTGTTCGTCCGCGAGGCGGAGTTGGCGCTGCGCTCGGGGGGGGATGCGCAGGTGGGGCTGGTGGAGCTGGAGGGCTGGCAGGACGTGCAATCCATGCTGACGCCCGAGGATATGCGGGACCTCCGCTCCGGCATCAGTGCCATCCTCGCCGAGGCCGGGCCGGGGGTGCTGGCCGGCGAGATCGGCCAGGGCCGCTTCGGCCTGCTGGGGAATGCGGAGTTCGACGTCGCGGCGCTGGCGGGCAAGCTGCGGGAGTTCCTCGGCGCGGGGCCGGTGGGGAAGCGCGCGAAGGTGACCGATACCGCGTTGCCGCTGGAGCCGGGCCGGTTGACCCAGGCCCAGGCCGCCCGCACGCTGCGCTTCGCCGTCACCCGGTTTGCCGCCGGTGGCACCAAGGCCGCCGAGCTGGATGGCACCGCCGGGGGGTTGGCCGGCATTATCGCGCGCTCCGAACGCAGCGCCGTCTCGATGCGCGAGGCGATTGCCGCCAAGCGGTTTCGCCTGCAATTCCAGCCCATTGTCGGGCTGGCCGATAATGCGATCCATCATTTCGAGGCTCTGCTCCGCCCGCTCGAATCGCCGTCCCACCCCAGCGGGACAACGCAGGATTTCGTGCTGTTCGCGGAGATGGTGGGGCTGGCGGAGGAGCTCGATCTCGCCGTGCTGGCCGAGGCGATCGACGCGCTGCGGGCCGCCCCGACGGCGACGGTGGCGGTGAACGTCTCGGGCTACACCATGCAAAGCCCGCCCTTCCGGGACGCGGTGGCCGCGATCCTGGCCGAAAATGCCGATATCATCGGGCCGGACCATCCGCATCGCCTGCTGGTGGAACTGACCGAGACGGCCGAGATCGACGACATGCCGGCCGCCGCCGCCGCCATCGCCGCGTTGCGGGCCCAGGGGGTGCCGGTGTGCCTGGATGATTTCGGCGCCGGCGGGGCGGCGTTCCGCTACCTCCGGGAGTTCGGGGTCGATTTCGTCAAGATCGACGGGCTCTACGTGCGCGCGGCCGTGCGGGGTGCCCGCGAGCGCGGCTTCGTCGCCTCGATGGTGGAGCTGGCCGGCAGCGTGGGGGCGCAGGTGGTGGCGGAGATGATCGAGACCGAAGCGCAGGCGGCGCTGATGCGGGAGTTGGGCGTGCAGTATGGCCAGGGCTGGCTGTTCGGCCGCCCGGGCTCACTGCCGGGGGCTCGGCGATAATGTTGCGGGTTCTGCGGATATGAATGCATCCATGAAGCGTCATACTCTGTACACAGAGGCGCCCGGACGGGCGTGCCCCAGCTCAAGGGAATGCGACGATGCGTGGACTTGGCCCTTTCCTGCGCGATGCCTGGCGGCTCGCTCTGCCCTATTTCCGCTCGGAGCAGCGCTGGTCCGCCCGCGGGCTGCTCGCGGCCATCGTGTCGCTGAACCTGCTGCTGGTCGCCATCAACGTACAGCTCAGTTACTGGAACCGCGCCTTCTACGACGCGCTGCAGGCGAAGGATCTCGAGAGTTTCTGGGAACTCCTGCTGCTCGGCCGCTACAACGACAAGGGCGTAACCCCCGGGTTCTGCCTGCTCGCCGGGCTGTTCATCGTGATCGCGATCTACCGCACCTATCTCAGCCAGTGGCTGCGCATTCGCTGGCGTGGTTGGATGACGGAGCGGTTGCTGACAGATTGGCTCTCGGAACGCGCCTATTGGCACATCGCCCTCAGCGCCGGCAGCGCGAGCGCCCATGGCACGGACAACCCCGATCAGCGAATCGCCGATGATCTCAGGGATTTCGCCGATGACACGCTGTCGCTCGGGCTCGGCCTGCTCTCCAGCACCGTCACCCTGTTCAGCTTCATCACCATTCTCTGGACGCTCTCCGGCCCGGTGACGCTGCTCGGCATCACCGTGCCCGGCTACATGGTGTGGGTGGCCCTGCTGTATGCCGCCGCCGGTACCGCATTGTCGCACATGATCGGCCGGCCGCTCGCGGTGCTGAATTTCCGCCAGCAGAAGGTGGAGGCCGATTTCCGCTTCGGGCTCGCCCGCATGCGCGAGAACCTCGAGGGCATCGCGCTGTATGGCGGCGAGGCGCAGGAGCGCCAGGCGGCCAATGGGCGCTTCTCCGCGGTGGTGAAGAACTGGCGGCAGATCATGGATCGCACCAAGATGCTGAACGCTTTCACCTCGGGGTTCGACCAGATCGCGGTGATTTTCCCGCTCATCGTCGCCGCCCCCCGCTACTTCGCCGGCGAGATCGCGCTGGGGGGGATGACGCAGACGACGGGGGCCTTCCGCAGCGTGGAGAACGCGATGGCGTTTTTCGTGCACGCCTATTCCTCCATCGCCTCGTGGCGCGCCACGGTGGAGCGCCTCACCGCCTTCCGCACCGCGATCGATGCCGCCCGTGCCGCGCCGCCGGGGGTGCATATCGCCGCCGGGGGCCATGGCGAGTACCGGCTGGATGGGCTGAGCCTCGCGCTGCCGGATGGGCGGCCGCTGCTGGGGACACAGTCACTCGCGCTCAAGAGCGGCGAATGGGTGGCGCTTGGGGGCCGCTCGGGGGCGGGAAAATCGACGATTTTCCGCGCTTTCGCTGGGCTATGGCCATTCGGCGGGGGCAGCATCGCCAAGCCGCCCGGCAGCAGCCTGTTCCTGCCGCAGCGCCCGTATATCCCGCTCGGCACGCTCCGGCGCGCGATCGCCTACCCCGCCGATGCCAGTGACTACTCGGATGCGGAACTGCGCGAGACGCTCGATGCCGTCGGCCTCGGCCATCTCCGCGATGCACTGGACCAGGACGAGCCCTGGGCCCAGCGCCTCTCCGGTGGCGAATTGCAGCGTCTCGCCGTCGCCCGCGCTTTGCTCGCCCGGCCGGACTGGCTGTTCCTCGATGAGGCCACCGCCAGCCTTGATCCGCAATCGGAGGCCGAGCTTTACGCGCTGATCCGCGCCCGCCTGCCGGGGACGACCGTGATCTCAATCGCCCACCGGCCCTCAGTCGCCGAGTTGCATGACCGCCGCCTGGTGCTGCAGGCCGAACCCGGCGGCGGGAGCCTGCGCCCGGCCTAGCTCACCAGCGCCACCAGCAGCATCGCCATGGAAATGACGCCAACGGCGAAGGCTGCGGTGCGGATCCAGGCGATGCCGGCGATATAGACGGCCGCATGGATGACGCGGGCGATCAGGAACAGCTCGGCCGCCAGTGCCGTGCTGCTGCTGGTCTTGCCGGAGACCACCACCGCCAGCACCAAAGCGGCGAAGGGCACCAAATTCTCCACCATATTGGCATGGGCCCGCCGCGCCCGCCCAACCCAGCCGGCGCCGGCGGGGAAGTTCTCACGGTTGCCAGCCACGGTGGGCAGGCCGAGTTCGGCGATGAAGCCGAGCGTATAGGGCACGGCGAGGATGACGCAGAGGGCGGCACTCCAGGCGAGCATGATGAGTTCGGTTTTCATGACATGAAACTCTCCAGGCCCGCCCGGCCGGCTTGACTGCCGGTCCGATCCCGGGCCGGAGGCAATGTCGCCATGGCGGAATGGCCGCGGTCAAGCTCTGCTTCACCGGAGTGGGCACGAGCGGGCGCGGTCAGTCGGAATTCTTTACAAAACGGAGTGCCCACCCCCGCGCACGCGGCAGCATTCCTTTGTTTCTGCTGAATTCTCGTCTCTGGCACGGGGATTGCATGGATCACTTTAACTTCGCAAAAAATACTTACGGCTCCGGTCGCGCCTGAGCGCGAGACTGCGAGGCAACAAAGAGGAGAGTGGGCAATGCGTAAATTCGGTGTGATGGCTCTGATGGCGGCGGCACTCGCGGTAAGCGCGCCGGCGCGGGCTGATGTGGCGATGTGGAACCTCTCGGGCGTTACCCTCGCGGATCTCGGCGGCAACAGCGCCAGCCTGTCCGGCACCTTTTTCACCGCCAATGACCTCATCACCGGCTGGGATCTCGTGGAGACCGGCGGCAGCGGCACCGAGTATCTGAGCGGCAGCGGAACCGCGAGCGCGGTGACGTCAACCGGGTTTACCCTGGTCGATACCGCCAGCGGCAACAGCCTCACCCTCTCCTTCGCCTCGGGGCTCGTCGGCGGCGACACCATCCCGGTGCCCCTGGTCGCGGCGAGCGAGAGCTATGGCGCGACGATCCTGACCGGCAGCCACGGCCAGGCGGTCGACCCGCCGCTCCCCGAGCCGATGTCCATGGCGCTGCTCGGCAGTGGCCTCGCGGGCCTCGTGGCCTTCCGCAGCCGCCGCCGCGCCTGACCCGGCGGGGGCGCCCGAGCTGGGCGCTCACCCGAGGGTCAGAACGATATTCCCAAAACGATCCGTTATCGCCTGATAGCCCGGCTCGACCACAATGGTCGTGTCGGGCTGTTCCAATATGGCCGGCCCGGCGATGACGGCGCCGACCGGAAGCGCCAACCGGTCGAATACCGGCGTCTCCACCCATTCCCCGAACCAGATCCGCCGCGATGGCCGCGTGGCTGCCGCGACGGTCGCATCGGCTGACGGCGCAAGGGACAGCAGGTCGATCTTCGGCCGCGTACCGATCACCGCGGTTTTGAGATTGAGCAGCCGCACCGGCACCCCCGGCATCAGCCGCCCATAAGCGCCGGCGTAGACAGCCTCGAACGCCGCCAGCAGCGCCTCCGGCGTCGGCTCGCCGGCGGGTACCGGCACCGAGACGGTATGGGTCTGGCCGACATAGTTCATGTCGAGCGCGTGCTCGACGCGCCGCCCGGTGAAGGCGACCCCGGCCCGATCCAGCAGCGGCGACAAAGCCGCCTCCGCCTCATCCATCGCGGCCCGCAAGGCCGCCGGATCGGTCGCCGCGAGGGGGAGGTTGAGCGTCCGCACCCGGTCATGCCGCATATCCGCGATCACGCAGCCAAGCGCGGACGTGACGCCGGGGTAGCGCGGGATCAGCGCACGGGCGAGGCCGACTTCGCGGATCAGCGCCGCCGCATGCAGCGCGCCGCCACCGCCGAAGGGCATCAGCGAGAAGTTCTTGGGGTCGAACCCCCGTTCGATCGAGACCAGGCGCAATGCCCCGGCCATGCGAGCATTGGCGACGCGGAGGATCGCCTCGGCCGCTGCGATCGGGTCGAGCCCCAATGGCGTGCCGACATCCCGCGCGATGGCAATGGAGGCCGCATCGGTATCGAGCCTGGCGAGGCCACCGATCGGGCGCGCGGCATCGATGCGGCCGAGCAGCACATTGGCATCCGTCACCGTCGGGCGCGTGCCGCCGGCGCCGTAGCAGGCGGGGCCGGGGATGGAGCCGGCACTTTCGGGCCCGACCTGGAGAATCCCGGCCTTGTCCACCCAGGCGATGGAGCCACCGCCAGCGCCGATCGAGAGGATCTCGATCATCGGCGTGCGCACGACCAGGCCGAAATCCAGCGTGGTCTGCGCGGCGAGCGCGGGCGTGCCGCCGGCGATCAGCGAGACGTCAAACGAGGTGCCGCCGACATCCCCGGTGATCACGTCAGGGAATCCCGCCGATGTCGCGATATGGGCGGCGGCGATCACCCCGGCGGCCGGGCCGGAAAGCGCGGTGCGCACCGGCAGGCTGGCCGCAGTCTCGACCGACATCACCCCGCCGTTGGACTGAACGATGAGGAACTCACCGCCAAACCCCTCGGCGCGAATGCGGGCGTCGAGCTTGCTGAGATAGCCGCCCACCACCGGCTGCAGCACCGCGTTCAGCGCGGCCGTGCTGGTGCGCTCGAACTCGCGGATTTCCGGCAGAATATCCGAGGAAATCGCCACATGCGGGTTCGGCCACACGGCCCGCGCCGCCGCCAGGGCCGCGCGCTCATTGGCGGGGTTGGCGTAGGCGTGAATGAACACGATGGCCAGCGCCTCCGCCCCCATCGCCAGCAGCCGCCGCGCCGCTTCGGCGACCTCCTCCGGATCGACCGGCCCGAGAATGCTGCCATCGGCCAGCGTCCGCTCTGCGACCTCGAGCCGCATGTCGCGATCGATGGGCGGGATGAAGTTGCCGGTCAGCCCCCAGGTCTGCCGCCGATCCCGCCGGCGCATTTCCAGCACGTCGCGAAAGCCCGCGGTGGTGATCAGCCCGGCCCGCGCGCCCTTGCGCTCCAGCAGCGCATTGGTGCCGACGGTAGTACCATGCACGATGGCGGAAATCGCCGGCAGCGGCGCGAGCCCGGAAATCCCCGCCGCGAACCCGTCCGCCTCACGTCCGCGGGTGGAGGGCACCTTACCGACGCGAGCCCTGCCGGTGGCTTCATCGAACAGAAACAGGTCGGTGTAGGTCCCGCCGACGTCCACCCCCACAACAAGCCGGCTCATGCGAGATACCCCATGCGCGCGTCGCGTTCGGCCGCCGCGGGATCGCGCCCCGCGGGATCGCCCCAGCCGCCGCCGCCCGGGCTTTCCAGCCGGATGCGTTGTCCACGGGTGAGCTTCACCCCCACCACTTTCGAGCCGAGCGCCGGCGTGTGCCAGCCATCCGCCTGCTCATATTCCACCACGTTCATCGCCCCCTGCCCGCCCCCGAGCACGCCGCGTGGGGCGAAGCGGGCGCGCTCGGCGAAGACGAACAGCTCCGCCGCCGCGTCGCGCAGCTCGATCTCGTAGATCGCCCCCATGCCGCCACGATGCGTCCCAGCGCCACCGGAGCCAGGCCGCAGCGCCCATTGGGTGAAGCGGATCGGGTAGGCCGCTTCCATGATCTCCACCGGCGGGATGATGGCGGTGGCGATCGGCGGATTGCCGTGGCTCAGCCCGTCCCCCTCGGGATTGCCGCCATGGCCGCCGCCGAAAAATGAGAACATCACCCAACGCGCGCCATCCGCCCGGTTGCCGGCAATCGAGAGCGCGTTGATGGTGCCGTATGCGTTGCCGATCGCATGGCCCGGCCGGATGCGGGCGAAGGCGCAGAACAGCACATCGATGATGCGCAGAATGGTCTCGGTATAGCCCCCGGTCGGCTTGGGCCGCTGGGCATCCAGCAGCGAGTTCGGCGGCAGGATGATCGCGACGGGATCAAGCACCCCGGAATTGGCTGCCACCTCCGGGAAAAGGTGCTTCAGCGCGACATAGACCGAAGCGATGGTGGTGGCGCGGCTGATATTCACCGGCCCCGCACAGGCATCGGCCGAGCCGGTAAAATCGAGCGTCAACCGATCCCCCGCAATCGTCACCGCGCAGGCGATGCGCAGCGGCACATCATTGCGCCCGTCATTGTCGAGGAAATCCTCCTCCTCCCAGCGCCCATCCGGCAGGCCAGCGATTTCCGCCCGCATCATGGTCGCCGCCCGCGCGGTCAACTCGGCGAAGGCGGCGGCGACAAGGTCAGGCCCGGACTCCGCGAGCAAAGCGGCCACGCGGGCGGTGCCAAGATCGAGCGCCGAGAGATGAGCGTTCAAATCCCCGAAAGCGCTGACCGGCAGGCGCGAGGCGGCGAGGATGATATCGACGATATCCTGATTGAGCCGCCCGGCGCTGTAGAGCCGCACCGGCGGGATCAGCACGCCCTCCTGGAAATACTCGGTCGCCGCCGGGTTGTAGTTGCCGGGCACCGCGCCGCCGACATCGTGCCAATGCCCGACGCTCGCCAGCCAGCAGAACAGCTTCCCCGAATGAAAGCACGGCCGGATCAGCCGGAGATCGGAGAGATGGGTGCCGCCGAGATAGGGGTCGTTGAAAATGAACACGTCCCCCTCGCGGGGCGCGTTATCGCCGGTGAACTTGTCGATCACCGCCTTCACCCCGAAGGCCATGACGCCGACGAAGATCGGCAGGCCCGACTTGCCCTGGATCAGCGTGGCGCCGGTGGTCGCCTCGTAGATGCCGTGGCAGGCGTCATGCGCCTCGGCGATGGTGGGGTTGAAGGCGGCGCGAAACAGCGTCGCATCCATCTCATCGGCGATCTGCTCCAGGCGGCCCTTTAGGACGGCGAGCGTAACCGGATCGAGCGTCATTCAGCCGGCCTCATACTGCTTGCCGCGCGCCAGCATGGCATCGGTGCCGAGCATCGCGTTGAGCCCCTGGAAATCGAACATCCGGTTGCGGAAAGGCTCGGTGGTGCCGTGCTGCTTCAGCGAGGCGAAATAGTCGCGCGTCGCGAAGGAGAGCGCGCGCACCAGGCCGCCAGGGAAAATCACGATGCGATAGCCGATCGCGCTGAGCTCCGCGGTGCTCGCCAGCGGCGTCTTGCCGCCCTCCACCATATTGGCGAGCAGCGGCGCGCGGCCGGCGAAGCGGGCGCAGATCGCATCCATTTGCGCCCGGCTCTCCGGCGCCTCGATGAACAGGATATCGGCGCCGGCCTCCAGATACCGCTCCGCCCGCTCCACCGCCGCCTCGAACCCCTCCACGGCGATGGCATCCGTGCGCGCCATGATGAGCGCACGGTCCCGCGTATCCACCGCCGCCTTGATCTTGCCCGCCATTTCCTGCGCGGAAATCAGTGACTTGTCCTTCAAATGCCCGCAGCGCTTGGGGAAGCTCTGGTCCTCCAGCTGGATCACGCTGGCCCCGGCGCGCTCGAACACGCGCACAGTGCGCTCGGTGTTGAGCGCATTGCCGAAGCCGGTATCGGCATCGATGATCACCGGTAGCGCCACGCGCTCACGGATGCGCGCCATCACGTCCGCCACCTCCGTCATCGAGACCAGGCCGATATCCGGCCGCCCCAGCAGCGTGTAGGCGATCGAGGCGCCGGAGAGATAGGCTGCCTCGAACCCCGCCTCCTCCGCCAAAGCCGCGGAAAGTGCGTCATAAATGCCCGGTGCCAGCAAAGCGCTGTCGCCCGCCAGCCGTGCCTTCAAGCCCTGCATCGTATCCGCCTCGCATTATCAGGATAATCTGACCTATGGTTTAGCCATCGCGCCGCACAGCCTGTCAACGCGGCGCAGGGGGAGACACTGGGGTGACCGGGCCGCGCACGTTGTTCGAGAAGATCTGGGCCGCCCATGCGGTGACCACACGGGAGGATGGCACCTCGCTGCTGTGGATTGACCGGCATCTGGTGCATGAGGGCAGCTTCCACGGCTTCGGCATGCTGGAGCATTCCGGCCGCAAAATCCGCCGGCCCGACCTCACCTTCGCCATGGCCGACCACTACGTGCCGAGCCATGACCGACGCCACCCCATCGCCGACCCGGAAGCCGCCGGCCTGGTGACAACGCTGGCCGCCAACGCCGCCCGCCACGGCATCACCCATTTCGGGCTCGACAGTCCGGACCAGGGCATCGTCCACGTCGTCGGCCCCGAGCTGGGGCTGACCCTCCCCGGCCTGGTGCTGGTCTGCGGCGATAGCCACACCTCCACCCACGGCGCCTTCGGGACGCTCGCCTTCGGCATCGGCGCCTCCGAGGTCGCCCATGTGCTCGCCACCCAGTCCCTGTGGCAGAAGCGGCCGAAGACGCTGCGCATCACCATCGACGGCACGCTGCACCCGCATGTCGCGGCGAAGGATGTGATCCTCGCGGTGATCGCCCGCATCGGCGCCGCCGGCGCCACCGGCCACGTGATCGAATACGCCGGCTCGGCGATCCGCGCGCTGGGGATGGAAGCGCGGATGACCATCTGCAACATGTCGATCGAGGCCGGCGGCCGCGCCGGCATGATCGCGCCGGATGACGTCACCTTCGGCTGGATTTCCGGCCGCCGCCACGCCCCCCGCGGCGCCGCGTGGGACGCTGCAGTGGCGGAATGGCGCCGCCTGCCGAGCGATCCCGGGGCGCTGTTCGACCGTGAAGTGCATCTCGATGCCCATAGCATCGCCCCCACCGTCACCTGGGGCACCACCCCTGAGGCCGCCCTGCCGGTCACCGGGAATGTCCCCAACCCCGACGACGCGAAGGACGCCGCCGGACGCCAGGCGATCGCGGCGCAGCTCGCCTATATGGGCCTCACGCCCGGCGCGCCGCTTGAAGGCACCAGGATCGACCGCGTCTTCATCGGCTCCTGCACCAATGGCCGCCTGCCCGATCTGCGCGCCGCCGCCGCGGTGCTGAAGGGGCGAAAAGCCAGCATCCCCGGCCTCGTCGTCCCCGGCTCAGTCGCCGTGAAGCGCGAGGCGGAGGCCGAGGGGCTCGACGCCGTGTTCACCGATGCCGGGCTGACCTGGGGCGAGCCGGGCTGCTCCATGTGCGTCGGCATGAACGGCGATCTGGTGGCACCCGGCCAGCGCTGCGCCTCTACCTCCAACCGCAATTTCGAGGGCCGCCAGGGCCAGGGCGCCCGCACCCATCTGATGTCCCCCGCCATGGCCGCCGCCGCCGCAGTAGCCGGCGCTATCACCGATGTGAGGAAACTCGCATGACCCCCTTCACCACCTTGAGCGGCCCGATCGCGCTGCTGGATCGGCCCAATATCGACACCGACCAGATCATCCCCGCCCGCTTCCTGCGCAAGCCGCGCAGCGCCGGCTACGACAATTTCCTGTTCGCCGATCTGCGCACCCGCGAAAACGCCTTCCCGCTCCGCCCGCATACAGTGCCCATCGTCGTCGCCGGCGCCAATTTCGGCTGCGGCTCCTCGCGCGAGGGGGCGGTCTACGCCCTGGTGGATGGCGGCATTCGCTGCGTCATCGCCCCCTCCTTCGGCGACATCTTCGCGGGCAACGCCGGCAAAAACGGCCTGCTCACTATCGTCCTGCCCGACGCCCCCGCCCGCCTTGGCGATGCGACCCACCTCGCCATCGACCTCCCTGCCCAGACCATCACCCTGCCCGACGGCACGGTGATCGCCTTCGCCATCGACGCCTTCCGCAAGCGCTGCCTGGTCGAGGGGCTGGACGATATCGGGCTCACCTTGGTGCATGCCGACGCGCTGGCCGCGCATGAGAGCAATCTCCCGGCCTGGGCCACCCCATAACATGGCGCGGCTAAGCGTATCGTCGACGTTCATCGGCCAGTTCGCCGACCGGTAGACACGGCAGCGGAACCCTTGCACTCTCCTGTCTGCTGCTGTGGCAAAGCGGAGGTCCTGGCATGGGGGTCGGCGATGGTGATGGTGGAGCGGCCCCCGGCGCGCTGAGCTGCCGCAACCTGCGCAAAACCTTCGGCGGTACCGTGCGTGCGCTGGATGACGTCTCGATCGACATCGCGGCCGGCGAGTTCTTCACCCTGCTCGGCCCCTCCGGCTGCGGCAAGACGACGCTGCTGCGCGCCATCGCCGGGTTCGAGGCGCAGGATTCCGGCAGCATCCATCTCGGCGGCCAACCGCTCGACGGGCTGCCGCCGCCGCAGCGCCCAGTGAACACGGTCTTCCAGAGCTACGCCGTCTTCCCGCATATGACGGTGGCGGAGAACGTCGCATTCGCGCTCGAGATGCAGCGCAAGCCGCGAGGCATGATTGCCGCGCGGGTGGAGGAGATGCTGGCCCTGGTGCGCCTGCAAGGGCTCGGCGGGCGCAAACCCTCGCAGCTCTCGGGCGGCCAGCAGCAACGCGTCGCCCTCGCCCGCGCGCTCGCCGCCGCCCCGAAACTCTTGCTGCTCGATGAACCTCTGAGCGCACTCGATCTCAAGCTGCGCAACGAGATGCGTCTGGAGCTGAAGCGCCTGCAAGGCGAAACCGGCATCACCTTCGTCTTCGTCACCCATGACCAGCACGAGGCGTTGACGATGTCTGACCGCATCGCGGTGATGCGCGAGGGCAAGGTGCTGCAAGTCGGCACCCCCACGGAAATCTACGAGCGCCCCTCGCTCCGCTTCGTCGCCGATTTTATCGGCGAGGCCAATCTCATCGCCGCGACCCGCGTCGCCCCCGGCCGCTTTCGCCTCGCCGGCGGTGAGGAACTGGCCGCCACAGAGGATGCGGGGCCGGAAGGGCCGGTCACGCTGGTGCTGCGGCCCGAGCGGGCGCGGCTTGCGGCGCCCGATGATACCGAGGGCCAAGCCCTCACCGGCACGGTGGACCAGGTGGTCTATGACGGCGCCGACACCACCTACCACCTCGCCCTTGCCGGTGGCGCTGGATTGCGGCTGCGCGCACCGAGCCATGGCGGACGGGCGCAAGCGCGGGTGGGCGATGGGGTGCGGGTGCGGGTAGAGCCCGCCGCCCTGCGTGCGGTGCCCGATTGATGCGCGGCCGCGCCATTCTCCTGGTGCCCTCGGGCCTGCTCATTGGGGTGGTGCTGGTATTGCCGCTGGTCATGCTGCTGGTGATCTCGCTGATGCAGCGCAACCCCAATGGCGGCATCGTCTGGGGCAGCTTCACCGCCGACGCTTATATCTCCTTCCTGTGGGAGCGCGGCTTCAGCGGCGAGCGCGAGTTGAACTGGGACTATGTGGCGATTTTCCTCCGCAGCCTCGGCCTCGCCGGCAGCGCGACGGTGACGAGCTTCGTCATCGCCCTGCCCACCGCGCTTTGGATGGCCTTCCAGCCGCCGAAGCGCCGGCTGCTGCTGGTGTTCCTGGTCACGCTGCCGTTCTGGACCAACCTGCTGGTGCGCAACTACGCCTGGATGCTGCTGCTGCGAGTTGACGGGCTGTTCGAACAGATCCTGCACGCGACCGGCCTGCTGACCGGCCGCCTCGGCATCCTCTACACCCCCACCGCGACGGCGATCGGCCTCACCTACTCCTTCCTGCCCTTCATGCTGCTGCCGATCTACCTCAGCATCGAGAAGATCGACCGCCGGCTGCTCGAGGCGGCGTTTGACCTCGGGGCGGATCGCTGGCGGGTGCTGACGCGGGTGATCCTGCCGCTCTCGATGCCCGGTATCGCCGGCGGCGTGGTGCTGGTGTTCATCCCCGGCATCGGCGCCTTCATCTCGCCGGAGTTGTTGGGTGGCGGGAAGACGATGATGGTGGGCAATCTCATACAAGCCCAGTTCGGCTACAGCCGTAACTGGCCGCTGGGCGCCGCGCTCGCCTTCGTGCTGCTTGCCCTGGTGCTGGCCGCCACCTACCTCCACCGCGTACGCTTCCGGAGCGCCCCGTGAGCGCAAGGCCGGATATGCTGCGCTTCCCCGGCACCGGTGCGATCGCGCTGGCGACGCTGATCTACCTCTACGTGCCGATCGTCATTGTCGTCGCGCTGAGCTTCAACGCCGGGCCGATGATCACGATCTGGTCAGGCTTTTCGACGGAGTGGTACTACGAGGCGCTTGCCTCCGAGCCGGTGCGTCAGGCGCTGGCGAATTCGGTGGTGATTGCCCTGGTCGCCATGCTTGCTGGCACCAGCGCCGCGACGCTGGCCGCGCTGGCGCTGTCAGGCAATGCCCGCCTGGCCCTCGGCCGCCGCGCCGAGATCGCCGAGCGGTTCATCGGCCTCCCCCTCGTCGTCCCTGAGATCGCCGGCGCCGTGGCACTGCTGATGAGCCTTGTACTGGTCGGCATCCCGCTCGGCCTGCCCGGACTGATGGCGGCGCATACGGTGATCGCCATCCCCTTCGCCTATCTGCCGATCCGCGCCCGGCTGCATGACCTCGATCCCGCTTTGGCGGAAGCCGCGTCGGACCTCTACGCCAGCCCCTGGCAAAGCTTTCGCCGCGTCACCCTGCCGCTGATCTGGCCCGGCGTGCTCGGCGGTGCCATGCTCGCCTTCGTCGTCTCGCTCGGGGATTTCACCTTCTCCTTCTTCCTTTCCGCCCCGGGCACCACCACCCTGCCCGTCTACATCTTCGGCCTGATCCGCACTGGCCTCACGCCCGCCGTCAACGCCATCTCGACGATGCTGCTGTTCACCTCGATCGCCATCCTGGTCATCTCCCAGCGCCTGACCCGCGCGAAGTCCTGATACTCCGAGGAGGTTCCATGTTCCGTCGCCTGTTGCTCGCTGCCGCCGTTGCCTTCGCGCCCCTGCCCGCCATGGCCCAGGCCAAGGAGGTGAAGCTGTTCAACTGGTCGAACTACATGCCGCCCGACCTGCTGAAGCGCTTCGAGGCGGAAACCGGGATCAAGGTGATCCTCGACAGCTATGATTCCAACGAATCGATGCTCGCCAAGCTGCAGGCCGGCGGCTCCGGCTACGACATCGTGGTGCCCACCGGGCCGACGCTGAAGAACATGGTGCGCGACGGCATGCTGCTGAAGATCGACGCCGGCAAGCTGTCCAACTTCAAGAACGTCGGCGCCCCCTTCGACAAGCCGGAGTTCGACCCCGAGCGCGCCTATTCGGTGCCCTATATGTGGGGCACTACGGGGCTCACCTATGATACCGCCGTCACCGGCGGGAAGCTCGAAGACAGCTGGAAAATCCTGTTCGATCCGCCGGCCTCGCTGGTCGGCAAGGTCGGCATGCTGAATGCCCCGGGCGAGGCATGGAACACCGCGGCGCATTACCTCGGCATCGACCGCTGCACCGAGAAGGGGGAGGACGCGCAGAAGATCTACGACCTGCTGGCCAAGCAGAAACCGGCGGTCGCCATCTATTCCTCCAACGCCACCGCCGACCGCGTCGCCGCCGGCGAGGTGGCGATGCAGCAGATGTGGAACGGTGCCTATCGCCGCGCCAAGGTGCGCAAGGCCACGCTTGAATGGGTCTACCCGAAGGAAGGGCTAGATTCCTGGTCCGACAATTTCGCGGTGCCCAAGGGCGCGCCGAACCTGGAGAACGCCAAAGCCTTCCTCAATTGGATGATGGACCCCAAGAACATCGCCGAGGCCTCCAACTTCCTCGGCTACAACAACGCCATCCCCGCCTCGGCGCCGCTGCTCTCCGACGCGCTGCGCAATGAGCCGGCGATCAACACGCCGGCCGACATGCTCGCCCGGCTGCGCCCGGCGATGAACTGCTCGACCGTGACGCAGGACCTGCGCGACAAGGTCTGGACCCGGCTGCGGCGATGAGCGGCTACTCCGACAACCACTACGTCCGCACGACGGACCTCACGGTCCGCCATGCGGCGCTGGAGGGCGAGACGCAGGCGGAAGTCTGCGTCATCGGCGGCGGCATGGCCGGCGTCGCGACCGCGCTCGATCTCGCCGAGCGGGGCCGGTCCGTCGTGTTGCTGGAGGCCAAGCGGATCGGCTTCGGCGCCTCGGGCCGCAATGGCGGATTCGTGGTGCCGGGCTACCCTACCCGCCCGGCCGATCTCGTCGCCATGGTCGGCCTCGAAGACGCGCGCGAGCTCTACACCATGACGCTGGGCGCGCTGCGGCTGATCCTCCAGCGCATCGCCCGCTACGGCATGGATGTCGGCGAGCTGGTGATGGGCCGGCTGATCTTCGGGATGGCCGAAGACGGCGAGGCGATGGCGGAGAACGCCGCCTACATGGCCAAGAACTTCGGCCGGGAGCTGGAAGTCTGGTCACCTTCCAAGGTACGCACGACGCTGGCGACGACGCGCTACGGCGATGGCTCGCTCGACCCGGAGGCCTTCAGCCTCGACCCGCTGAAGCTCGCCCGCGGAACCGCGGTCGCGGCGGTAGCACAGGGCGCGCGGCTCTACGAGGGCAGTCCCGCGCTGTCGATCGTGCAGGTGGGCTCCCGCCACGAGGTGAGGACACCCGGCGGGCGGGTGCTGGCCGATCACGTGGTGCTGGCCGGCGGCGGCTACGTCAACATGATCGACTGGAAGGTGTGGGCGGCGACCATCCCGGTGGCGACCTTCGTGATGGTCACCGAGCCGCTCGGCGATAATCTCGCCCAGGTGATCGGCACCAAGCATTCGCTGGCCGATCGCAGCTTCGCGTCGAACTACTACCGGCCGCTCGCCGATGGGCGGCTGCTATGGGGCGGGCGGGTCGGCATGCGGATGCCATCGGAAGCGGCGTTGAAGGCGAAACTCTCGCGCGACATGGCCTGGTTCTATCCCGACCTCGCCGCGGTGAAGGCGGAGGTCGCCTGGGGGGGGCGGATGCCCTATTTGCGCCACCGCATGCCGATGATCGGCGCGATCGGGCCGAACCTCTGGGTGGCCACCGGCTTCGGCGGGCTCGGCATGGGCATTACCACGATGGCCGGCAATATCATCGCCGCCGCGATCACCGAGGGCGACACGCGCTGGCAGTTGTTCCGCCGCTTCGGCCTGCCCTTTGCCGGCGGACCGCTGGGCCGGCTGCCGGCGCAGGCGATCTACTGGGCCCACAAGGCGCGCGCCAGCTTTGCCCGGGGCGCCTCACCCTTGTAGGCAGACGCGCCCCTCCATCAGGCGCCTTGCGGTGCGGTAGACCACTGCCTCGCGCGCTACCACCATGCCACCCGCCCGCTCGATCGCGGCCGCGACCACCAGAACGCCGGAGGGATGCGCCACCCGGATATCGGCGTCATCAGCGGCCGGCCGCGCCAGGGCATTCGGGATGGTGCCGGGAATGCGGGCGGCGACGGCCAGGCACATGCCCCCGGTCAGCGGCGTGGCGCGATGCGGCTGGCCGGTGGAAATCACCCGCACCAACACATCCATCGCCTCCTTCGCGATCACATCGCCACGCAGGGTTCGCGCGGCAGAGGGCGGGGCGACGAGCGCGACCTGGGGCAGGTTCTTCAGCCGCGTCCGCGCCTCCTCGGGATGCGCCACCAGCCCCATCGCCACAGCCGCCGCCACCCGTATCTCCTCGAACAGGCGCATCCGCGGCGCATCGGCCGCGAGATCGTCGGGCATTTCGGTGGCGGAGAGGCCGAGTGCAGTGGCGGCGACAAACACCACGGGGTTGGCCGCATCCACCAGCGACACCTCAAGCGCGCCGAACCCGGCGATTTGCAGGCTGTCCCGCGCCCGCCCGCTCGGCAGCAGCTTACCGGTCGCCGCCCCACCCGGATCCACAAAGGCCAGCCGCACCGGCGCCCCGGTGCCGGCGACACCCTGCAGGCTGAAATCGCCGCTCACCGCCGCCTTGCCACCCACCAGCGGGAAGCGGGCGATGATGAGCTTGCCGGTATTGGTGTTGTGGATGCGCACCACGGCTTCCCCGCCCATGGCCGTCACCAGCCCCTCATCGACTGCGAAAGGCCCCACCGCCGAGGAGATGTTGCCGCAATTGCCGCGATACCCCACCACCTCATCGGCGATGCCGACCTGGGCGAAGGTATAGTCCACGTCGGCATCCCCGCGGCTCGGCGGACCGATCACCGCGATCTTGGACAGCGACGACACCCCGCCACCCATGCCGTCGAGCTGGCGGCCATTGGGGTCGGGGCTGCCAAGCGCGGCACGGAAAATGCGGTCCCACGCGGCAGTGTCCGATGGCGGGCTCGCCGGCGGCAGGTCAGTGCGATGGAAGATCAGCGCCTTGCTGGTGCCGCCACGCACGAACACGGCGGGAATGGAGATCTGGGGCATGGCGCGGGCTCCTCGGAAAACACGTGTCTTCCTGACAAGCGCCGACGCCAATAGCAACCGGCGAAACTATGCCCGCCGCGCCTCGGGCTCAGGCTCAAGCGCGACGTCCAATTCCCCGACGGGAATGCTGAACAGGAAGGTCGCCCCCTTCCCGATCCCCGCCGATTCCGCCCACAACCGGCCGCCATGCGCGTTGACGATGGTGCGCGATATCGCGAGCCCGATACCCATGCCGCCGGCCTTGGTGGAGACAAAGGGCTCGAAGACATGTTCGAGATCGGCCGCTTCCAGCCCCTTGCCGTTATCCTCCACCGCGAAGACGATGCTGCCGCCATCGGCCGAACGGCTGGCCGAGACCTTGATGCGGGCAGGCGCAGCGCGGTTCGCCGCATGCTCGGCATTGCGGATCAGATTGGTTAGCACCTGTTGCAACTGGGTCTGGTCGGCGAAGATCGTCTCGACGTCATCGGCGATGAAGCTGGTGATCTCGGCCTCCGCCCCGCTCTCCCCGCGCCGCTCGCTGCGGGCGATGCGCAGGCTTTCTTCCACCAGGTCGGCCGGTTCCAGCGTGGTGACCTCATGGTCGGCCCCCTCGATGAAGTTGCGCAGCCGGCGCACGATTTCCCCGGCGCGCAGATTATGCCGCACGATCGCCTCAAGCTGAACGCGCAGGCGGCGGGTACGGGAATCCGCGGGGTCAAGCGTCGCCGCCGATGGGATCCCCATCAGCGCGGCGCTTGCCACATTGGCCGCGGCTGTCAGCGGCTGGTTCAGCTCATGCGCGATCCCGGCCGCCATCGTGCCCATCGCCGTTACCCGCGCCGCCCGCATCGCGTCATGCTGGCGCTCGCGGAGTTGCATCGTGGCGAGGTGGCGGGCAGTGATGTTGCGCAGCACGGCGAGATGGCCGCGGCTGCCATCGGGCAGCAGCGTCGGCATGGCGGTCTTTTCCACCCGCACCGTCTCCTCCCCGCGCGCCACCAGATCGAATTGCCAGACCACGGTCTCACCGGCGAGGATGCGCATGTGGCTGGAGCGCCATGCCGCGCGGAATGGCTCGGCGACATAGGTCACCATCTCGCGCTGCGACAGGTCCTCGTCCTCACCAGCACCAAGCAAGGCGCGTCCAGGAGCGTTGATGTCGACAAAATAGCCGTTGGCATCGATGAGCAACACACCATCCGACACCGTCTCGACCAGGCTGCGCATGCGCAATTCGCTGTAGGAAAGCGCGCGCTGTGCCCGCTGCCGGCGCTCGGCCTCACGGGTCGATTTCGAGATGGCTCTGGATGCCACCACGGTCAGCGTCACCGCCACGGCGATCAGCGCGAGGCCAGCGATGGTGATAACCGCCACCAGCTGGCGCCACAGAGCGAGGAAGATGTGCTCGGTGACGGTGACGTTGAGGACGAGCGGGAAGCCTTGCACCCGAGTGGGCGCCACTATGCGGACCATCGGCTCCGTCGGATCGGCCAACCGGTAGCCGCGGGTCACCATGGCCTCGCCCGGCGGCAGGTTGGGCAATACGTCGCGGAACACCGGCTGGTCGGCAAAGGATGCGCCGATTACGCTCCCGCGGTCAGGGTAGCGCGCCAGCAGCACGCCATCGTCGCGAAACAGCGAAACTGCCGCCTCCGGCCCGATACTCACCGCCTCATAGAACTGGTTGAAGAAATCCGATGCCAGCCCGACGATGGCGACCCCGATGGGCGTACCATCCCTGCTGCGGATTTGCCGCGCCAGATAGAAAACCCAGGTTCCCGTGCCACGGTTTCGCACTGGCACGCTCAGGAACAGGCCGGTGTTCACCGCACCCGACATGTTGGCGAAATAGTCGCGGTCGCCAAGATTGATCGGTGGCGGCGGCCAACTGCGGGTGAAGGTCAACACCTCGCCCCCTCCGGCGATGATGGTCGCGACATCGAGCTGCGGTACCGATTTGGTGCGCTCGACCAAATTGTCAAAGACGTGTTTCTGCGTCGCGAACGCGCGCAGCTCGGCCGCGTCACGTGGGGCGGCGACCTCGATATCCACCAGCATGCTCTTCAGCACCAGGTCCGCCGCGCGCACCGATTGGCCGGCCTGCTCGGCGAGGATGGTGGACATGTGGGAGGCCGTGCGCTTCCACTCCTCAACCGCATAATCACGCGCGCGATAGGCGAGGAAGGCGGCGATGGCGCCGATCAGCGCGCAGACAACCAGCCCGAGCGGCACCACGCGTCCGGCCCAGTTGCTCCGCGCGGGATCCCCGAGTTGTTGCTCAGTGCGCTTCAGCGGCATGGGGTCAACTCCAGGGGCGCGGCCGCGCGGGGTCACGTCCGTCAAGATGGTGGGAATTCGGGTGTCGTTTGCGGTAGCCATGAATCACGCGGCGATGGTGGCAATCTGGGTTGGCGCGGCGTCGATGGTCGGCGCCATGAGTTCAGCCATCGGCTCGGTCTGCATGTAG
>CAIPLM010000159.1 GCA_903865895.1 uncultured Rhodospirillales bacterium | reverse complement strand
TCGCATCCGTGGTGCCGATGCCAACGGGTGGCCACTGGACCCGCGGCGGCAGTAGCCGGGGCGTGCCGGGGGGCCTGGGGAGGGTCACCGGCCCTGGGGGATGGGGGTTTTTGACTATGCAAGAACCGTGCCAACAACCGTATTGGGCCAATGCGCGCATAGTCGCGAAAGTCGCATAGGGGGTCAAACGCCCCAATCGGCAGATTACCGCCATTCCGCAATCGAGGCACCATGACAATTCCCGCTCCCGACCGCGTTCAGGCCACCGCCACGGCCTGGCCCGCCGACCGTGTCGAGCGGTGGGATATTGCGCGCCTGACGCCCTACGTCCGGAACGCCCGCACCCACAGCGATGAGCAGGTTGCGCAGATCGCGGCGAGCATCGAGGCGTTCGGTTTCACCACCCCGGTCCTGGCCGATGAGGCCGGCACCATCATCGCCGGCCACGGCCGCGTGCTGGCGGCACAGCGCCTCGGGTTGGCCGACATCCCCGTCATGGTGGCGCGCGGCTGGTCCGCGGCGCAAATCCGCGCCTACCTGCTCGCCGACAACAAGCTCGCGTTGAATGCCGGCTGGGACACCGCGACGCTGGCACTCGAACTCGGCGAGCTCAATGCCATGGGGTTCGATCTTGCGCTGACCGGGTTCAGCGACGCCGAGATCGCCGATCTGATGGCGCCCCCGGCGACGGACGATGACACTGACACCGCCGCCGATGACGACGGGGCCGACGACCCTGCGGACGCTGAGGCGGAACCGCCGCGCGCTGCGGTGACGCGGCCTGGTGATCTCTGGCTGCTCGGGGAGCATCGTCTGCTCTGCGGGGACTCCTCTGACGCCGAGGCGTTGGGCCGTCTGATGGGCAGCGACCGTGCGGCCTTGCTGTTCACCTCACCGCCGTATGGCAACCAACGGAACTACACCACCGGCGGCATCGGCGACTGGGATGCGCTGATGCGCGGCGTGTTCGCCGGCCTGTCGGGCGTCATGGCGCCCGACGGCCAGGTGATGGTCAACCTCGGCCTGATCCACCGCGACGGCGAATGGCAGCCGTACTGGCAGGGCTGGATCGAATGGATGCGCGCCGAGGGCTGGCGCCGGTTCGGCTGGTATACCTGGGACCAGGGGCCGGGCCTGCCGGGCGACTGGAACGGGCGGCTGGCGCCGTCATTCGAGTTCGTCTTCCACTTCAACCGGACGGCGCGCCAGGCCAACAAGATCATCCCCTGCCGTTGGGCGGGGCATGTGAACAGCGAGAAGGGCGGGCTGCGCGGCAAGGACGGCACCGTCGGCGAGTGGACGCACGCCGGCCAGGGCGTGCAGGAGATGCGCATTCCCGACAACGTGCTGCGCATCACCCGCCATAAGGCCCGCGGCATCGAGACCGAGCATCCCGCGGTGTTCCCGGTGAAGCTGCCGGAGTTCCTGATGCAGACCTATGCCGACGAGGGCGATGTGGTGTTCGAGCCGTTCGGCGGCTCCGGCACCATCCTCCTGGCGGGGCAGCGGACGGGGCGGCGGGTGCGCGCGATGGAACTCGCGCCCGAGTATGTCGACCTGGCGATTGCCCGCTGGCGCATGCTTCATCCGGACCTTCCGGTGCGTCGCGCCGAGGACGGCTGGGACTATGACGCCGTCGCGGCCGATCGTGCTGGCGATGAGGTTGCCGATGCAGCTTGATCTCGCAGTCGAGCCGGTGCCGCTGGCACAGCTGCTGCCCTACGCCATGAACGCGCGCACGCACTCGGACGAGCAGGTGGCGCAGATCGCGGCGTCGATCGTCGCGTTCGGCTTCGTCAATCCGGTGCTGGTCGATGAGGCCGGCGTGCTGATTGCCGGCCATGGCCGCGTCCTGGCGGCGAAAAAGCTGGGGCTGGTGACGGCGCCAGCGATTCGACTTGGCCATCTCACCGAGGCGCAGGCGCGGGCCTATCGGCTGGCGGACAACCAGATCGCGCTCAACGCCGGCTGGGATGCCGCGATGCTGCGGGCCGAACTGCTCGACCTCGACGCGATGGGGTTCGACATGAACCTCGTCGGATTCAACCAGGCCGACCTGGCGGCGATGATGGCTGGCGACGGCAGCACCGTGGACGAGGCGGCGGCCGATGAGGCGGCACCGGAGCCGCCCGCGGACCCGGTGAGCCGGCCGGGCGATCTATGGATCCTGGGCGAGCACCGGCTGCTCTGCGGCGACGCCACGTCGGCGAACGAAGTCACTCGGTTGCTGGACGGCGCGAAGCCGCATTTGATGGCCAGTGATCCACCTTATGGGGTGAACTACGACCCTGCCTGGCGCAACCGGGCCGGCGTCTCCGCGACCGAGCGCACCGGCGTGGTGAGCAACGACCATCGCGCCGATTGGCGCGAAGCCTGGGCGTTGTTCCCGGGCGACGTCGCCTACATCTGGCATGCGGCCGTGCACGCGCGCACGGTGATGGAGAGCCTTGAAGCTGCCGACTTCGTCATCCGCTCGCAGATCGTGTGGGCCAAGTCCCGCTTCGTGCTCGGGCGCGGCGATTATCACTGGCAGCATGAGCCGGCTCTCTACGCCGTGCGCAAGGGCGCGACTGGCCACTGGCAGGGCGCCCGCGATCAATCGACGCTGTGGGCGATCGCGACGCGGGGGAACGAGACCGAGGATCCCGAGACCGTGCACGGCACGCAGAAACCGGTCGAGTGCATGCGCCGGCCGAACCTGAACAACAGCGCGCCGGGCGATGCGATCTACGAGCCGTTCTCCGGCAGCGGCACCACCATCATACCGGCCGAGATGACCGGGCGGCGCTGCCTGGCGATGGAGATCGAT
>CAIPLM010000158.1 GCA_903865895.1 uncultured Rhodospirillales bacterium | reverse complement strand
TCCGCACCCAGGTCAGGAGCCACACCAGCGAGGCCGCCACCCCCATGATGGCGAAGAGCAGTGCGGTCAGGGTCCAATGCAGGGCGCTGAGTTCGCGCTGATCGCTCGCGACGATATCGCCGCTGCGGATGTTGGATGCGGCGGCGAGCTCGGACATGCGAGGGAGCATCGGCTCCACCAGAGCACGCAGCTTGAAGGCGGCCTCGGATTTCGGCAGCTGATCAATCAGCGGGTGGGCGGCATCCAGGGTGCGCCGCATCGCCGCCACTGTTTCTTGCAGATCCGGGCGAGTTTCGATGAAGGCGGCGGCCTCGCCGCCCCGGAGGAGGTTGAGGCGGTTCTCCAGCACGTCCGCCCGCAAGTCGACGTCGTCACGGTCGACCTTGCTGCCGGGAACGGCGGCGGCCGAGATAACTTCCGCGAACCGCAAGGTTTCGCTGACTGCCTGGCTCAAGAGCCAGGTGAGATTGTAGCGGGATACACGCTGCAGTGCGGCCTGGCGCTCGACGATCAGAACCGAGGTTGCGACGGCAGCGATCGCGAGAAGGCACAAGACGAACCCGAGCAACCACTTGAGGGTGCTCGAGCCGCCCCATCCGTCCCAGACGACGGGTAATGCTCGCCGCGCCGCCTTCGCCATTGAAACTACTTCACGATCATCCGCGCGACCTGCCAGGCCGACCGGCTGTAGAAGCGCTGATGCTTCAGCTCCGGATCGGAATCGTAGGGGTAGACGATGAACAACGGGCCCTTGTCCTTGACGGGCATGTAGGCGCCATCGCGCTTCAGGGCGAGCAGCACGTTGTATTTCTTGAAGTCTTCGATCGGGATGTCGGTGCTGTAGTCATTCAGCGCGCGCGCGGTGATGGTTTCGCCGGATGCGCCGATGCGATCGAGCAGGGCGGCCATGGGAACGCCCTCGAAGGTGGCTGGGCCGCTGTACCACGGCGTCGTAGTGGTGAAGGACTTCACGCCGATTGCTTCGAGCATCGCGATATCGAACTCTGCGGCGCCCTCGGCGTTGGTTTCCTTGATGCGGCCGGTGATGGTCAGCACCACCTTGCCCTCTGGCTTCGCCAGCGCGGCGGCGCTGGCCGTCCTTGCCAGACCCAGGAAAACTGTAGACAGCGCGCCGAAGGATTTTGTGAACGAGCGACGGGAGATATGTCGGATCATGCGAACGGCCACCTTATTTACTGTGAACTCTTGTGAAAGAGTGTCCAAGCCGCGTAATAGCTACCACTTCTGGTTTGATTGAAAAAGCTGATTTCTACCGGGCAGCGCGTTTGCGCCCTCTTATGGTTGTGGTATCAATGCACTGCACAAGCTAGGAGGAGCGCCCACGTAGATCGACGGGGCGTGTTGAAAGCGCGGCTGTGGTGTATGGGAATGTCCCCTGACTCAGGCTTGTTATCGCTGCGGCGGGGGGCCAACAATGAGAAGCTCCCGCAGTATGTCCTGGGGGGCGAGATTTGGAGCGGGCGGCTGGAACATGAGTGGAATCTATCGCTCGACCAAGACCTACGATCACAATGAGGGGTTGTCCTGCTGCTTCCGCCAGTGGCGTGCGGCGCATTCGCATTGCCGGCTGCTGCACGGCTATGCGCTGGCCTTCCACTTCGTCTTCGTCACCCGCGAGCTCGACCAGCATAATTGGTGCCTCGATTTCGGCGGGCTGAAGCCGGTACGCGCCTGGCTGCACGAGATGTTCGACCACACCGTGCTGGTCTCCGAGGACGATCCGGACCTGCCCACCTTTCGCGACCTCGCGGCGCGGGATCTGGTGGATCTGCGCGTGCTCAAGGCGGTGGGCTGCGAGGCCATGGCCAAGCTTGCCTTCGAACACGTCGATGCCTTCGCCCGTAAGGAGACCGGCGGCCGGGTGTGGCTGGAATCGACCGAGGTGCGCGAGCACGCCGGCAATTCGGCGAGCTACGAGATCAAGGCCTGACGCCGGCGGTCGCCTGATTTCGGGGATTGCAAGGGCTGCCTTGCGCGCCGGGGGGTTTGGCGTCGCGGCCCGAACCGGCTAGCCTTGGGTGAACCACAACGCCCAAGGACCTCGAATGACCCCTCCTGATCGCCTGCGCGCCCTCATGGCTGAACCCGGCATGATCCAGATGCCCGCCGTGTGGGATGGGCTGAGCGCCAAGCTCGCCGCCAAGGCCGGTTTCAAGACCGCCTTCCTCTCCGGCTCCTGCGTCGCCGCCGCCCGCCTCGGCGGACCGGACCTCGATCTCGTCTCCTTCGCCGAGATGTTCGACAGCTTCAACATGGTCCACGGCGCCGCGCCCGACACGCTGGTGCTCGCCGATGCCGACCACGGCTACGGCAACCCGATGAACGTGCAGCGCACCGTGCGCGCCTATGGTCGCGCTGGCGCCGCCGCGGTGCTGATCGAGGACAAGATCACGCCCCGCGCCCTCACCTCCGCCGGCAAGCCCTGCATCCCCCGCGAGGAGGCGCGCATGAAGATCCGCGCCGCCGTGCAGGCCGCCAAGGACTCCGGCATCTGCGTG
>CAIPLM010000157.1 GCA_903865895.1 uncultured Rhodospirillales bacterium | reverse complement strand
CGGTGATGCCGGCGACCACGGCGGCGATGGAGGCGGTGGTGAATACGCCCGGCGCCACATCGGCGTGCAGCAGGCGCGGCAGTTGGTGCACGGTGGCGCCGAAGATAAGGGGGGTGGCGATCAGGAAGGAGACATGGGCAGAGCCGGCATGGTCGATGCCGCGCATGATGCCGGCCACGATGGTGGTGCCGGAGCGCGAAATGCCGGGGATCAGCGCCAGGCACTGGGCGCAACCGATCACGAAAGCATCCATCGGCTTGATGTCGGAGAGCGGGCGCTGGCCGCGCCCGCGCACCCGCTCGCCGAACAGCAGCAACAGCCCGTTCAGCGCGAGGAAGCCGGCGGCAATCAGCGGGGCGGCGAACAGGCCGCGCACCGCCTTCTCCAGCAGGAAGCCAGCCAAGGCGGCAGGGATGGTCGCGATGACGATCAGCAGGAACACCCGGCGGCTCTCCTTCACCTGGTGCGTGTCGCCAAGCCCGAGCACGCCGGTGCCGATCAGCCACCAGTCCTTCCAGAAGAACTGAAGCAGGGCCACCGCGGTGCCGAGATGCAGCATCACCACGAAGGGCAGGAATTCGGCTGCCGCCTGGTTGATGCTGGATTTGAGCAGCGACGGGATGATCACGGCATGGCCGAGGCTGCTCACCGGGAATAGTTCGGTGGCCCCCTGCAGTATGGCAATCGCCAGCGCCTGGATCATATTCATCGGCCGGACCCTCCTTGCGTCGATCCCGATGTGGTGACCCAACGGCGGCGATTTGGCAATGGCGCAGAATGGGGGCGCTTGACGATCGCCTGGCATCGTCACCAAGTGCTCCCTATGAGCGACACCATTGATCTGGGCATCGAAGGCATGACCTGCGCCGCCTGCGTCACGCGGGTGGAGAAGGTGCTCGCCCGGGTGCCCGGCGTGACCGGCGCCGAGGTCAACCTCGCCACTAACCGCGCCCGGGTGCATGCCGGGCCGGAGGTGACCTTCGATGCCCTCGCGGCGGCCGTGCAGCGGGCCGGATATGGGGCGCTGCCGGCCGAGGCGCCGCGCAAGCAGGAGGGGTGGCCCTGGGAGCTGACGGTGGCGGCTGCGCTCACTCTGCCGCTGCTGGCGCCGATGATCTTCGGGCATGGCGCGATGCTGCCGGGCTGGGTGCAGTTGCTGCTCGCCGCCCCCGTGCAGCTGTGGATCGGGCGGCATTTCTTCATCGCCGGCTGGAAGTCGCTGCGGGCCGGCAGCGGCAGCATGGATGTGCTGGTGGCGCTCGGCACCTCGGCCGCCTTTCTGCTCTCGATTGCTGAACTGCTGCGGGCGTGGCCGGGTGAGGCGCATGCGCTGTATTTCGAGGCCGCGGCCACGGTGATCACCCTGGTGTTGCTCGGCCGGGTGCTGGAGCACCGGGCCCGCCACCGCACGCTGGATGCCATCGCGGCGCTGGCTGCCCTACGGCCGGAGCGCGCATTTGTGCTGCGCGACGGGGTTGAGGCGGAGGTGGCGCTTGGCGAGGTTCGTCGTGGCGACATCGTCGTTGTCCGGCCGGGCACGCGCATCCCGGTCGATGGTGTGGTGCGGGATGGCAATGGCGGCGTCGATGAGAGCCTGATCACCGGAGAGAGTCGGCCGGTGGCGAAATCGCCGGGCGAGCGTGTCACCGGCGGGGCGGTGAATGGGGAGGCGCTGCTGCGCGTCGAGGCGACTACGCTGGGTGCTGAAAGTGTGCTGGCTCGGATTATCCGATTGGTGGAGGACGCGCAGGCGGGCAAGGCGCCGATCCAACGGCTGGCGGACCGGGTGAGTGCGGTGTTCGTACCGGTGGTGCTGGGGATCGCGGCGCTCACTTTTATCGGCTGGATGCTGGCTGGCGCCGGGGTGGCGCAGGCCGTCATCACCGCGGTGAGCGTGCTGGTGATCGCCTGCCCCTGCGCGCTGGGGCTTGCTACCCCGACCGCCATCATGGTCGGCACCGGGCTTGCGGCGCGCCACGGCATATTGGTCAAGGACGCTGCCGCCCTTGAGGTCGCTCACGCCGTCAGCATCGTGGTGTTCGACAAGACCGGGACGCTGACCGTGGGGCGGCCGGAGGTGACGGAGGTGATCCCGGCGCCCGGCGAAACGCGCGAGACTGTGCTCATGCGTGCCGCCGCACTCCAGGCCGGCAGCGAGCATCCGCTGGGCCGCGCGGTGTTGAATGCCGCTGCCGGGCTCGCTTTCCCCACTGCGACGGAGGTGGCCGCCCTGCCGGGCCGCGGCATTGGCGGGCGTGTTGCGGGTACCGATCTGCGGCTCGGCAGCGCCCGGCTGCTGGCGGAATCGGGCGGGGCGCCGGGCGTGCTCGCGGCGGCCGAGGCCGATCTCCTGGCGCGTGGCCGCAGCCTTGCCTTCCTGTTCACCGCCGAGGGCGCGCCGCTCGGCCTGCTTGGCTTCGGTGACCGCGTGAAGCCCGAGGCCGCCGCCGCGGTGGCGCGGCTCACCGCCATGGGCGTGCGCTCCGCTTTGCTCTCCGGCGACAGCGCCGAGGCGGCCGGGCTGGTGGCGCGCGAGGTCGGTATCACCGACGTGCACGCCAACGTGCTGCCGGCCGAGAAATCCGCCCATATCGCGGCGCTGCGGGCGGGCGGCGCGGTGGTGGCGATGGTGGGCGATGGGGTTAATGACGCGCCGGCGCTGGCCGCCGCCGATGTCGGAATCGCCATGGGCACCGGCACCGATGTGGCGATGCACGCCGCGGGCATCACGCTGATGCGCGGCAACCCGCTGCTGGTGGCCGACGCGATCGATCTCTCGCGGCGGACCTGGCACAAGGTGCGCCAGGGGCTGTTCTGGGCGATGGCCTATAACGTGATCGGCATCCCCGTCGCGGCCTTGGGGCTGCTCGACCCGATGCTGGCGGGCGCGGCGATGGCGCTCTCGTCAGTGAGCGTCGTGCTCAACGCATTGTCGCTGCGGCGCTGGCGTCCGGCGTCTCAGTAGGCTCCACGGGATCGAGCGGCCTGATCCACGCGCCGGGCGGTGTTGGCCACCACGTGGCCCGCACCCAGGCGAGTAACCGGGTGGCGACGAGCACTGTAGCCGCCGCCGCCGCGAGGCGCACGGTTTCAGCATCGGACTTACCGCCGATCCAATAGATCGCACATACCAGGACCGACATCACAGCAAGATCGGTGACCATGTCGATGGTGAGCGCCCATGACCAGGAACGCGGCCAGCGGAAAAGCGCCGGGTCGTAGTCCCGGCGGGGCAGACCGATGGCCAGCAGCATTCCGAGCGGGATAAATAGCAGAGCGTACAGGAGCCCCGCCACCAAAGTGCGCAGCATGGTTCCCTTGTCGAACACCGTCACGATCGACGGCACGAGCAACACGGAAACACCGAACAGGCGCCATACGTAAAGCCGCCACTGTGCTGCGGCAACACTCCCAACCACGCGCACCTTTCGCCGCGCGAAGGGGTCCATGGAGATGATCTGGCCATCCGGCGCACGGGAGAACATGTTTCGGCCCATTCCGTACATTCCCGACATCTCCGTTGCGATCAAAAACCGATCAACGATAGGCCGGCGCTTTTTCGACGGCAAGCACCCCGCCTGATTGCCCGAAACCGGGCCATGTGAGAGGCTGGCGCCGGGAAGAACGTCCAGGAGTCCACGACATGTCATCGCTTTTCGATCTCACCGGGAAGGTGGCCGTTATCACCGGCGCCTCCAAAGGCATCGGCCGCGCCATTGCCGAGCGCATGGCCGAGCATGGCGCCAAGGTGGTGGTCTCTAGCCGCAAGCAGGATGCCTGCGACGTGGTGACCAACGGGATCATCGCCAACGGCGGCATCGCGGCGACCAAGACCTGCAATATCGGCCGCAAGGAGGAGCTTCAGGCCCTCGTTGATTTCGCGGTGGCGACCTATGGCGGCATCGACATCCTCGTGTGCAACGCGGCCGTGAACCCGCATTACGGGCCGGGCAGTTCGGTGCCGGACGAGGCCTATGACCGGGTGATGAACTACAACGTGCGCAGCAATTTCTGGCTGTGCAACATGGCCTTCCCCGGCATGGCCGCGCGCGGCGGCGGCAGCTGCATCATCATCTCCTCGATCGGCGGGCTGCGCGGCTCGGTCAATCTCGGCATCTACGCGCTCTCCAAGGCGGCTGACATGCAGCTCGCCCGCAATATGGCGGTGGAATGGGGGCCCAAGAACATCCGCACCAACTGCATCGCGCCCGGCCTGATCAAGACCGACTTCGCCCGCGCTTTGTGGGAGAACCCGGAGGTGCTGAAGAAGCGCAACCGCGAAAGCCCGCTGCAGCGCATCGGCGTGCCCGACGAAATCGCGGGTGCTGCGATCTTCCTCGCCGGCCCCTCCGGCAGCTTCACGACCGGGCAGACCTTCGTGATCGACGGCGGTGTGACGGCTGGGAGCGTGACGCCGGTCGAGGAGGATTGAAGGAAGCAAGCGCTTCTTTTTGAAAAAAGAAGCAAAAACTTTCTATCCGTTTAAGATTTAGGGTGGGATGCGTGAGCGTCCCACCATCGCCGCGCTCAGAAAAGGAGCGCGTCATCGCTCCACAAACCATGCTTTGCCAAAAACGCGTTGGCGTCGGCAATGGCTTCACGGTTTTCAATTCGCCAAGTTTCAGTGGAATTTCGGCAGTGCTGCAGGGGCGACTTCGCGTCAGGCCTTGGCGCCGCGTCTCCCGTCGACGTTGCTGTGTGCTTGGACTTCACGACGATCCTCCCTCCAATCAGCTACCCCAGCCGCGCCTTCAGCACCTCGTTGACCAGGCCCGGATTGCCCTTGCCAGCCATCGCCTTCATCACCTGGCCGACGAAGAAGCCGAAGAGCTTCACGTTGCCGGCGCGGTAGTCTTCCACCTTGGCGGCGTTGGCGGCGAGCATGGCGTCCACTGCGGCTTCGATGGCGGAGGTGTCGCTGACCTGTTCGCGTTCCTTTATCATAGCGCGAACCTGAGAAATTGGCGCATCGAGCGGAGTGGACATAATAATAGCACTGACACTATTTGCGCTTATTGCGTTCGTGACCTGGGCACGCATGATTTCTGTTAAATTGCTAAAAAAGCTCCCGCCATGGATGGTAGGAATTAATCCAAAAGTTATTGACTCCTCGTTGACCTTTCGAGAAATGACCCCGAGCACTGCGTTTGCGCAGAACTTTGCCTCCAAACCAGTCATTAGCAGGGCCTCAAAGGTTGCAGCTTTCTCAGGGTCGTCAACTATCGTCCAAGCCTCATAGTTGGAAAGTCCAAGTTCAGTCTTGTAACGCGCGCGCTTCATGGCCGGGAGTTCAATGAGCGCAGACTTCATCCCGTCTACCCAGGCCTCGTCCAGTACCAAAGGCAGCAGGTCAGGGTCGGGGAAGTAGCGGTAGTCATGCGCGTCCTCCTTGGAGCGCATGGAGCGAGTTTCGCCGCGGTTAGGGTCGAACAGGCGGGTTTCCTGCTGCACGGTACCGCCGGCTTCCCATATCTCGATCTGGCGCAGTGCCTCGACCTCGATTGCCTGCATGACGAAGCGCACGGAGTTGACGTTCTTGATTTCGCAGCGCGTGCGGTAGGACTCGCCATGCTTGCGCACGGAAACATTGACGTCTGCGCGCAACGAACCTTCCTCCATGTTGCCATCACACGTCCGGAGATAGAGCATGATCAGGCGAAGCTCGCGCACATAGGCGCCGGCTTCCTCGGGCGAGCGGATATCGGGCTCGCTGACGATTTCCATCAGGGCCACGCCGGCGCGGTTGAGGTCGATGTAGGATTTGGTGGGGTGCTGATCGTGCAGGGATTTGCCGGCATCCTGCTCGAGATGCAGGCGCGTCACCCCGATCTGGCGGGTGCTGCCATCGGCCAGGGTGATCTCGATGGTGCCGGCGCCGACGATGGGGTGTTCGTACTGGCTGATCTGATAGCCGCTGGGCAGATCGGCGTAGAAGTAGTTCTTGCGGTCAAATCGGCTGACCATGTTGATGTGGGCGTTGAGGCCGAGCCCGGTGCGCACGGCTTGCGCCACCGCCTCACGGTTCAGCACCGGCAGCATGCCGGGGAAGGCTGCGTCCACGAAGCTCACCTGGCTGTTCGGCTCGGCGCCGAAGGCGGTGGCGGCGCCCGAGAACAGTTTGGAGTTGCTGATCACCTGGGCGTGGACTTCAAGCCCGACGACGATCTCCCACGGGCCGGTGCGGCCCTCGATGATGTAGCTCATGCCGCCACTCCCGCCCGGATACCGGGCAATGCGGAGAAACCTGAGGCGCGCTCGATCGCCGCGCCCACCGCGAACACCGTCTCCTCGTCGAACGGCTTGCCGAGGACCTGCAGGCCGAGGGGGAGGCCCTGGCTATCGAGCCCGGCGGGGACGGAGAGGCCGGGGATGCCGGACATGTTGGCCGGGCCGGTGAAGACGTCGTTGAGGTACATCGTCACCGGATCGTCCATCTTCTCGCCCTGGCCGAAGGCGGCGGAGGGGGCGGTCGGCGTCACCAGCGCGTCCACGGTGCGGAAGACGTCGGTGAAGTCCTTCAGGATCAGCGCGCGGATTTTCTGCGCGCGGATGTAGTAGGCGTCGTAATAGCCGGCGGAGAGCACGTAGGTGCCGATCAGCACGCGGCGCTGCACCTCGGCGCCGAAGCCGGCGGCGCGGGAGTTTTCGTAGAGCTCGGTGAGATCGCCGCCATCGGTGCGGCTAGAGAAGCGCACGCCGTCATAGCGGGCGAGGTTGGAGGAGGCCTCGGCGGGCGCCACGATGTAATAGGCCGGCAGCGCGTATTTGGTGTGCGGCAGCGAGACGTCGACGATGTCCGCGCCTTGGTCGCGCAGCCAGGCGAGGCCCTGCTGCCACATCGCCTCGATCTCGGGCGCCATGCCCTCGCTGCGATATTCCTTGGGCACGCCGATGCGCAGGCCCTTCACCGAGCGGTGGCAGGCGGCCTGGTAGTCGGGCACCGCGAGATCGGCGGAGGTGCTGTCCTTCGGGTCAAACCCGGCCATGGAGCGCAGCATGATCGCGCAATCCTCCACCGTGCGGGCGATCGGGCCGGCCTGGTCGAGCGAGGAGGCGAAGGCGACGATGCCCCAGCGGGAGCAGCGGCCATAGGTCGGCTTGATGCCGGCGATGCCGCAGAAGGCGGCGGGCTGGCGGATGGAGCCGCCGGTATCGGTCGCGGTGGCGCCGAGCGCGAGGCGGGCCGCCACTGCCGCTGCCGAGCCGCCGGAGGAGCCGCCGGGGACCAGGGGGCGGTTGTCGCCGCGCCGGGTCCAGGGGTTGGCGACCGGGCCGTAGGCCGAGGTCATGTTGGAGGAGCCCATGGCGAACTCGTCGAGGTTCACCTTGCCGAGGAATACCGCGCCATCGCGCAACAGGTTCGCCGTCACCGTGCTCTCATAGGGCGGCACGAAGTGTTCGAGGATGCGGCTGCCGGCGGTGGTGCGCACGCCCTTGGTGCAGAACAGGTCCTTGATGGCCAGCGGAATGCCGGTGAGGTTGGCGGCCTCGCCGCGGGCCAGCGCCGCATCGGCGGCATCGGCCTGGGCGCGGGCTTGCGCCTCGGTGACCAGCAGATAGGCGTTGAGCTTGGGGTTCAGCGCGGCGACGGCGCCGAGATAGGCGTCCGTCAGCTCGCGAGCGGAGAAGTCGCGCTTGCGCAGCCCGTCGCGGGCTTGCGCCAAAGTGAGATCGAACATCACTCCACCACCTTCGGCACGGCATAGAAGGCGCCCGCGCGGTCCGGCGCGTTGGACAGTACGGCATCGGCGTTGCCGCCGTCGTTCACCACGTCCTCACGCAGGCGCAGCGCCATTTGCGCCGCGCCGGTGAGCGGCTCGACGCCATCGACATTCACCTCATTCAGTTGCTCGATCCAGGCGAGAATGCCCGACAACTCCGCCCCCAAAGGCGCGAGCTGGTCCTCGCTCACCCGGATGCGGGCGAGGCGGGCGATGCGGCGAACGGTCGCGGGATCGAGCGACATGATATCCCCTTGATCTGGAAGGGGCGGAACATACTGGCCTGCGGCTTTGGTTTCAACGCGGGGGAAGGAAAGATGCACCACAGAGGCGGTAAGGCAGTGAGGGCATGCGGCGCGATCTCGTTCCCGCTCCCTCACTGCCTTACTGTCTCTGTGGTCAAGCTTGCTTCCCTTCCAGCGCCAGGACGTGCATGGAAGCCGCATGACCGTTCTTTCCGACGTCCGCGCGCTGCGCGCTTTGCTCCGCCCTGGCCAGCGGCTGATCGGGATCGACCCGGGCAGCCGCACCATTGGGGTGGCGCTGTCCGATGTTTCGCTCACCTTGGCGACGCCGCACGCGCATCTGAAGCGCGGCAAGATCGCGCCGACCGCGATGGAGTTGGCGCGGCTGGCGCGGTTGGAGGATGCGGGGGGGATCGTGGTCGGGCTGCCATTGGAGCTTGATGGCCGCGCCGGGCCGGCCGCGCAGGCGGCGCGGGACTGGGCGCATGCGATCGCGGCGGCCACCGGGTTGCCGGCGGCGATGTGGGATGAGCGGCTGTCCTCCACCGCGGTGAACCGCTTCCTGATCGAGCAGGCCGATGCCACCCGCAAGCGGCGGGCAGAGTTGGTTGACCAGATGGCGGCGGCCTACATGCTGCAATCCGCGCTTGATGCTTCACGGCCGGACTGAACCATGTCCCTCGACCCCACCTACCGCCGCGGCGTTATCCTGGTCACGGCGGCCACCATCATCTGGTCCAGCGCCGGGCTGCTGGCGCGCATCGTCGATATTGACCCCTGGACGACGCTGTTCTGGCGCTCGGTTTACGCGAGCATGGCGATCATGGCCTATCTCGCGTGGCGGGACGGGCGGCGGCTCTATACCGGGTTTCTGCGGTTGGGCGTGGCGGGCGTGGCGATGGGGGTGTGTTTCGCGCTCTCGATGATCAGCTTCATCTATGGGCTAAGCCTTACTTCGGTGGCCACGACGTTGATTTTCCAGGCGGCGGCGCCGCTGATTGCGGCGGGGCTGGCGTTTTTCCTGCTTGGCGAGCGGGTGACGCGGGGGAAGTTCATCGCCATCCTGGTGTCCTTCGCCGGCGTGCTGGTGATCGTCGGCGGGGCGCCGGATTTGCGCTCGCTGTGGGCGGTTGGGGTCGCCGCGGTGTGCGGCATCAGCTACGCTGTGACCGTGGTGCTCGCCCGCGCCAGGCCGGATGTGCCGACCACGGAGGCGACGGTGTTCGCGCTGCTCATCGTCGGGCTCAGCACCGTGGGCTTCGCGAATATGAGCCTGCCGGGCTGGCAGATGGCGGTGATGGCGCTGTTTGGCAGTTTTCAGATGGGGCTGGGCCTCATTCTGTTCACCACGGGGGTGCGGCTGATCCCGGCCGCCGATGCGGGGCTGCTTTCGGTATTGGAGACGGTGCTGGCGCCGATTGCGGTGTGGATTGTGTTTGGCGAGGACCCGGGCAGCGCGACGCTGATCGGCGGCTCGATCGTGGTGGCCTCGGTGGTGGCGGTGGGGGTGATGGAGCGGGGGCGATAATCTGCTAGGCTGGCCGCGTAACGTGAAGCGCAAAGGCCGGTGCCATGCCCGTGACCAATTTCGACGTTCGGAGCCAGCACGATTTGCTTCTGGCCTCCGCTGCCATCGGGCAAGCGCCCGCGGCTGACTATCTTATCACCTTGACGGCCAATTTCTTCCTCGCTGGCGCCATCAATCTGAATGGTGTCACTCAGGGGCACACACTGACGCTCGGGACGAATACGCAGCCGTTGGGCGGCGAATATACGCTCAACATCAGCAACGGCGGCGGCACCTTCGTCCTCGATACCCCTACGACTACCAGTGGCGCGGTGACCTTCACCGGTGCAGGAACGCTGGAGGTGGCATTTCCCGATGCTGCGGGCCACGGCATCATCACCTTGCACAACACTTGGCAACTCGGCCCGCCGACCGTGCTGAAAATCGACAATGTCGGCGCAAACCTGAACAACCCCATTCAATTCGAGGGCGACCCATACTACTACGCCCAGCCCAATCTGAACGAGGCTGTCGATCTGGTTGGCGTCGTTGCCATCGCGAGCTTCGCCACCGTCGATGCCGGCTACGGCATTGTCGTCCCCACCGCGACAGGCTCGGCCGTCATCGAAACCGAAACTGGGCCTGGCGCCACCTTCCTTCTCACGCCGGATGGCAATGGCGGCACGATGGTGCAGCAGACCACGCTTGCGGTGGCCGCCTTCGTCACCGTCATGGGCGCGGCGGGGAGCACGGTGAATGTGGCCTTCGCGAGCGCCACGCTGGCGCCCCAGGTGCAGGCGGCGATCGAGCCGCTCAATGCCGCCGTTGCCAATGGCAGCGCCTCGCCCTTCGTGCTCTATCCCGGCGCCAGCGTCCCGGCGATCCCCGCGGGGAATACGCTGGAGATCATCGCCGCCTCGCCCGGCGACTATACGCTGCCCACCGGGCCCGGCGCCCCGACGACCGCCTTCATCAGCAACCTTTCCGCGCCCGTCTCCATGACCGTCACCGGTGGCGACGCGGATGGGCAGATTGTGCTGGCCGGAGGGGGCGGGCTTACTTTCACCGGCGGGCTTGGGGCCGGGAGCGTTTTCGCGGGTGGCGCCGATAATGCCGTCACTTTGCCGGCCGGGGCCGGGAGCCAGGCGATTGCGCTGGGTGATGGGAACAATACCATCCGCGCCTTCAACGGGGCGGACACTATCACCACAGGCCGGGGTAGCAACTTTGTGCGGCTCGGCGTGCTCGGCAGTACCGTCGTATCGGTCAGCGCCGATACGATCGTGGGTGGCACGGCATCGGATTATGTCTCCACCTCGGGCGCCGCCACCACCTTCCTCAGCGATGCCGGCTCCACGTATTACGGCAGCGGTGCCGGTACGGTGCTGGGGGGCGCCGGGAGTGACACCATCTCGACGGCCTTTCCCAGCACGGGCCTGATTTTCCTCGGCAGCGGGAATGCCAATGTCTATCTCGGCGGCTTTGACACGCTGGTGACCGGCAGTGGCAGCAGCACGGTCTCGAGTTCAGCCAGTTCGCTGGTGTTCACCGAAAGCGGTCAGGTGACGATGAATATGCCGACCGGCGGCACCACCACCGTGGTCGGCAGCCCCGCTCAGACGCTCTCAATCTCCGGCAGCGGGGGCGGCGATCTCGTGGTGTTCGGCTATGGCGCGGTGAATTATGACGGTTACTACGCTGGAGCCGCCACCGTCATCAGCGCCGGGCCGGCCGTCACCGTGCGGGCTGGGTTCGGCGGCGGCGCCTTCATCGGCGGCTCGGCCGGCGGCAATATCATGCAGGGGACCGCCGCAGGCTACAACTCCTATACCTACGGCGTCGCCCTGCTGATCGGCGGCGGCAATGGGGATACGCTGTCCGGCGGCATCGGCCCGACCATCCTGGAGCCGGCCGCCGGGACCTCGACGCTGATCGGCGGCGGCTTCATCGACGAGTTCGCGTTCCGCCATGGCGTGGTGGCCAACGCCGTGGTGCAGAGTTTTACCGAGGTGCACGACTTTATCAGCCTGTTCGGCTTCCCCGCCGGCGAGGCGGCGGCGGCGCTGTCGAGCGCGGTGATTGCCGGGGGGGATGAGAGGCTTACGCTGTCGGACGGCACCCATATCCTGTTCCAGGGTGTGACCGGGCTGACGTCGGCGGATTTCCGCTGAGGGGGGGGCGATTTCACCCGCGTCGAGAAGAAATTTTTTCTCCTTCTTGTTGACTTTAGTCTCTGTTGGCATTATGTTCTGGAGATGAACAGCCAGAGGAGCCCCCGATGCCGCCCGCCCCAACCCTTCAGGAGATTTTGCGCCGCCTCGTGCTGCGCCTGATCCTGATGGTGGAATCCGCCCTGCCGCGGCGGATCGCGAGGCTGCGGGGGCGGCTGGACGCGCTGGGGGAGGGGCATCGGCACCATCGGGGTGTGGCGCGGGAACTGGCGAAGGCGGAGCGGTATGCGGCGATGGTCGCCGACCCGGCATTCTGGGCGGATGCGGGGATGGTGGGGAAGGCGGCGGAGATCGCGCGCGTGGCGCGGGATGCCGGGCGGCGGGCGTTGGTGCGCTGCGCCATATGGCCGACGCGGGTACGCCGGCCGCGCGCCTTTGTGCTGGCGGCGGAGCCGTGTACGGAGGACGGGCGATGTACCGGCGGGGGTGGCTTGGCGGGTTGGATCGCGGCTGCCCCCCTCACCCAACCCTCTCCGCCCCGCGGGTGGAGGAGGCTTTTCCAAGGGCGGATGTGGGCAGCGGCGGGAGGAGGCTTCCGGCGGGGGAGAGGTGTGCCCGGTTGGGGCCTAGATCAGTTTCAGCACCACGAAGCCGAACACGATGCCGGCGGCGACCAGGCTGGTCACCAGGGTCAGGCGGCGCTCGATGAACTCGCGGACTTGTTCGCCATAGAAATGCAGGAGGGTGGCGACCAGGAAGAAGCGGGCGCCGCGGGTGACCACGGAGGCGGCGAGGAAGATGGGGAAATTGAAGGAGGCGGCGCCGGAGGCGATCGTGACGATTTTATAGGGGATCGGGGTGAGGCCCTTCACCAGGATCACCCAGAGGCCGTACTCGGCATAGGTGTCCTTGAAGCGGGCGAAGGCGGCCTCGTAGTGGTAGGCGCGCAGCAGGGGGGTCGCCAGCACGTCGAACAGCGCGTAGCCGATGTAGTAGCCGAGGATGCCGCCGAGCACCGAGGCCACCGTGCAGATCGCCGCGTAGCGCCAGGCGCGATCGGGCCGGGCGAGGGCCATCGGCACCAGCAGCGCGTCGGGCGGGATGGGGAAGAAACTGCTTTCGGCGAAGCTGATGGCGGCCAGCCACCAGGGTGCCCGCGGCCGTGCGGCGAGGGCGAGGACGCCCTGATACATCTTGTGCAGCATCGCCGGTCCTTCCGGGAAAGCGGTTTCACCGCCGCTGGTAGACCGGTAGTGTTCGTGCCCAGTCAAGACACAACGTCAAGACGCAACCCGGAAACCCCATGCGCATCGCCCTGATCCACGCCCTGAAACACTCCGTCGCCCCGATCGAGGCCGCCTTCGCTGCTTTGTGGCCGGAGGCGCGGTTGGCTAATCTGCTCGATGACAGTCTCTCGGCCGACCTCGCGCGGGATGGCGCGCTGACGCCGGCGATGACCGAGCGGTTCCTCACGCTGGCGCGGTACGCAATGCGGGCGGGGGCGGACGGCATTTTGTTCACCTGCTCGGCCTTCGGGCCCTGCATCGAGGCGTGTGCGCGGGAGTTGGCGCCGATCCCGGTGTTGAAGCCGAATGAGGCGATGATCGAGGAGGCGCTGGCGCTGGCCGGGCCGAACGCGACGGTGGGGCTGATGGCGACGTTTGCGCCAACGTTGGCCTCGATGCCGCCGGAATTCGCCGTGGCGGCGCCGGGCGTGCGGTTGGTGCCGTGCCTTGCGGCCGCCGCGCTGGCCGCGCTCGATCGCGGCGATGGGGAGGGGCACGACCGGGAGGCCGCCGCTGCTGCCTCGGCGGTCGCCGGTTGCGACGTGATCGCGTTGGCGCAGTTCAGCCTCGCCCGTGCCGCGCCGATGATCGCGGCGGCGACGGGGAAGACGGTGCTGACCACGCCGGAGAGTGCGGTGCGCAAGATGAAGCGCCTGTTGGGAGCATGAGCATGACCGAAGCCGAATTCCGCGCCAGCCTTACCGCGTCAGCCCCGCCCGCCGGGATCAGCCAGGCTCTTGCCGGGCTGTGGTGGGATGCCAAGGGAGATTGGGCCAAGGCGCATGAATGCGCCCAGGCGCAGGAGGATGCGTTGGGCAATGCGCTGCATGCGTATTTGCATCGCAAGGAGCCCGATCTCGCCAACGCCGCCTATTGGTATCGCCGTGCCGGGCGGGCGATGCCGACCGGGCCGTTGGACGCGGAATGGGAGGGGCTGCTTGCGGACACTCTCAGATAATTTTCGCCTCGAAGGGGGGCAGCAGGTCCGGGCTTTCGAACTCGATCACCCAGAGATCGGGGTCGGCCTTAACGCGCCGTACGATATAGGCGTCGACGGTCTCCTGGGTGACCGGGTCGGCCCCGGTGGCGCGCATCCAGGCGGGTTCGCCCTCGGCGGTGCTGACCTGGTTGAGCACGCACATGCCGGCCCGCGCGCTCAGCACCACCAGCACGCCGCCGGCGTCGGGGTCGCCCTTGCGCAGCACGGCGCCGTAGCGGCCATTGCCGTTGCCCATGCGGAGCGCCATCGAGACCCAGATTCCGGCTTTTACGCGCGCCGTCATGCGGCTGATCCTTTCCAGGCGGTGGCGAGCAGTGCGTCGAGCCAGGCGAGATCGGCCCCACGGGCGAACCAGGCGGCGTGGCAGGCGGCGATGTCGGCATCGTCGCGCACGAATTCCAGGGCCTCGGGCAGGCCAGCGGGGCGGAGGTATTCGGCATGGCAGCGCGGATAGTCCCGCACCCGCCATTCCGGGCGGTGGCTGGTGAAGAAGGCGAGGCAGGGGGTGGCGAAGGCGTCGGCCAGATGCACCATCGCGGTATCGGCGCTCACCATCAGGCGGGCGCCGGCGACCAGCGTGCCGAGCGCGTCGAGGTTTTCAGCGGGCGGCAATGTGGCCTGGGTCAGCACCTCGGCGCCGGTGTGGCGGGCGAGCCAGGCGAGGATATGGGCGTGGATTTCGTCCGGCATGTTGCGCAGCGCCGAGGCGGTGCGGGGGCAGACCAGCACGTAGGCGCCATGCGGTTTCGCGGGGAGGCGGGGGGCGAGCCAAGTGTTGCGGCGTTCGGCGCCGGGCACGGTGGCGGGATCGACGCCGAGGCAGCGGAGGAAATAGTCGATCATCGCGACGCTGCGGAATGCCGGGTCAAACGCGAAATCGCGCATGTCGATCGCTTGGGGGAAGGCGGCGGCGGGCGCGAAGGGGCGCGCGCGGGTGGCATCCTCCCACGGCAGTTCGGCGATCTCGGCGAGATCGGCTGCCGCTTCGTAGGCCTGGGCGATGATCGGCGAGAGGCCGGGCAGGCGGAACAGCGTCGGCCGGGGCGGGATGGTGCCGCTTGCTATGGCGATGGAGAGCGCCTGCAGGCCGATGATGCTGTCGCCCAGCGTGCGGCCGAAGCCGTTGACGATGGCGCAGCGTGCCATGGCGGATCAGCCGGGCATGACGATGTTCTGCTTCACCCCGTCGGCGCTGGTGACGATGCGGAAGCGCTTGAGCAGGAAGTAGACGCGCTGCGGATGGGCGGATTCGGGGGGCTGAACCAGGATCTCGTCGTAATGGCTGAGCATGCCGGTCAGCACGTCACTGCCGACGCCGCCCTCCCGCAGGTCGATATAGCAGCGGAACTGGGTGCCGAGGCGGCGATGCACCGGGAGGTTCCAGGTGAGCGTGACCTCGCCGATGTTGGACAAAGCGAGCTTCATGTTGATGACATCAAACCGGGTGCGGCCGAGGGCGCGATCGGCGTCACTGGCCATGCCGCGGAGGTATTCGTCGGTACCGTAGCGCACCAGGAGCAGGCGCCAGGCCTTGATGCCGCGGCGAATCTGGTCGAAGTCATGCTTGGTCAGGCCGCGGGCGATGGCGATGCTGTGCTTGGCCTGGTGGACATCGAGGATGTCCGACACGGTGGCGAGGGCGAAGCGCAGGAAGGTCCAGATCACCCAGACCAGACCGGCGATCCAGAGGACCGACATGGTGAAGCCGAGCAACTGCACCGGCACCGGGATGTTGAGCGGATCGATGCCGAGGAGGCGCACCAGCGCGACCGTCATCACGTCAAGATTGCCCATCGTTCCCTCGATCTCCCGCGGTTGTGGCGCCGTTATGGACCGAATGACGGCTTGATGCCATGCGGCCGCGCTGCCAAAACGCACATCCAGCCCATGAGGATAGTATGACCAAGCAGATGAGCGAAGGGCAGCGCGCCTATGAGGCCAAGCGGGCGGCCAAGGCGGGCATGTCGCTGGATAAGTGGATGGCGGCCAAGGAGCGCGATCGCCTGCAGGAGGAGCGGGCCCGCGAGGAGGCGGCCAAGCCGCCGCCGCCGCCCAAGAAGCCCGGCTTCTTCGCCCGGCTGCTGGAAAAGGCGCAGAAGCCGCTCTGAGCCGTGCTGGCGGTCCACGCCGACTGGAGCGTTGACCCGCGCAAGCGCTGGTTCGTCGCCGCACGGCGGGATGGCGGCCTGTGGCGGCTGGAGGCGCCGGCGCTGGTGGGGGAGCTTGCCGGCTTCATCCCGCGCCTGCGCGCGATGGGGGCGCCGGTGGCGATCGGGGTGGATTTCCCGCTCGGGCTGCCGCGCGATTATGTGCGGGCGCATGTGAGGGAGGGAGATTTCCCGGCCTTTCTCAAGGGTTTGGCAGGGCGGCAGGCGTTCTTCGCGGTTTGCGCCGGGCTTAATGAGGTTGCGGGGGGGAGGCCGTTCTATCCGGCGCGCGGGGTGAAGGGGATGACGCGGGCCTCCCATGCCGAGGCGCTTGGGCTGGCTGGGCCGGCCTCGATATCGCGGCTGTGCGACCGGGCGACCGCGCGCCGCCCGGCCGGGGCGCCGCTGTTCTGGACGCTCGGCGCCAATCAGACCGGCAAGGCCGCCATCACGGCGTGGCGGGATTGGCTGATCCCGGCGCTGGCGGGCCCCGAGCCACCGGCGCTGTGGCCTTTCGCGGGGGATTTCAACTATCTGCTCGCTCGCCATGGCTGCGCGATCGCCGAAACCTATCCGGCCGAGGTGATGCGCCATCTCGGCCTCGCCATGGGGGGCAGCAAGCGGCGGCAGCCGGATCGTGCCCGGCTTGCGGCGCCGCTGCGGGCGGCGATGGAGCGGCTGGGCGCCAGCGCCGATGGGGCGCTCGACGCCGCGATCACCGAAGGGTTCGGGGCTGATGCCGCGGGGGAGGACCGCTTCGACGCCACGATCGGCGTGCTCGGGGTGATCAACGTGCTGGCGGGCAACCGGCCGGACGGCATCCCGGATGACCCATGGCTCCGGCGCTGGGAGGGCTGGGTGCTCGGGCAGACCGAGTTGCCGGCGATCAGCGCCCGATGAATTTCGGCTTCCGCTTTTCGCGGAAGGCCGCCACCCCCTCCTTGTGATCGACGGTCTGGTTCAGCTGGGGCTGCACCATCGCCTCCATGTCGAGGAAGTCCTCGAGGCTGACGGAGGTGGCCATGTGGAAGAGTTTTTTGGCGAGGCCGAGGGTGAAGGTGGGGCCTTCCGCCATTTCCTCGGCGAGTTCGATGGTTTTGGCCATCAGCTGGTCATCCGGCACCACGTGATTGACCAGGCCGAGGCTCATTGCCTCCGCGGCCTTCACCATGCGGGCGGTGAAGACGAGTTCCTTGGCGCGGTTCATGCCGAGGCGGCGGGTGAGGTACCAGATGGCGCCGCCATCCGGGCCGAGGCCGATGCGCTTGAAGACCTGGGAGAAAATCGCGGTCTCGGAGGCGACCACCATGTCGCAGCCCAGCACGAGCGACCAGCCGATGCCGACGGCATGGCCGCGCACGGCGGCGATCACCGGCTTCTCGATGGCGTGGAGCAGCCGCATGTAGGTGTGGCTCAGGCGTTGCAGGCGCTGGCGGGCCGCGCGCAGATCGGCGCCGCCCATGCGATCGACGTCGGCGCCAGTGCAGAAGGCGTCGCCGGCGCCGGTGAGGATGATGGCGCGCACGTGGTCATCGAAGCGGACGGCCTGGAGATGGGCGATCAGGCCCTCGCGCATCTCGACCGTCAGCGCGTTTTTCTTCTCCGGGCGGTTGAGGGTGATGATGGCGATGGCGCCATTGATGGCGAGGTTGACCGTCATGTCGTTGCTCCCTGGTTGCGGTGAGGATGCCCGCCCGCGCGCCGGCATGGAACCCCCTGGTTGACGCGGATGGTCCTGCCCGGCACCGTTCGGCCAACAACTCGGAGGAATACGTGCGATGCCGGTGCCCCAGGCGCTCAGCGGATTGCGGCTGCCGGTGATCGCCGCGCCGATGTTCATCGTCTCCGGGCAGGAGCTGGTGATCGCGGAAAGCCGGGCGGGGATTTGCGGCTCCTTTCCCGCGCTCAACGCCCGCCCGCAGGAGACTTTCGATGACTGGCTGACGGCGATCGAGGCCGGGCTGGCCGGCAGCGGGGCGCCTTATGCGGTGAACCTCGTCGCCCATGCCTCCAATGACCGTCTGGAGGGCGATCTCGAGACCTGCGTGCGCCATAAAGTGCCGCTGCTGCTCACCAGCCTGCAGAAGCCGGGCGAGGTGGTGAAGGCGGCGCACGCCTATGGCGGGCTGGTGTTTCATGACGTGATTTCGCTGCGCCATGCCGAGAAGGCGATCGAGCAGGGGGTGGATGGGCTGATCCTCGTCTGCGCCGGGGCCGGCGGGCATGGCGGGGCGCTGTCGCCCTTCGCGCTGCTGGCGGAGGTGCGGCGCATCTATTCCGGCACCATTGTGCTGGCCGGCGCGATTTCCACCGGCGAGGGCATTCTCGCGGCGCAGGCGATGGGGGCCGATCTCGTTTATATGGGCACCCGCTTCATCGCCACCGCCGAGGCCAATGCGGTGGCGCCGTACAAGCAGATGATCGTGGAATCCGGGGCGCGGGACGTCACCTACACCAACCTGTTCTCCGGCGTGCATGGCAATTATCTCAGCCGCAGCATCGCCGCTGCCGGGCTTGATCCGGCCAATTTGCCGCCGCCCGAGCCTGGGCGGACCTATGTGGCGGGACATAAGCGGGAGAAGCCGAAGGCCTGGCGCGATATCTGGGGCGCCGGGCAGGGCGTGGGCGGGATTGATTCGGTGGTCCCGGTGGCCGAATGTATCGACCGGCTGGAGCGGGAATACCGCGCGGCCTGGGCTCGCATGACGGGCCTGATGGCACATAACGGGAGGGCGGCACCATGAGCGCGGCGATGGACACGATGCGGGACCTGACACTCATCGAGCTTGATGCGCTCGATGATCACGCCTTCCGCCTCTACGTGCGCGGCTGGGTCGAGGCGAATTACCCGGCCGATCTGCGCAATCCGCCGAGCCGGCTGCATTGGAGCGAGACCAAGGTCTGGTACCTGATGCTCTCCCGCCGCGGTTGGCTGGCGCCGGGCTGGCCGCGCCAGTATGGCGGCATGGGGCTGCCGGCGGCGCGGCAGCTCATCATGATCGAGGAATTCCAGCGCCATGGCGTGGCCCGCAGCAACGACATGGGCGTCTCCATGCTCGGGCCGCTGCTGATCCGCTACGGCACCGAGGAGCAGAAGGCGTATTTCCTGCCGAAAATCCTCGCCGGCGAGCATATCTGGTGCCAGGGCTACTCCGAGCCCAACGCGGGCTCCGATCTTGCCAATCTGCGCACCGAGGCGGTGCTGGATGGCGACCATTGGGTGGTGAATGGCCAGAAGATCTGGACGTCGCTCGGGATGGACGCCAACTGGATCTTCCTGCTGGTGCGCACCAATAAGACGGCGAAGAAGCAGGAGGGCATCTCCTTCCTGCTGGTGCCGATGGACAGCCCGGGCATCACCGTGCGCGCCATCCGCAATCTCGATATGGGCGATGAGTTCTGCGAGACCTTCTTCGACGATGTGCGGGTGCCGCGCGGCAATCTGGTGGGCAATATCGACCAGGGCTGGACGATGGCGAAGACGCTGCTGGGCTTCGAACGCATCGGCATCGGCGCGCCCCGGCAGTCCAGCTACGCGCTGAAGCGGCTGAAGACGCTGGCCGAGCACGCGGGGGCGATGGAAGACCCGATGTTCGCCGAACGCTATAACCGGCTGCGGATGGACCTCGCGGACCATAACACGCTGTATCAGGTGTTCGCCGAGCGGGTGCGCCGTGGCGAGCCGCTGGGGCAGGACGTCTCGATGCTGAAGATCAACCAGACCGAACTATATCAGCGCATCACCGAGGCGATGCTGGATGTGGCCGGCGAGGAATCGGCGATTTTCGGCACCATCGGCGGCAATCGGGATCTCAACCCGGCCGGGCAGTTCATCCAGTCCCGGCCGTCCTCGATCTATGGCGGGTCGAATGAGATCCAGCGGAATGTGATCGCGAAGAATGTATTGGAGTTGCCCTGACATTCCGCAAAGCGGAATGGCGACGGGCGCGACAGCGGATCGCCTTCGATCCGCGAAAGCGCTGCGCTTGGAGCGACGGATGGGAGGTGTTGGGGGGAAGGGGTTCTAATTTGGAAGAGCAGCGCAATGCTCTTGTCTGTTTTGGTGCAATTTCATTATGAAATGAACAAGCGCGCCGGGATTTATGAGCTGCGGTGCCGTCTGTGAAACCAAGGCCGAGCTCTGAGTCGACGAATCTGCAAGTGCCGAACCGTCTACTTGGATCACTGACGGTAAAGCGGTGATAGGCATCCAGCGGATATGTAGGACGTGGCAACGGGAACGCGTTTGGCGAAATATCAAGTTGAGGGGCGCCGCATGTCACTACGGGAAAATAAGGAAGATCTGGTCAATTTGCTCTCTGACCGCGATAACAAGGTAGTCGCGCTTTCTGGAAAGTGGGGAACTGGGAAAACCCATCTTTTGGCTGAGGTGGGGAGGGAATCTCAGGATAAGAGCGTAAATGGGGCTCTGTACGTATCATTGTTCGGGCTGTCTGGTGTTGATCAGGTGAAGCAGAAGCTTATCGAGGCAGTGGTGCCGCGCTTAAATGAACATCCCAAGGGGAGGGATGCAGTAAAGCAGGCGATTAGACCGGTGCTCAAGGTCTTGCAAGGCTTCCATCCTAGTTTCGCCGCCCTGAGTGAACTAAATCTTATGCTGCTTGCGCCGATGATGCTTCGCGAACGAGTTATTGTTCTCGATGACATAGAGCGCAAACATGAGGACCTTGGGACCGATGAAATATTGGGTTTTATTGACGAATACGTTCAATAACATATGGCGCGGTTCGTGTTGGTCCTCAACAGCGACCAGTTGGACAAACGCGATGTGTGGGAAAAATTGCACGAGAAGGTCATTGATCAGGAACTCAAATTGCAGACCACGCCGGAAGATGCGTTTGATATTGCCGCAGGACTAACTTCTTCACCGTAGCCGAAGCTATCAAGGTGGCGTCGGTAGCGTGCCGGCTCACGAATATCCGCATTGTGAATAAGGTAATTAGGGCAACAAATCAGATACTCGGCAATCGGGTTTTGGAGAAGGCTCTGCTTGCCAGGGTGGTTCCGTCGATCGTTCTCTTTGCGGGCATCCACTATAAGGGAATTGAAGACGGACCGGACCTGAAATTTGCTCTCAATATAGGTTCTGCTGGAAGTTGGGGAAACTTCCTCAATGACACCGGTAAAGAGCCATCAGAGGAAAAGCAGCAGCTTGCCAAATGGCGCTCACTGATGAACCAGTTAGGCATTTATGGGTGTGATGATTTCGAAGCGTTGTTAGTAGAATTTTTCGGGACAGGAATGTTCGACGTCAGCCGGTTGGTGTCTATTATCGACAAGTATGTCCTCGAAAGGAGGAATTTGGAAGCCCGTGAAGAGGCTAACCGATTTCTAATCATGGTATATTGGGATCATTTTATTGATAATGTGCAATTGCTACACTTCGCTGCTCACCTGCCTGATATTGCAAGCCTGCTTGATCCCTTTACGTGCACAGAGCTCAACGCCGCGCTGATCGGCATTCCCGATGGGGCGCCTATTGGCCAAGCGATCGTGGACCGTTGGGTTGCTGAATTCCGGCAGCAGGCACACGAACGAGGTGTTCCCGACAACCCGTTCAATCGCCCACTGCACCCTGCGATCGCGGAAGAATTTGCGACCGCTTCCGATCGGGTTCAGGCGCGTGAGACTGTCCTCGACGCATGTATGCATGTAATCCAGCAAAGGGGATGGGGGGCGGTCCAGGAGGTTGCGCTGCGTCGAGCCACAGCAGCGGACTTCGAGTCTGCAATCCGGACAATGGACATCGACAAGCTGCGCCGGTTCCTGCCGGGTATGATCGAAATGCGTATCAATAAGCAGACATATGATCTGCATTTCGGATCGGCTACCGCATGCTTCGTTGAGGCTTGTCAGCGCATCTCGAATGACCCTGCATCCAGTAGATTGGGTGGATTGATCAAGAGACTATTTGCCGATACGGCTCTGGCTTCTGACCTGCTTCCGGCTCAGCCCGAGGCAACCCAGATAGCTGCCCAAGATGTCCCTACAGCCCCGTAGCCGGACGCATGACATCTCAATTTGAATGGAGCGGATGCTTGCATCACCGACTTCAAGATTCCCAGCCATGTCCGCTTCGTCGATGCGTTCCCGATCACGGTGACGGGCAAGGTGCAGAAATTCATCATGCGCGCGGCGATGGCGGAGGAGCTGTCGCGGGGGTAGGGTGGATTTGGGCGCGGGTAGAAAAAAATCCAAGAAAGCGCAAATTTTTCCTTGACCATCGATAACTCATGCGTTAGTTTGATGGTCATGAGCCATGCCACTCCCCCCGCCGCGCCGGCCCAACCCCAGGAGGATATGGGGTATCGGTTCGCGCTTCTGTGCTGGCGCGTGGTGGCGGCGTTGGTGAAGGAATATGCCGGGCGGGCCAATCCGCTGGTGCCTTTGGCGGTGCTGGCGGCCTATCTGGAGCGGGTGCATCGGCGGATGGTGACGCTGATGCGGCGGCTGCATACCGGGACGATGCCGCGGTTGCGGCCCCGGCGGGAGAGGCCGGCGCGCGAGACGGAGGCGCCCCGCGAACGTAAGAACCTGCGGATTCGGCTGCCGCGGCATCATGCCTGGCTGGCGGGAGAGATCGGCTGGGCCGGGCGCGGGGTGGCGGCGCAGATCGCATACATGCTGAATCAGCCGGACACGGCGGCGCTGATTGCGGCCAGTCCGCAGGCGCAGCGGATGCTGCGGCCGTTCTGCCATATGCTCGGGCTCAGCGTTGCGGCGGTGCCGGCGTTGCCGAAGCGGGTGCGTGCCAAGCGGGAGCGGCCGGCGAGGCCGCGCAAGTCGCGGCGGCTGACGCGCAAGGAGAGGGAGGCGATTCTTTGGTATCCCAATCTGGAGGGCAAGCCGATGAAGCTGCTGCCGAAAAAACTGCCGCGGGATTGAGCGGGCTTTGCGCGTCCTGTTTGTTTCGATTATTTAACTAAAACGGGCTCACAGGCCGCGTGGGCGCAGATATTGGTTGATTGCGGCGGCCACCAGGCCGGGGGTTTGCACCGCCATGAAGTGGCCGCTCTCGATTGGCGCGAAGCTGGCGTTGGGGATGGTGGCGGCGATGGGTTCGACGACGGCGGGGGGGCGGAGCTTGTCATGGGTGCCGGCGATGCAGTGGACCGGGCAGGCGATGGCCGCCAGCGTGTCGGCGAGTTCGGCGTTGACGAGCATGCGGTAGATCGCGGCGTAGGATTGCGGGTCACCGGCCATCCAGCGGGCGCGGAAGCGGCGGAAGACCTCGGCGTCATGCCGGACTTCCGGGGGGTAGGAGTTGGCGAAGCTCGACTCGACGGCGGCGCGCATGCCGGCGGCCTCGGTGGCGGCGACGGTGGCGAGGACGGCTTCGCGACGGGCGGCGGGCATGCCGGTGGCGGGCGCCATGGCGATGACGGCAGCGGCGCTTGTGGGGTAGGTGCCGGCGAAGGTGAGGGCGATGCCGGCACCGACGGCGCAGCCGGCCAGGGCCACTGGGCCGGTGATGCCATTGGCATCGAGCAGGGCGGCGATGTCGCTCGCCATGGTGTGGAAGGTGACGGGGGCGCGGAGTTTCTCGGACTGGCCGGCGCCTCTGGTGTCGTAGCGGAGAATGCGGCGGCCGGGCAGGAGGTCGGGCAGGACGCCGTCCCAGCTTTCCAGGGTGCCGCCCATCTCGTGGATGAGGACGAGGGTGGCGGGGCCGCTGCCCTGGATGTCGTAGCGCAGCGTGGTGCCGTTGATGTCGATCCAGTCCATCGAGGAGGCCCTTGTCTCAGATTGCGGAGTCGGCGAGGCGCTGGCTTGGAGCGGAGCGGAGGCGCCGCCCTCCCCCGACCCCTCCCGCAAACGCGGGAGGGGGGAGGAATCGGCTTGGCCGAATGAGGCCGATCAAGTGCTAGTCTTTCTCGGCGATATCGGGCGCCGCCAGAACGCCGCAATCGGGGGCGAAGCGGAGGGGGGCGCCGGTGCGGGATTGGAGGTCTTCGCGGGAGAGGCCGGCGACGATCTCCTTCACCAGGAAGCCTTCGGCGTCCCGCCAGATGACCGCGAGATCGGTGTAGATGCGCGTCACGCAGGACGGCGCGGTGAGGGGGAGGGTGCAGGCGCCGAGCAGGCGGGGGGCGCCTTTGCGGGTGGTGTGGTCCATCATCACCCACACCTCCTTGGCGGCCGCCGCGAGGTCCATCGCGCCGCCGACCAGGGGGCCTTTGTCGGGTATGCGGTTGTCCCAGTTGGCGAGGTCGCCATTTGCCGCCACCTCGAAAGCGCCGAGGACGGTGACGTCGATATGGCCGCCGCGGATCATGGCGAAGGACCAGGCGGAATCGATCACCGTTCCGCCGGGGGCGATGGTGATTTTGCGGCTGCCGGCGTCCACCAGGTCGCTATCGGCGGCATTGGGGGAGGCGAGGGGGCCGGCGCCGATGACGCCGTTCTCGGACTGGATGACGACCTCGCGGCCCTCGCGGATATAGTCCGAGCAGTTGACGGGCATGCCGAGGCCGAGATTGACCAGCATGCCGTTCTCGAAATCCTGGCCGACGCGCCAGGCGATCTGCTGGCGGTTGAGTGGGGTCATGGTGATCTCTCAGGTTTTTTAGAAGAAATCGAACTTGCGCAGGAATGCCCTTTGCGGATTCTTCGCCGTGGCGTCAGAACAGCGCGGCAAAGGGCATTCCTGCGCAATCTCTCAGGCGGTGACGACGCGGTTGACGAAAACGCCGGGCAGTTCGATGCGGTCCGGCGCGATGGGCTCGCTTTGGGCGACGCGGACCTCGGCGATGGTCAGCTTCGCCGCGGTGGCCATGGCGGGCCCGAAATTCTTCTGAGCGTGGCGGAAGGTGAGGTTGCCGAAGCGATCGGCGATATCGCCGCGCACGAAGGCGACGTCCGCGGTGATGGCCTCTTCCAGCACGTAATCGCGGCCGTTGAAGCGGCGGGTTTCCTTGCCCTCACCGAGCCCGGTGCCATAGGCGGCCGGCGTGTAGTAGGCGGGAATGCCGGCGCCGCCGGCGCGGATGGAGTCCGCGAAGGTGCCCTGGGGGAGCACGGTGAGCTCGATCTTGCCGGCTTTGTAGAGAAGTTCGAAGGGCGAAAGGTCCGCCCCGCGGCCACGGGCGGCCGAGCAGATGACTTTGCGGACCAGCCCGGCCTCGATGAGGGTATGGGTTTGCGAGAGCGGATGGGTGGCGGAGTTCACCACCAGGGTGAGGCCGCCGACTTTGCGGTCCCGCAAGGCGAGCACCAGGGAGTTGGCGAATCCGGCGCCGCCGAAGCCGGAAATCATCACCACGGCACCTTCGCCGATATCGGCCACGGCTTCGGCCGCCGAGCCCACGCGCTTGTCGATCGCCATCGTCCACTCCCTGTTGCCCGCGATGCTGCCCGGCGGGGCGGGTGCGGTCAATCAGCAGTGAGGGGGGCAGACGCGGGGGCGGTCAGAAGCGAGGGCGGGCCGGGTTGAAGCCGGGGACGTGCTTGCGCATCTCGCTGGCATCGTCGCGCCGGCGGATGCCTGTATTGAGATAGTTGTGGTGGAGGGCTGCGAGTGCGGTGCGATCGAGGGTGACGCCGAGGCCGGGGCCGGGTGGTGGCGCGAGGCTGCCGGCGTTGAAGCGGAGTTTGCCGCCTTGTATCACCTCGTCCTGCTGCCAGGGGTAATGGGTGTCGGCGGCGTAGGTGAGGTTGGGCAGGGTCATGCCGACATGCGTCATCGCGGCCAGGCTGATGCCGAGATGCGAGTTGGAGTGCATGGAGATGCCGAGGCCGAAGACGCGGCCCATGTGCGCGAGCTGCTGGGTGGCGCGCAGGCCGCCCCAGTAGTGATGGTCGCTGAGGATGACCTGTACGGCGTTGCGGTCGAGCGTTTCGCGGAAATGGCCCCATTCGGTGGTGACCATGTTGGTGGCGAGCGGCATGGAGGCGTGTTTGGCCACCTCGCCCATTTCGGCCAGCGTGGAGGTGGGGTCTTCGAGGTATTCCAGCAGCCCGTCGAGCTTCGGCAGCACACGGAGCGTGGTGGCGACGGACCAGCCGCCATTGGGGTCGATGCGGAGGGGATAGCCGGGGAAGGCGGTTCGGAGGGCCTGGAGGGTCTCGATCTCGTACTCGGGCTCGAACACGCCGCCCTTCAGCTTGATGGAGGTGAAGCCGCTTTCGTCGATCATGCGGCGGGTTTCGTCGACCATCTGGGCGTGGGTGAGCACCTCGCCCCAGTCATCGGCGGGGTAGCCGGGATCGCCGTGGTGGCGGGCGAATTTGTAGAAGAGGTAGGCGGAATAGGGCACCGCCTGGCGCACGGCGCCGCCGAGCAGGGCGTGGAGGGGGAGGCCGAGGATGCGGGCCTGGAGGTCGAGGAAGGCGACCTCGAAGGCCCCGAAGGCGACGTTGAGGCGGCGGCCGCCGGTGCGGGGGAAATCGGCGCCGGCCTCGGTGGTGCCGAAAAGGGCGAGGCTGATGCGGTCGCGCAGGCCGTTGAGGTCGAACGGGTCGAGCCCCTCCAGCATGGGGGCGGCGGCATTGAGGTCGGCGAGGGAGTCGAGATCGCCGTAGCCTTCGCCGAGGCCGAGGAGGCCGGTTTCGGCTTCCACCTCGATGATGCTGCGGAGCGCCCAGGGCTCGTGGACGCCGGCGACGTTGAGCAAGGGCGGGTCGCGGAATGCCACGGGGGTGACCACCACCTTGCCGATACGCGTGCCTGTCATTGCCTTCCCCCCTGCCGATGCGGGGGGCATAATCCGTCACATCGGCCGATCCGGCCACGGGGAAACGCGCATGCCAAGCGATATCGTCTACGTCTCCTGCTCCGATACCTGCGAGATCGCGATCCTCGCCTTCGACCGCGAGACCGGCGGGCTGCGGGCGCTGGGGCGGGTGACGGTGCCGGGGGCGGCGAGTTCGCCGGGGAGCATGCCGCTGGCGGTGTCGCCGGATGGGCGGTTCCTCTATGCCGGGCTGCGGACGCCGCCTTTTCCGGTGGTGAGCTTCGCCATCGGGGCTGGGGGTGCGTTGACTCCGGTAGGCAGCGGGGTGCTGGCAGACAGCATGTGCTACCTCACGGTGGATGCCACCGGTCGGGCGCTGCTCAGCGCCTCCTATCCCGGCGCGAAAATCGCGGTGAACCCGATCGGGCGGGATGGGGTGGTGGGCGATCCGTCGCAGGTGATCGCGACGCCGCCCAAGGCGCATTGCGCGGTGATGGATCCGGCGAACCGGTTCCTTTACGCCGCCAGCCTCGGGGGGGATGCGATCCTCTGCCAGGCCTTCGATGCTGCCACCTCACGCCTGGCACCGGCGGTGCATATCGCCGGGCGGACCAAGGCGGGGGCGGGGCCGCGCCATATCGTGTTCGGCCAGGGCGGGCGGATGCTGTACGTGGTGAATGAGCTGGATGGGACGATCGGCGTTTTCGCCCGTGACGCCGCGAGCGGGGGGCTGATGGAGCGCCAGACGATCTCGCTGCTGCCGGATGGCGTCACCGAAGCGGCCTCGGCCGATATCCATGTCACCCCGGATGGCCGCTATCTCTACGCCAGCGAGCGGCTGAGCCATACGCTGGTGGGCTACGCGATCGATCCGGCGGATGGCACGCTCGCGCTGCGCTGCCGGGTGGCCAGCGAGGAGACGCCGCGCGGCTTCCGTATCGCGCCGGGCGGGCGGTATCTGCTGTGCGCCGGGATGACCTCGGGGCGGCTCGGCGTTTATGCCATCCGCGAGGATGGGGTGTTGAGCCCCCAGGCCTCGCAAGCGGTGGGTATCGGCGCCAATTGGGTGGAGATCATCACGCCAAAATCCGATTGACCGAGTCGGCATCCCCCTTCTTTTTTCAGCGGCTTGTGCGATAGAGTTGCGATGAGGCGTCAACGTCCGGCGCCGTGGGGGAGCATGCATGGCCTGGGGTGCGCAGACAGGGTCGGGAGCGGCTGGCGGCTTTGCCTCGGCGGATCTGCGGGCCTCGTTCCTGCGCCGGCTCGCCGAAATCGGCGCCCTCGTGATGCTGGCGCTCGGGGTGGCGCTGCTGATCGCGTTGATCACCTATGACCCGGCCGACCCCTCGCTGAATACCGCCACCGCCCGCGCCGCGAGCAATCTCGGCCGGCTGCCCGGCGCCATCGCGGCCGATCTGTTGCTGCAGGGCTTCGGGGTCGCCGGCGCGCTGCCGGGGATCGCGCTGCTCGCCTGGGCCTGGCGCGTCGGTTCGCATCGCGGGCTCGGCAGCCTGCCGCTGCGCATCGCCTGCCTGCTGGCCGCACTCCCGGCGGTGGCCGGCGTGCTCGCCGGGATACCCAGCCCTTCAGGCCGTGCGCTGAGCTGGCCGGTGGGCGCCGGGCTCGGCGGGGCCGCCGGACAAATCGTCGGCAGCACGGTGCTGAATGCCGGGCGGGAGCTGTTCGGCCCCTTCGGCGGGCTCGGCCTGTGGTGCCTCGGTGCCCTGCTCGCGGTGCTGCTGACGCTGCTTTCACTCGGCCTCACCGCCACTGAATGGCGCGCTGCCGGGGTGGCCGCCAAGGCCGGCGCCGTGCATGGCCGCTCCGCCGCCTCGCTCTCGGCCCGCGGCGGCCGCCGCCTCGCCCGCTTCGGCCTCGGGCTGCTGCATCGTATCAACGGGACGCCCGCCCCCGAGCCAGAGGCGCAAGCTGCCCCCGCACCGCGGGCGGTGGTGATCGGCACCCGTACGCAGCTCCGCCAGGAGCCGGTGCTGGTCGATCCGCCGCGCCCCGCTGGCGACCCGCCGAAACCGCCCAAGCCGCCGAAATCCACCGGCGAGGACAAGAAGGCCCCGCCCGCCCAGCTCGCGCTGCCGATCGAGCAGACCTGGAACTTCCCGCCGCTCGACCTGCTGACCACGCCGCCGAGCCGCGACGCGATCGGCGCCCCCTCCACCGAGGCGCTCGACGCCACCGCCCGCATGTTGGAGACGGTGCTGCACGACTATGGGGTCGAGGGCGAAATCGTCGCCTATCTCGCCGGCCCGGTGGTGACGCTGTTCGAACTTGTGCCCGCCCCCGGCATCCGCTCCGCCCGGGTGATCGGCCTCGCCGATGACGTCGCCCGCACGCTGGCCGTTACCGCCGTGCGTATCGCCACCGTGCCCGGCCGCAATGTGATCGGCATCGAGGTGCCCAACCGCACCCGCGAGACGGTGTATTTCACCGAGCTGCTGCAATCCTCCGAATGGGTGGACACGCCCTTCCGCCTGCCGCTGGCGCTCGGCAAGGATATCGCCGGCAAGTCGATCATCGCCGATCTCGCCCGCATGCCGCATCTGCTGGTGGCCGGCACCACCGGCTCCGGCAAGTCGGTCGGGATCAACGCGATGATCCTCTCGCTGCTCTACAAGCTCTCGCCCGACCAGTGCCGCCTGATCCTGATCGACCCGAAAATGCTGGAACTCTCGGTCTACGAGGGCATCCCGCATCTGCTCGCCCCGGTGGTGACCGAGCCGGCCAAGGCGGTGGTGGCGCTCAAATGGACGGTGCGCGAAATGGAGCGCCGCTACCGCGCCATGAGCCAGCTCGGCGTGCGCAACATCGCCGGCTATAATGACCGGGTCTCCCAGGCCCGCGGCCGCGGCGAGATCGTCACCCGCAAGGTGCAAACCGGGTTCGACAGCGAAACCGGCAAGCCCGTCTTCGAGGAACAGCCGCTGGCCCTTGAGCCGCTGCCGCTCATCGTGGTGTTCATCGACGAAATGGCCGACCTCATGATGGTCGCCGGCAAGGAGATCGAGACCACCGTGCAGCGCCTGGCTCAGATGGCCCGCGCCGCCGGCATCCACGTCATCATGGCCACCCAGCGCCCCTCGGTCGACGTCATCACCGGCACCATCAAGGCGAACTTCCCCACCCGCATCAGCTTCACCGTGATCAGCAAGTTCGACAGCCGCACCATCCTCGGCGAGCAGGGCGCCGAGCAGCTGCTCGGCCAGGGCGACATGCTGTACATGGCCCAGGGTGGCCGCATCATGCGCGTGCACGGCCCCTTCGTCTCCGATGACGAAGTTGAAAAAGTGGTCGCCCATCTGCGCGAGCAGGGCGAACCGGACTACGTCGAGGAAGTCACCGAGGCCCCCGAGGGCGGCGAGGAGGAAGGCGGAAACAACCCGCTCGGCGGCGATGGCGGCGAGCTCTCGCTGTTCGACCAGGCCGTCGACGTCGTCGCCCGCGAAGGCAAGGCCTCCACCTCCTTCCTCCAGCGCCACCTCAACATCGGCTACAACCGTGCCGCCAAGCTCATCGAGCAAATGGAGAAGCAGGGCATCGTCGGCCCCGCCAATCACGTCGGCAAGCGCGACGTCATCGCTCGGCACACGCCACGCGACGACGAGGACTGACACCGGATCGCATTTGCCGGGCGCCTCGCCGGCCACGCAATCAACGTCAGTGTGGCGCCTGGCGGATCGTATGACCCGAATGGGCGCATTGCCATGAAGTTGACCTTGGACCGAATGGGGACCGGCGGTTATGGTCCGGTCGTGTCGAAGGAACCGGGAATGGCAAACTTTGCGAAAGCGTTGGTGATGGCCTGCGCGGCTGCGGTGGTGGCGGCGCCACTCGCCGCTGCCACGCCGCCGGCGTGGGCTGGATTTGGCGGCAATGCGCAGCATACCGCCCGCGCCCCAGCCGGCGCGCAGAACTTCGTCAACATGCATTGGACTGCCCGGGTCGACGAGGCACCGCAACTCGTCGGTGGTGAATTGCTGATCCATTACGGCTCGCCGATGATCAGCGCGCTGAACACCGTGCTGATCCCGGTGAAAAGCAAAGCCAATGGTAGCTTCCGTGTTGATGCCCGCCTCGGCAGCACTGGCGCGCTGCTGTGGTCGCAGGCAACGGATTGGACCATGCCGGCGCATAATTGGGCGCCGCCATTGCCGGCCGTCATCGATGCGGCCAATCGACTGTATATTGCAGGCGCCGGCGGCACGCTGCTCCGCCGGGCCTCGATCGATCAGCCCAACGGCGCGCTCAGCCGGATCGCATTCTATGGGCTTGGCGAGTATCAGACGCATCGCGTGGCCTATAACAAGGCGGTGCAGATCAGCACGCCGCTGACGGCGGATGCGTCGCGCAACATCTTTTTCGGCTTCACGGTCAGCGGCGCCACGAATGCCGGCCTCAAGAGCGGCATTGCGCGCATCTCCCTGGCCGGCAATGGCATATGGACCAGTGCCGCCACCGCGTCGGGCGACCCGACGATGACGCAGGTGGCGATGAATTGCGCGCCGGCGATCTCCAATGATGGCCAGACCGTGTATATCGCTGTCTCCAACGGTTCCTCGGGCTATCTGCTGGGCCTCGACTCAACGACGCTGGCGCCGAAATACAAGGTCGCGCTGCTCGATCCGGCATCCGGCCAGAAGGCACAGATCTTCAACGACAGCACCGCCTCGCCGACCATCGGGCCGGATGGGGATGTCTATTACGGCGTGCTGGAGAATCCGTTCACCCACAACGACCGTGGCTGGCTGCTGCACTTCAGCGCCGATCTCACGGTGAAGAAGACGCCCGGGTCTTTCGGCTGGGACAACACGGTCTCAATCGTTCCCAAGGCGCTGATCCCGAGTTATACCGGGCCGTCGAGCTATCTGCTGATGACCAAGTACAACAACTATTATGGTCTGCCGAACTCCGGCGACGGGCATAATAAGATTGCCATCATCGACCCGAACCAGGCCCAGGTGGACCCTTATAGCTCGGCCACCGTGATGATGGATGTGCAGACCATCCTTGCCCCCACCCAGTATCCGGGTGAACCCGCCGGCGCGGTCTATGAGTGGTGCATCAATTCCGCCGTGGTGGATGCGGCGAACGGCGTGGTGATCGCCAACAGCGAGGACGGCCACGTCTATCGCTGGAACCTCGCGACCAACACGCTCACCCAATCGATGACGCTGAACCCGCCAGTGCCGGAGGCCTATACGATGACGGTGATCGGGCCGGACGGCACGGTCTACGTGATCAACAACTCGACCCTGCACGCCATCGGGAACGCTCCCTGATGGCCAGTGGCGGCGATCAAGCCCGGCTGTAGACGTCCTCGATGCGCACGATGTCGTCCTCGCCGAGATAGGCGCCGGATTGCACTTCGATCAGGGTGAGCGGTATGCGGCCGGGGTTCTCCAGGCGGTGCACGCAGCCGAGCGGGAGGTAGATGCTCTCGTTCTCGCGCACCAGCAGGGTCTCGCTATCGCGCGTCACCAGTGCCGAGCCGTTCACCACCACCCAGTGCTCGGCGCGGTGGAAATGCTTTTGCAGCGAGAGCTTCTCGCCGGGGGTGACGACGATGCGCTTCACCTGGAAACGCTCGCCGAGGATGAGGCTCTCATAGAACCCCCAGGGGCGGTAGACCCGGTTATGCGCCACCGCCTGCTGCCGCTTGGCGGCTTTCAGCCGGTCGACCACCTTCTTCACGTCCTGTGCGCGGTCGCGGTGCATGGCGAGCACGGCATCCTCGGTGACGACCACCACGGCATCCGACAGGCCGACCACGGCGGTGACGATGCCGTCGGAGCGGACGTAGCAGTTCTCCGCCCCTTCCAGCAGCACGTCGCCGAGGGCCACGTTGCCGCCAGCATCTTTGGCGCCGAGTTCCCATAGCGCACCCCAGGAGCCGACATCGGTCCAGCCGATATCGGCCGGCACCACGGCGGCGCGGTCGGTGCGCTCGGCCACCGCGTAGTCGAGGCTGATATTGGGGCCGCTGGCGAAAGCGGCGGGGTCGAGCCGGATGAAGTCGAGATCGGTCTTGCGGTTGCTCACGGCGGCCTGCACCGGGGGGATCACCTCTGGCGCATGGGCGCGCATCTCGTCGATCAGCGTGCGCGCGGTGAAGACGAACATGCCGGAGTTCCAGAGATGCGTGCCGCCGGCGACCAGCTGCGCTGCCGTCGCCGCGTCCGGCTTCTCGACGAAGCGGGCCACTGCATGCACGGCGCCTAGGCCGGCGATCGCCTCGCCGACCTCGATGTAGCCATAGCCGGTCTCGGGCGCGGTGGGTTTCATGCCAAAGGTGACGAAGCGCCCAGCCCGCGCGGCCGTCACCGCGGCATCGAGCGCGGCGGCGAGGGCGGAGAGGTCGGCGATGGCATGGTCGGCCGCCATCATCCACATGACGGCATCCGGGTCGGTCTCGGCGAGCAGCAGTGCGGCGGCCAGGATCGCCGGCGCCGAATTGCGGCCGACCGGCTCCAGCACCACCTGGGCGCCGGCGATGCCGATGCCGCGCATCTGCTCGGCGACGAGGAAGCGGTGCTCCTGATTGCACACCACCATCGGCGGCGCGAAGCCCGGCCCGATGGCCCGTGCTGCGGTATCCTGGATCATCGTGCGATCGGAAATCAGCGGCCAGAACTGCTTGGGGAAGCTCTCGCGCGAGACCGGCCACAGCCGCGTGCCCGAGCCGCCGGAGAGAATGACCGGAACGATCTTGCTTGCCTCAGCCATGGCTCTGCTCGCACTCCCTGCTTACCTTGCTATAGTGATTGGACCGTCGGCGTGTCCAGCATTCCGCCGGAATGGTCGCCCGTGTCGCACCGCTTGACGCCGCCCCCCGCCGCGGCCACCCTTCCTGTGTGGAACCCTTTGAGGAGGCCCTTCATGGACGTCGAAATCGAATATTGCGGCTCCTGAAACTACGAACCGCGCGCCCGAGTGGCGCGGGATGTCATGCTCGCTCGCGTGCCGGAGGCGCAGATCAGGCTGCGCAAATCCTCCGGTGGCGTGTTCGAGATCACGGTGGATGGTGCGCTGCGCTTCTCCAAGAAGCAGCAGGGCCGCTTCCCCACCGATGAGGAGGTGGCCCGCGCCATCGCCTGACCTCCCGCCCCCCCGGCTTCGGCCGGGCCGGCGCGCCTCTGCCGCGTGACGGCGAGCAAGCGTGATCGTTTGAGGCCGGCAGGTCATAAAACGTGGATCACGCGAAAAGGACACAGAGCGTGAACCGCCGGGGCGTGCGTCCCGGCGGAACACTTTCAACCCCGAGGCCCCCATGATCGCCGCTCTCGCCCGCCGTCTCCCTTTTTACTACGGCTGGGTGGTGGTAGCCGTCGCCTTCGTCACGATGGCGGTCGGCGTGAATGCGCGTACGGCCTTCTCCCTGTTGTTCCCCCCCATTCTCGATGAATTCGGCTGGAACCGCGGCGTGACTGCCGGGGCATTCTCCTTCGGCTTCCTGGTCTCGGCTCTGCTTTCCCCGATGCTCGGCCGGCTGATGGATGCCAAGGGACCGGCATGGGTGTCGGAGATCGGCGCGGTCGGGCTCGCGCTGGGCATGAGCCTGGCGACGCTGATCACCGAGCAATGGCACCTCTACGCCACGCTCGGCGTGCTGGTTGGCGGCTCCTCGGTTGCCACCGGCTACTCGTCCCAGGGGCTCTATCTGCCCAACTGGTTCGTGCGCAACCGGGCGATGGCGATGTCGATCGCCTTTGCCGGCGTGGGCGTCGGCTCGATCGTGCTGTTGCCGGTGATGAGCCGGATGATCGCCACCGTCGGCTGGCGGCCGGCCTGTATCGGGCTGGCGGTGGTCTCGATCGTGCTGCTGGTGCCGCTGAACCTGCTGACCCGCCGCCGCCCGGAGGATCTCGGTCTGCGGCCGGATGGCGAAACGGCGGCGGCCGCGGCGCTGGGTCGGCGCGTGACGATCGTCGATGCCGCCTGGGCCGGCACCGAATGGACGCTGGCGCGGGCGATGCGCACCACCCGGTTCTGGTGGCTGGTGCTGGGGATGACCTGCGCGATGTTCGCCTGGTACGCGGTGCAGGTGCACCAGACCAAATACCTGATCGATGTCGGCTTCTCCGCCGAGATCGCCGGCTGGGCGCTCGGCTTTGTCAGCCTGGTCGGCATCCCCGGCCAGATCCTGCTCGGCGCCCTGTCAGACCGCATCGGCCGCGAACCGGTGTGGACGCTGGGCTGCCTTGGCTTCACCCTCGCCTACGCGCTGCTGATCGCGCTGAACTGGTATCCGAACCCGCTGTTGCTATGGGCGATGGTGCTGGCGCAGGGCACGCTCGGTTACGTCATCCCATCCGTGATGAGCGCCATCAGCGTCGAGATTTTCGAGGGGCGGCATTTCGGCATCATCTTCAGCACGATGATGCTCTCCGGCATCGCCGGCGGTGCGGCCGGGCCTTTCGTGGTGGGCGTGCTGCATGACCGGCTGGGCTCTGACATCCCCGGCTTTCTCATCGCCGGCGCGATCAGCCTGCTTGCCATTATCGCCATCTGGATCACCGCGCCGCGCAAGGTCCGTCGCGTCGGGCCTGGGTGATCCGAGTTGCGTTGAGGCTTGCGGGCGTGCAGGGTTGCGCAAAACAGAACAAGCACAACGGGGAGGATCAAATCTATGTCACATGTGTCACGCCGCGCGCTGTTCGGCGCCGCGGCAACTCTGGCGCTGCCGGGGATCATTCGCGCGCAAAGCACGTCCAAGCCGGTGCGCTACGGGCTGCTGAGCGACATGGGCGGGCCGTACCGCGACGTCGGCGGCCCGGGCAACCGGGTCGCGGTGGACCTCGCGGTGCAGGATTTCGGCGGCTCCGTGTTGGGCCGCCCGATCGAGATCCTGCAGGCGGACATGCAGAACAAGCCCGATCTCGCCTCCGCCATCGCGCGGCAATGGGCCGATGAGGGCGTCGATGCGTTCGGCGATGGCGCTGCCTCCTCCTCGGGGCTGGCGACGCAGCAGGTCGCGCGCGACAAGAAGCGCATCTACAACATCACCGGCCCCGCGGCGTCCGACTTCACGGGCAAGCTGTGCTCCCCCTATGGGATGCATTTCTGCTACGACACCTTCGCCCTCGCCCATGGCACCGGCACCGCGCTGACCAAGGCCGGCGGCGATAGCTGGTTCTTCATCACCGCCGACTACGCCTTCGGCTACGCGCTGGAGCGCGACACGGCCGATGCGGTGAAGGCGGCGGGCGGCAAGGTGCTCGGCGCCGTGCGGGCCCCGCTCGGCACGGCGGATTTCTCCTCCTATCTGGTGCAGGCGCAGGCCTCGGGCGCCAAGGTGATCGGGCTCGCCAATGCCGGCACGGATTTGCAGAACTGCATCAAGCAGGCCGCCGAATTCGGCATGCGCAAATCCGGCGTGAAGATCGCCACCCTGCTGATGCAGGTCTCCGACATCGCCTCGTTGGGCCAGAGCGTGTGCGAGGGGCTGGTCTATACCGATAGTTTCTACTGGGACCGCACCGATGCCACGCGCGCCTTCGCGGCGCGCTGGGGGGCGAAGATGGGCGGCGCGGTGCCGGGCCTGTTGCATGCCGGCAACTACGCGGCGGCGACGCATTGGCTGAAGGCGGTGAAGGAGGCCGGCACCACCGAGGCCGATGCGGTGGCGGCGAAGATGAAATCCATGCCGGTGAATGATTTCTACAACGCCAACGTGAAGCTGCGCGAGGATGGCCGGGTGATGCACGAGATGTATCTCTGGCAGGTCAAGGCGCCATCGGCCGCCAAGAGCAAATACGACTATTGCCAGCCGCTGGCGGTGATCCCGCCGGCCGAGGCCTGGCGCTCGCTCAAGGACGGCGAGTGCCCGCTGGTGAAGCTCTGACCATGCTGGAACTGCGCCCGGGCTGCGAATGCTGCGACAGGGATTTGCCGCCCGACAGCCTCGACGCCCGGATCTGCTCCTTCGAGTGCACCTTCTGCGCGGATTGCGCTGATGGTGTGCTCGCCGGGCGCTGTCCGAATTGCGGCGGCGAGTTGGTGCGCCGCCCGGTGCGCCCGGCGGAGAAGCTGGGCCGCTTCCCCGCCACAACCGCGCGAAAACTCAAGCCGCTTGGCTGCCGGCCGCCTCCGGGATGAGCATCTCCGGATGCTCGCGGCCGAGCCAGGCGAGGTAGGAGCCCTCGCCGGCAGCGAAGGGGTGGTCGAAATAGGCGTAGAGGTCCGCCCGCCGGCGGAACAGCACGCGGGCCTCCTTGGGGATCGGCGTGCCATCGGCGAAATTCCCGTAGTGCCAGTAGCGCTTGGGAATACCGGGCACCGACTTGGCGACCACCTGTCGCTTGTACCATTGCCAGATCTCGAACACCTCGAGATTGGCGCCGGCATAGCGCTCGGTCATCAGGTCTCCCACCCCGCCGATCTTGGTGAAGTGGTAGAATTTCAGCGGCGATCCGTTCACCACCAGCCGCGCCTGGGTATCGAAGCGGATGGCGCGGCGGCTGAGGTTCCAACTCGCGACATTGCAGCCGGGATCGCGGATCACGGTCACGCCGTCGAACAGGGCGGGCACGAGGTCGCAGTATTTCTGGTCGGTGAAAATGCCGCTGGCGACCTCGTCGTAGCAGGCGCGGTAGAGCTGGGTGGCCCACCAGGCCGCGAAATCCCGGCCATTGGCGTCATTGCGCACGGCTGCGAAGCCGAGGTTGAACACGCCGTAGAGCAGGGAGGTGATCTCATTGTCGCGCACCGCCGCATCCGTGAGGTTGGGGGCGATCTGGTGCGGCGTGAGCGCGATTGAGAAGGTGTCGAGCTTTTCGAGAATATCGGTGATCGGGTGAAAGACCGCGATGTCGGGGTCGAAATACACCACCTTGGCCGCACCCCGGGCGAGGAGATGGGCCATCATCGCCCCCTTCACCGCCGTGCAGGCCTCCACCACGTCATGCTTGAACAGCCAGGCCTCGGTACGGGTCAGATTGAGGTCGGCGGGCTTCACCACGCCGTCAAACTCTGCCAGCGCCGCCGCCTCGTCCATCCCCTCGGGCGGCTCGTCGATCATCAGGGCCCAGAGCTCCCAGTCCGGGTGATGCCGGCGCAGCGAGGCGACCAGGATGCGGGCGCGTGAGAGATAGGCGTAGCTGAAGCTGGTGTAGCAGGCGATCCGCCCGGCGCTGCGCGCGCTCATGCCGCCATCTCGGCGTCGAGCAGGGTCGCTGTGGTGCCGGTATGGACCAGCTTGCCGCCGGGGATACCCTGGGCCGAGCGGAGGCGGACATATTCCACGAGGCGGAGGCTTTCGAACAGGTCCATGATGGCGGCTTCCTCGGCGACGATGCCGCGGCCCTCTTTCAGCACCACGGCGGCAACATTGCCGCTATCGGGCAGGGTGATGATGTCGGCATGCGCGGCGAGTGCCTCGTAGGTGACGTAGGAGAAGGTTTCGGGCCATGCGGCCAGGATGAGCACGATGTCGATCTCATGGGCGATGAGGGCTGCGGCCATGGCGTCGCGATGATCCGCCGCCACCTTCACATCTACCCGCTGCACCGTGGTGAGCGCCGGCACCGTGGCGTCGGGGTTCACGAAATGGAAGAACTGGTAGCAGCCGAGATGGCTGGTGCGGCGCACGAGATCGAGGAAGATCGGCCAGCCCTTGTGGTTGACGGGGTAGCCGGTGAAGGCGATCCGCACTTTGTTCTGGCCACGGCCGAAGGCCTGGGCGGGCAGGGTGCGGCTGCGCGTGCTCACCTGCTCCAGCACGCAATGGGGGTGCACCAACGCGCGGTCGTGCGGCAGCCGGCTGGCCCGCTGCCAGATATCGAGCGCGGGCTGCGAGGGAGCGACGACGGTGAAGGGGATAGCCGAGAACATGGCGTCCAGCTGCGCCAGATGCGCCGCCCGGCGTTCGCCGTAGACGCAGACGAGGCAGGCGTCGCTACTCTCCTCCGGCGCGCCGCAGAAGGCGACGTCGTTGCGCAGCAGGTTGAAGCCGGGGCACAGCGCCGAATAATCATGCAGCCAGAAAAAGTTGGCCTGCGGCGCGAAGGCGGCATGCAGCGCGGTGAGGCGGGCGAGGTGATGGCCGAGCAGGCAATGCACGGCGAAAATGCGGGTCTCGCCCGGCCGCGTCTGCAGCCCGGCGAATATGGCGGCGAGGTCTTCGTAGGAGGCGTTGCCGATGCTCTCCCCATCGAGCGCCAGGCGCATCATGCCGGTGCAGCCATCGCCGGCGAAGACGAGGTCCGGCTCGGTGGGCGAAAGGTTGAGATAGGCCAGCCCCTTGCGCGCGAAGGCCGCCTGCTCGTCGCCAATGAAGAGCTGCACGCCACCGGTGGAGGTCAGGTAGTGGTCGTGGCTGACCGAGATGACGATGCCCTTGGCGGCGGCAATGGTGATGCGGAGCCGCCGCTCCAGATGATCGTTCAGCAGCTTCAGCACCGCGGTGGGCCGCACCCAATCCGCGGTGCGCAGTTCCGGCGCCACGGCCGATTCGATGGCATCGCGGCGGAAGCCACCCGGGCGGCTTGGCAGGCGGCCCTCGGTGCGGCCGCTCAGCAGGTAATGCCAGAACGGGTTCACCCCGGCATCGCGCACGTCGGGGTTGGCATTGAGGTAGTGGTTGGTATCGAACCACGGCGCCGGCATGCGGCCCTCGCGCCAGCCGGCGGAGAGGTAGTGGGTGACGGGATCGAACCCGGCCTCCGCCACGTCGCGATAGGTGGCGAGGTAAAAGGCGCGGTCTAATGCCTCGGCCACGGTCTGCTCAACGGCGGTGCCGTAATAGCCTTCCGGGATCTTGATCGGCTTCGGCGCCACCGCGGCGCGCTTCTCCGCGAGTTCGGCTGCGATGCCGAACAGGGCACGGCGCGGCAGGCCGGTGAACTGTAGGCGGGGATCGTCCGGGTCCGCCTGCAGGGCGGCCGCGGCTTCGGTGTCCTCCAGGCTGGTTCCAGCGATGATGTCGGCCGCGACGTCGGGCATTTCGTCGGCCGCTGGCACGGCGGCGCTGCTGTCCGGTTCGGGCGGCATCTCAGCCGCCGCCTCTGGCGGCACTTCCTCCGGGCCGGGTTCAGGCGGGGGGCCAAGTTCCGGCTCTGGCGCCGGTTCCGGCAAAGGCTCCGGGGTGGCCGCGATTTCGGGCTCGGCAGCGGGCGGCGGTTCGGGTTCGATTCTGGGTTCGACCGGCACAAACGGCGGAATGGCGATCGGGTGGGGGGCGAAATCGATGTCCTCGGGCATCACCCGGAAGGTCAGCGTGGCGCCCTCGGGGCCCGAGAGCGTGGGCGGCGGGACGAAGCGGAAACCGCAATCCTCACCGCAGCCCAGCGCGGCGGCGACGTCGGGGCGCCGCATGCCGGCGGTGAGCGCCACCCGGGTGCCGTTGGAACTATGCACATCGACCTCGTTCGCGGTGCGCTTGCGGCCCTCCAGCCGGTCCACCACCACCACCCAGCCGAAAATCAGCGCGCCGTTCTCCACGGGCTCGACACGGCCGAGCACGGCGATGCGCGGGAAGGAGAACTGGCGGATCCACCCCGCGGGCCGTCCGATGGTGGCAAGCCCGGCCGACTCGCCGGTTTCGACCAGCAGATCGAAGCGGTGCTCCATGCCATCGAAGCATGACGGCGGGAGGGCGGCGCGGAAGCCGAGCCGGGCGCCATGGCCGCTGGCTTCGCGCACATCCGCGCGGGCCGCCCATACATCTGGGCGCTCGGCGTCGCAGGTGATGTCGGCGCAAGGCAGCCCGTCGACCGAAAGCCGCAGCACAAGGGGAGCTTCATCCCCTTCGCGGAACGCCCAACCTGCGATACCGCCATCCGTCACCGCTTCGATAAAGCCCCGTATGCGACCTTGCCCGGCACCCGAACTCATTGAAACTCCTGTTGTCTTATCCTCGGGCGGCGGTCGTGCGCGGCGCGGCTGGCGAATTCAATAGTGAGTCATTTAAGCACGGCGGGAGGCGTCGTGCCAGCGCGGGGATGCCAATGCCTGCGCGTCCGCTCCGCCGGGTGGACGATGCTTCATCTGCCGTTAGGAACCGCGTGAGGTGCCGGCGGGTAGATCGTCTTTCGGCGCATGGCTCTCATCTCATTCACGTCCTTTTGGGCGCGATGCACCGGTACCAAATAGGGCGTAACAATTAATTGGTTTCGCCCTTCCCGGGCGTTCCGATCCGCGCTGACGGTCCGCAATGGCCGTCGGCGTGTCGCGGCGGCCGATCCCTCCCCGAGAGGCCGCCTGCGTGAGAAAGCCGGTCCGCGCCCCCCCGCGGGCCGGCTTTCAGCGTTTTGGGCCGCCTTCTGCCGGCGCGCGGCGTGAGTTAGAATGGCTGGATGTTGCGCGGAATCCTCACGGTCGGCGGCTGGACGATGGGCAGCCGGGTGCTCGGCTTCGCGCGCGATATCCTGATCGCCGCCATGCTGGGCGCCGGGCCGGTGGCCGATGCCTTCTTCGTCGCCAACCGCCTACCGAACCTGTTCCGCCGGCTGTTCGGCGAGGGTGCCTTCAACGCGGCCTTCGTGCCCGCCTTCTCCGGCCTGCTGGCCGCCGAGGGCGAGGCGGAGGCGCGGAATTTCGCCGCCCAGGCGGCCTCGGTGATGGCGTTCTGGCTGGTCGGGCTGACCGTGCTGGCCGAAGTGTTCATGCCGGCCCTCCTGTTGGTGATCGCCCCCGGTTTCGTGGCGATCCCCGAGAAATACGCCCTCGCGGTGCAACTGAGCCGCATCACCTTCCCTTATATGCCGCTGATTTGCCTCACCGCTTTGTTCTCCGGCGTGCTGAACGGGCTTGACCGCTTCGCCGCCGCCGCCGCCGCGCCGCTGATCTATAATCTCGTCTCCATCGGCTTCATGCTCGGCCTCGCCCCGCTGGTGCCAACGGCGGGACATGCGCTGGCCTGGGGCGTGTCGGTCTCGGGCGTATTCCAGCTCGCGCTGCTGGTCTGGGCGGTGCGGCGGGCGGGGATGCGGATCACCCTGCCGCGGCCGCGGCTGACGCCCCGCATGCGCCTGCTGTTCCGCCGCATGGGGCCGGGGCTGGTGGGGGCGGGGGTGACGCAGCTCAACCTCGCGGTGGACGTCATCATCGGCAGCCTGCTGCCGGCCGGCACGGTGTCGATCCTCTACTACGCCGATCGCATCAACCAGTTGCCCCTCGGCACGATCGGCGTCGCGGTTGGCACCGCGCTGCTGCCGACCCTCTCGCGTCAGGCGCTCGGCGGCCAGGCGAAAGAGGCGATCGCCACGCTCAACCGCGCGCTGGAATACGCGCTGGCGCTGACCCTGCCGGCGGCGCTGGCGCTGTTGGCGGTGCCGGGCCCGATCCTCTCGGTGCTGTTCGAGCGCGGTGCCTTCACCCACGAGGACGTCCGCCTTTCCGCCCAGGCACTCGCCGCCTATGCCGCCGGGCTGCCGGCTTTCGTGCTGGTGAAGGTGCTGGTGCCCGCCTTCTTTGCGCGCGGCGACACCGCCATGCCCGTGAAGATCGGCATGGCGACCGTGGGGGTGAACCTCGCCCTCAACGTCGCCTTCATGGTGCCGTTCGCCCATCTCGGCCCGCCGCTCGCCTCCTCGCTGGCGGCCTGGGTGAATGTCGCGGTGCTGGCGGCGGTGCTGATGCGGCGCGGCCACATGGCGTTCGATGCGGCGCTGCTCCGCGTGGTGCCGCGGATGCTGCTGGCCGGACTCGCCATGGTCGTGGCGCTCTATGCGTTGGAGGCGCTGGTGTTCGCGCGCACCGCCGGCGTATGGCGCTGGGCTGGGCTTGGCGTGCTGGTGGCCGGTGGCATGGCGGCCTACGGGCTGGCCGGGCAGGGGTTCGGCGCCTTCAATATACGCACGATGCTGCGCCGCCGCCGCTAACCACTGCCTTGTACGCGAGCAGGGCGTTTTGGTCGGAATCCCGGCGTGTGCCCGTGAATTGTGCAGACTCTGTCCACCCGCTTGGTCATTCCATCGCCAATCCCCACGGAATCCTCTGGCACGGTTCTTGTTAACCAATCTTGGCAGCGCGTCGGTGTGCGTCCCGTTGGGGTGTGTGGGCGGCGCGACAACAGCCGAACGGGAGCAGGGCTGCGACATGAAACTCATCATGGCCATCATCAAGCCGTTCAAGCTCGACGATGTCCGCGAAGCGCTGACGCCGCTGGGCGTTCAGGGCCTCACGGTATCCGAGGTGAAGGGCTTCGGCCGACAGAAAGGCCAAACGGAAATCTACCGCGGGGCCGAATACCACGTGAATTTCCTGCCGAAGGTAAAGATCGAGGTGGCAGTCGCCGCTGACCTCGCCGACCAGGTGGTGGAGGCGATCATCAAGGCCGCCCACACCGGCAAGATCGGCGACGGCAAGATCTTCATCATGGACATTCAACGCGCCGTGCGCATCCGCACCGGCGAAGCCGACGAGGCCGCACTGTGAGCGCCCCAGCGAAGGAACCCAACCGCATGACGAAACTCCTCCGGCGCGCCGCTTTGGCGCTGCCGATGCTCGCGCTCAGCCTGCCGGCCTTCGCCGAGGACGCGCCGAAGCTCGATTCCGGCGATACCGCCTGGATGCTCACCAGCACCGCGCTCGTGCTGCTGATGACCATCCCCGGCCTCGCGCTGTTCTACGCCGGCATGGTGCGCAAGAAGAACATCCTCGCCACCATGATGCAGTCCTTCATCATCACCTGCCTGGTGACGGTGATCTGGATGATCGCCGGCTACAGCCTCGCCTTCACCAACGGCAACGCCTATATCGGCGACCTCAGCCGCTTCTTCCTCAACGGCCTCGGCGCCGATTGGGACAAGCCGTTCATCCTCGGCAAGGGGCTTGAAGCTGCCGTCACGAACACCATCCCCGAGACGGTGTTCATGATGTTCCAGATGACCTTCGCCATCATCACCCCGGCCCTGATCGCCGGCGCCTTTGCCGACCGCATGAAGTTCTCGGCGCTGCTGGTGTTCATCACGCTGTGGTCACTGCTGGTCTACTCGCCGGTCGCCCATTGGGTATGGGCGCCGACCGGTTGGCTGAACGTGCGCGGCGCGGCTGACTTCGCCGGCGGCACCGTGGTGCATATCAACGCCGGTATCGCCGGCCTGGTCTGCGCCCTCGTGCTCGGCAAGCGCTTCGGCTACGGCTCCGAGAACATGGCGCCGTTCAACGTCTCGCTCGCCGTGATCGGTGCTTCGCTGCTGTGGGTGGGCTGGTTCGGCTTCAACGCCGGCTCCGCCACCGCCGCCAACGGCCGCGCGGGCATGGCGATGACCGTGACGCAAATCGCCACCGCCGGCGCGGCGCTGGCCTGGACCTTCGCCGAGTGGGCGAGCAAGGGGAAGCCCTCCGTGCTCGGCGCCATCTCGGGCGCAGTCGCCGGCCTGGTCGCCATCACCCCGGCCTCGGGCTTCGTGTTGCCCGGCCCGGCCCTGATCATCGGCATTGTCGCCGGCGTGGTCTGCTTCTGGTCGGCCACCTCGCTCAAGCATATGCTCGGCTATGACGACAGCCTGGACGCATTCGGCGTGCATGGCATCGGCGGCATCGTCGGCGCCCTGCTCACCGGTGTCTTCGCCTACGGCCCGCTGACCGCCGACAAGGACCATCCGAACGGCGTTACCATCGGCGGCATGGCGCAGCTGTGGGAACAGGTGATCGCCGTCGGCGCCACCATCGTGTGGTCAGCTGTGGTGACCTTCATCATCCTCAAGATCGTGGATGCCGTCATCGGCCTGCGCGTCACCGAAGATGAAGAACGCGAAGGCCTCGACGTGGTCCTCCACGGCGAACGCATCGGCTGAGTCTCCGAGGGGAGGGCCGGGGCTTTGCCCCGGACCCCACCAGGGAGCGCTGCTCCCTGGACCCTCGCCAAGGGATTGATCTGCTCCGCAGCTCAATCCCTTGGAACCCTCGACTTAAGGGTTTGGTTTTGAATGAAGAGAGGGGCCTGCCCGGTGGTTGCAACCGCTGAGTAGGCCCCTCTCTTCATTCAAAACCCACTTAAATTGATAGAGGTCCAGGGGCTCGGCCCCTGGCAGGGG
>CAIPLM010000156.1 GCA_903865895.1 uncultured Rhodospirillales bacterium | reverse complement strand
GGTGCGCTTGTTGGGGTCCCACAGCACGAGGTCGGCGTCGAAGCCCGGGGCGATGCTGCCTTTGCGCGGGTAGAGGCCGAATAGCTTGGCCGGGTTGGTGGCGGTGATGCGGGCAAAGGTCTGCAGGTCGATACGCCCCTTACTGACACCTTCGGAGAAGATGATCGGCAGGCGGGCCATCAGGCCGGGTACGCCGTTGGGGATGTCACGGAAATTGGCGTCCGCGCCGTTGACCTTCTTGCCGCGCGTGCCGTCGAAGCACCAGCCGGAATGGTCGGACGAGACGACATCGAGCGTGCCTCGGCGGACTTCTTGCCACAGCTTCTCCTGGTCCGCGGCGTCGCGCGGGGCGGGGGAGCACATGAATTTGGCACCCTCGAAGCCCGGGCGGTCCATGTGGCCGGCGGTCAGCACGAAATATTGCGGGCAGGTTTCGCCCCATACTTTCAGCCCGCGCGCCTGGGCGGCGGCGATTTCGGCGGCGACCTCGGCGCAGGAGACGTGGAAGATCTGGATCGGCTGGTCGACCATTTCGGCCAGCGCGATGGCGCGGTGGGTGGCCTCGCGTTCGATCATCTTGGGGCGGGACCAGGCGTGATACATCGGCGCGGTGCGGCCGGATTTCAGTAGCGCCTCGGTGCGCCAGTTGATCGCCTCGTAGTTCTCGCAATGCACCGTCACGATCGCCCCGGCGCGGCGGGCGGCGGCGAGCACGCGGATAAAAGCGCGATCATCGAGGTGCAGCGGATCATAGGTGAGGAACACCTTGAGGCTGCGCACGCCGGAGGCGACGACCTCGGGGATCTCCTTCCAGATCACATCGTCCGACGCATCGGTGATGATCTGGTGGAAGGAGTAGTCCACCATCGCCTTGGCGGCGCGGCGGCGATATTCGGCCAGCGGCTCCAGGATGCCGTGGCCCTTGAACTGAGTGGAAAAGGTGACGACAGAGGTGGTGCCGCCGGCCAGGCACGCGGTGCTGCCGGTGGACCAGGTCTCCTCATCAGCGCCGCCGCCTTCCTGGAGCTGTTCGATATGGCAATGCGTATCGACGCCGCCGGGGAGGACCAGCAGTCCGCCGGCATCCATCGTGTTGGTGCCTTCGAAGCCTTCGCCGATGGCGGCGATGCGGCCGTTTTTGATGGCGACATCCGCCCGCATCACATCCGTGCCCGTCACCACCGTGCCGCCGCGCACCACCATATCATACGTCGCCATTCGTTCGCCTCTTGCGTTGTCGTGAAGCTGTGTCAGCCTTGAAGTGTTGCAGTGCAACCGATTTGGCCGCCGCCCGCAAGGAATTCGCATGCGCCTCGCTCACCCGACCATCCAGCCCGCCGCCGCCGCCGTGGAATTCACCTTCGAGGGGCGGCGGATCGCAGCACTTGCCGGCGAAACCGTCGCCGCCGCGCTGTCGGCCGCGGGGATCACCACGTTCCGCGAGACCGCGAGCGGGGCGCCGCGCGGGCTCTATTGCGGCATGGGGGCGTGTTTCGATTGCGTGGTGACCGTGGATGGCGAAATCGGCCGCCGCGCCTGCCTGGAGAAGGTGCGCGACGGGATGGCGGTGACCTCCGGCGCGCCTGACGAACTGGTGCTCGGGGAATTCCCTGCCGGTGACGAATCGGAGATGCGGGCGTGTGACGTGCTGGTCGTCGGCGCCGGGCCGGCCGGGCTGTCGGCCGCGTTGACCGCGTCACGCGCTGGCGCCGATGTGGTGGTGCTGGATGAACGGGACGCGCCGGGCGGGCAGTATCACAAGCGCCTCGCCCCCTCGCATGCCGACAGCGCGCCGGACGCGCAGTTCCGCGAGGGCAATGCGCTGCGGGACGAGGCGGCGAAATCGGGCATCACGGTGCTGACCTCCGTCACCGTCTGGGCGGCTTTCGCGGCGGATGAGGTGGCGGCGATTGTCGATGGGCGGGCGGTGACGTTCCGGGCGAAGCGGCTGATCCTCGCCCC
>CAIPLM010000155.1 GCA_903865895.1 uncultured Rhodospirillales bacterium | reverse complement strand
GCACGGGCGAGCATCGCGCCGGCGAAGCGGCCGGGGCAAATATGCTCGCCGCCGCCGAACGTCACACTTCGGGTCGATCGCTGTGGGTTGAAGCTGTCCGGCTGCGGATACGCCGCGGGATCCCGGTTGGCCGCCCCCCACATCAGGAACACCTTGGAGTTCGAGGGGAAGATCACGTCCCCGCTCCGCACCTCCTCGAACACATAGCGCGACAAGCCGATCAACGGCGGCTCCAGCCGCAGCGCCTCCGCCACCGCGCGATCCAGGAAATTGGCATCGTCACGATGGCCGTCGAGCATCTCGAACCAATCTACCAACACGAAGACCGCGTTCGAAACCGCAACCGCCGCGGTGTGGAAGGCGTCAAAGAAATTGCCCACGATGAACATCCCGGCATTGCGGGGCACGACGCCGCTCCGGTGAACATCCATGCACGGCGGCATCCCCGCCAATTCCTCCGCCAGCGCCGTCACATGCGGGCAATTCCCCTCGGCGAGGCTGCGCATCGCCGCCCCCTCGATCAGCCGCCGATACGCGCCGGCGCCGGCGTAGAGCTGCTCCACCTCAGCGGGGCTCCGGTCGATATTGAGCAACGGCGACATATCCAGGATCGCCGCGGAAACCCCAACCGCCTCCTCTGCCGTCAGCCCGATCATGGCGCCGAAATACCGCGCCACGAGGGGGAGGGACACCTCGCACACGAAGTCGAATTCACCACCGCCCCGATGCGGCGCCAGCAGGTCCGCGGCGATCGCGCGGGCGTGCGCCTCAAGCTCCGCCGTCTGCTTCGGCCCGACCATCTTGAGCAACGCCATCCGCAAGGGCCGATGGATCGGCGCATTGGCCGTGAACAACTGGTTGGAGAGCACCGTGGCGACGGAGGTGCGCGGCGCATCGCCCCGCGCGAGTGCTTCCTCGGCGACATCGGCGGGAAACATGATCCCCGGCGGCACATTCTCCAGCGCCGGCATGGTGCCAAAAAGCCGCAAGTCGGAGTGCCGGAAAATCGCCAGTATCTCTTCGCCGTTGCGATGCACATGCATGAACCGCGGCGCCTCGCCGGAAAATGCCCGCGCGCAGAACGCCCGCAGGCCCTCATGCCCGCCGGTAAAGCCCCATTCCTCCAGCGTCGGCAGCGATGCGGTATCGACCAGCATGTGAACCTCCAACCTGATCAGGCGTGTCGGGGCAACCTCAACCAGCCCCAAGAAGAACGCGGATAAAAGTCTTTTTGGTTCTTTTTCTTCAGAAAAAGAACATCCCTTTCAAACCCATCACGCCTCCGCCCCCGCCCGCCGCCGCTCCACCGCCGCGATGGCGTGGAACCCGATACTGCGGAACGGCTCCGGCGCGATCCAGTTCGCGGTGCCGAACGCCGCCGACACCTCCTGAGGATCAGCCACCACCAGCATCAACTCAGCGAGCCGCTTGCCGAGAATGGTGCCTTTGACGATCCCCGCCCCGTTGCACCCGGCCGAAGTGAACAGCCCGGCGTCGATCTGCCCCCAGAAGGGCGACCCGTTCATCGTCAGCGCGGTGGTGCCGCCCCAGACGTACTCAAGCGCCACATGCGCCAGTGCGGGGTAACGGCGGTGGAAACACGACAACAGCGTCTCCCGCGCCCGCTCCGGCGCGATGCCGCGCTCGTAGGAATACATCGAGCGCACCATGAGTCGATCGGTCCCAACCCTCCGCACGGTGGTGCCCAGCCGATGCGCCGGCAGCAGGCCCCAATGCGCCATGAAGCCAAGATGGGCAGCATCCTCCGGCCGCATCGCTTCGGTGAGCGCCGCATAGGTATAGATCGTCACCAGCCGATCGCGCAGATAGCCGAAATTCTTCACTGCGGCGTTGGTGGCGAGCACCACCGCGTCGGCGGTGATGCGGGCCTCGGGCGTTTCCAACTGCCACTGCCCGCGTCGGCGCAGCGCCGTCACCGGCGAATTTTCGTGCAGCGCTACGGAGCCCGGCAGGCAATCCGCGAGCCCCTGGATGAGGGCGGCGGGTTGCAGCAGATAGCCCTCCCCGGTGAACAGCCCGGCGCCGTAATAGCGACTGCCGATGCGCGCTTCCATCTGCCCGGCATCGAGAAATTCATGCGCAACGCCGAGCCGCAGCGCCCCCTCCCGCTGGCTCCGCACCAGCGCCGCCCCGGCCTCCGTCGCCGCGCCCTTGATCCGCCCGGTCAGCTCCAGCTCACAGCCGAACCCATACCGCTCCATGATCTCGGTGAGCCAGCCGAACCCCTCCTCGGTCAACCGGTTCTGCGCCGCCCCGCGCTGCAACTCCGCCTGGGTGGCGCCGGAGGGCACATCCCGCGGGCTGGCGAACCCGGAGTTGCGCGCCGCCGAACCCTCGCCGGCCGTGCTCGCCTCCAGCACCATGATGGACGCGCCCGGCTCTAGCTCCGCCAGCCGACGCGCTGCGGCGAGCCCGGTATACCCGCCGCCAACCACCGCATACTTCACCCGGTGCGTCCCGCTCACCGTCGGCCGCGGCACCCGCGGCGGCAGCAGCGCCGTCCAGCCGCAGGCATCGGGATAGCGGGGATACGAGGACCGAGCCATGGCCCAGGCCTACGGCGCCGGCCGCACGTCCTGCGCCATGGAGCGCTCATCCACCCGCGCCTCATGCACCAGGCCCGGCCGCATCGCCCACACATTGCGTTGCAGATGCGTCGGGATCATCGCGATGTCATTCATCGCCAACCGCGTCACATCCTGCAGCATCCGTTCCCGCTTGGCGTCATCCAGCTCCATCACCGCCGCCGCCAGCCCGCGATCAAACGCGGGGTTGGAGTAGCGGAACCGGTTGACCGAGCCCATGCCGGTCTCGCGGTTATAGGTGGCGAGCACCGAGCGCAGCCCGGCCGAGGGCTCCCCGGTCGAACTTCCCCAGGAGACCACGAAGGCCGAGAAATCCTGCTTTGAGGCCCGGGTGGCGAAGCTCGCATAGGGCGAAACCTCGACGGCCGTCTTCACCCCGATCCGCGTCCACATCTGCCCCACCGCCTGGGCCAGCCGCGCGTCATTGGGGTAGCGGTCATTCGGCCCGTGCAGCGTGATGGCGAAGCCGTTGGGGAAGCCGGCGTCGGCCAGCAGCTTGCGCGCCAGCGCGGGATCGCCCTTGCCCACCGGCAGATCCGGCACAAAGCCATAAGCCCCCTCCGGCATCATCTGCCGCGTGCCCGCCGCCACGCCTTCCATCACCCGCGCCACAATCGCGGTCCGATCAATCGCGAGATCAAGCGCCTGACGCACGCGGATATCGTTCAGCGGGTTCTTATCGAGTGGCTTGCCGTCATTGTCGGTGATGAACGGCGTCGGCCCGGTGCGTGAGCGATCGAGCGCGATATACATCAGCCGCAGACTATCGATCTCCGAGAGCCGCACCCGCGCATCGCCCTTCAGCCGCGCCATGTCCGACGTCGGCACCTGGTCGATGATGTCGACGTCGCCGGCGAGGAGGGCGGCCGTGCGCCCGGTCGGGTTGGTGATGAACCGGTAATCCACCCGCGCCCAGTGCGGCTTGGCGCCCCAATAGGCGTCATTGCGGGTGAGGTCGGCGCGGTTGCCGAAGATGTAGTCGGTCTGGCGGAACGGCCCGGTCCCGTTGGCGGCGCTCCCGGCGTTATACGCCTCGCTCCCCTTGCCCTCGCCGCCACGCCCGATGATCGGCACCTGGGTGAGGTTCACGGGCAGCAGCGGGGATGGGCCATCCGTGTGGATCCGCAGCGTCAACGCGTCCACCACCTCGGCCGAGGTGATGCCCTGGAGATAGGTGGAGAAGGAGCCGGGCGAGTTCACCACCAGCGGAATGCGCTTGAAGGTGAACGCCACATCCTCTGCCGTGAAGGCCGCGCCGTCATGGAAGCGCACGCCGGGCTGCAGCTTCAGCTCCCACACATCCGGCTTCACCGAGGTCCAGGACCGCGCCAGCATCGGCTCCGGGCGCCCCTTCGGCGACATCTCGATCAGCCGATCATAGACCATCCCGGAATAGGCGTTGTTCGGCCCGATATTGTGATAATGCGGATCGGCCGAGGTCACCTGTGCGCCGACGCCGAAGCGAAGGGTCTGCGCGCCCGCCGGCGCCGCCGCCAGGGCGGCCAGCAGCGCCAGGGCGAGTGCTGGCCTCATACGGAAACCAGACGGGCCGGGGCGGTGAAAGCGGGGTCGAACACCTGGGTCGCCATCACCTGGCAGCGCAGCATCAGGCGCTCCTCATGCGGGAGATAATCGGCGATCGCCTGGTGGATGGTGCCGATATGGTCCCACACCAGCAGGTCGCGCTCGGTCCAGCTGTGCATGTAGCGGTATTCCGCCCGCAGTTGATGGGCGAACAAATAATCGAGCATCGCCGCGCTCTCATCCTCGGGCAGTTCGTTGATGCGCATCGCGTAGCCCGGGTTGCAGTAGAGCACCTTGCGCCCGGTGATGGGGTGGGTGAGGAACACCGGATGCACCGCGGGCGGCCGCTTGGCGCGCTGCTCCGGCGTCATCGGCTTGCGCACGCTGCCGGGGCGGTTGACCATCATGGTCCAGAACTTGTCGAAATCATGGGTCACGGTCGCGTTGGCGAGCTTGGCCTTGATCTCCGCCGGCAGCCCCTCATAGGCCGCATGCATATCGGCGAATTCGGTGCCGCCCAGCACGCGCCCGTCGCGCCGCGGCACCTTCACCCCGTAGAGCACGTTCACGAAACCCATCACGTCGCGGTAGGACATATCGGTGTGCCAGTCCTGCCCGGCATCCGGCAGGCCGATCAGCTCGCCATTCTCCCGCACATTGGAGAGCACGCCGACTTCCGGCACGTCCGACTTGCGCTTCTCCCCGATGCCGCCCTGGATTTCGCCGAAGCGCTCGGAGAACGCCTTCAGCGCGGCGGGCGCGAGGTCCTGATTGGGGAAGCGCAGCACGCCGTAGCGGCCGAGCGCGGCCAGGATGGTGCCGAATGTCGCCTCATCCATCGGCACATTGGCGTCGAAGCCCTCGATGGTGGCACCGAGAATGGCGTCGTTGGGGATGATCTTGAGCATGGGGCGTCCTCAGGCCAGCGGTCCGGCGCAATGGGTGCCGTAGGGGGGGCGGGCGAGTAGCCGGTCGTACCAGGCCCGCAAATTCGGCAGGTCCCGCTTCCCTGGCATGTCGAGGCTGAACCAGCGGTGCACATGCACGCCGAAAGCGATATCGGCGATGCTGAAGTGATCGGCGGCAACCCATCCCTGCTTGGCGATGCGGTCGTCGAGAATGGCCCAGATGTCGCCGGCCTGGGCGATCGCCGCCGTGATGGCGGTCATGTCGCGCTTCTCGGGGGGCGTGCGCACGAGGCCGATGAAATAGGTGCTGGTCGGCCCGCTCAGCACGGTTTGCTGGAAATCGAGCCAGGCATCGATGGTGCCCCGCGCGCGCGGCTCGGCGGGATAGAAGCGCTCTCCGCCATGGGCGTTGCAGAGGTAGCGCAGAATGGCGTTGCTCTCGAAGATCGAGAACCCATCCTCCTCCACCACCGGCACCAGCCCGACCGGCTGCTTGGCGCGGTATTCCGCCGTGTTGGTGCCGCCGAACGCGCCGCCGTAATCGGCGCGGTCATAGGCGAGGCCGAGTTCCTCCAGAACCCACAGGGCTTTCATCACGTTGCTTGAAGTCTTGCGGCCCAGCAGATGGATCATGGCGTTGCTCCCCTTTGATGGCTGCAAAACTAGGCCGGGCGCGGGCCCGGGGCAACTTGCGCGGCTTGGGTGGCCGGGCCATAGAAGCCGCATGTTGAACCTGTCCCCCCGCTCTGTGCTCGCGGCCGCGACGGTGCTGACCGCCGCTACGCTGTTCGCCGCCCATGCCTCGGAAATCTGGGGCGGGCTGGTGCCCTGCGCGCTGTGCCTGGTGGAGCGCTGGCCCTACCGCGTGGCGATCCTGTTCGGCATTCTCGGCCTGATCCTGCCGCCGCTCCAGGCGCGCATCGCGGCATGGCTGTTCGTGCTGGCCATGCTCACCGGCGCCGCCGACGGCTTCGTGCATGTCGGCGTTGAGCAGGGCTGGTGGAAAAGCCCGTTGCCGGAATGCGTGGGGCCGGATCTGCGCGGCCTCTCCATCGCCCAGCGACTCGCCGCCATGCCGGAGCGTCCGAGCAAGCCCTGCGACGAGCCGACCTACCTCATCCCCTTCCTGCCGGTCTCGATGGCGGCGATGAACCTCATCTTCTGCCTCGGCGTCGCCGGCGTGGTGGCGATCAGGCGGAAGTAAGCCTCAGTACGCTTTCCAGGCGGTCCGCCTCCTCGGCCGGCTTGTCGGTGCGGATGCGGGCGATGCGCGGGAAGCGCAAGGCGACGCCGGATTTATGCCGCGGCGAGGCCTGCGCCGCATCGAAGGCGATTTCCAGCACCAGGCCGGGCGCTACTTCGCGCACCGGCCCGAAGCGCTGCACCGTGTTGTCGCGCACATACTTATCGAGGAAGGCGAGTTCCGCGTCGGTGAAGCCGAAATAGGCCTTGCCGATCGGCACCAGCGCGCCATCCGCCCGCCAGACACCGAAGGTGAAATCCGAATAGAAGGAACTGCGCTTGCCGTGGCCGCGCTGGGCATACATCAGCACCGCATCCACGCTCAGCGGATCGCGCTTCCACTTCCACCACAGCCCCTTCGTCCGCCCGCCCTCATAGGGCGAATCGCCCCGTTTCAGCATCAGCCCCTCAATCCCCGCCGCCCGCGCGCCATCGCGCAGGGCGGCAAGGTGCGTGAGGTCGGGGAAGGCGATCATCTCCGAGAGCTGCATCCGCGCCGGCCGCGTGGTGGCGTGCCAAGCCTCCAGCCGGGCGCGGCGGGCATCGAAGGGCAGGGCGCGCAAATCCTCCCCGCCATCGAACAACATGTCGTAGAGACAGACGGCAACCGGCAGATCCCGCTGCATTTTCGCCGTCACCGCCTTGCGCCCGAGCCGCTGCTGCAACTCGGCGAAAGGGGCGGCCGCGCCATCGCGCATCACCAGCAACTCGCCATCCAGCGTGGCGTGGAACTCCATGGCCGCGATGATCTCGGGGAAGCCGGCCGAGATGTCCTCTGCGCCGCGGGAGAACAGCCGCCGCCCGCCCGGCCCGGCTGCCAGCTGCACGCGGATACCATCCCATTTCCACTCCGCCCGCATCGCCGCCGGGTCGAGCGCCGCGATATCGGCCTCCTCCAGCGGATGCGCCAGCATCAGCGGCCGGAACACCGGCGCCGCCCCGGCGCTGGGGCGCGGGCCGCGGCCTTCGATCCAGGCGAAGAGCGACGCATAAGGCGGCGCCACGGCGTGCCAGGTTTCCTCGATCTCGGCGAGACTGGCCCGCCCCTCCGACATCTCGGCCAGCGCCGCCATCGCCAACCGTGCCGAGACGCCGACGCGCAGCCCCCCGGTGATCAGCTTCAGCAGGGCGAGCCGCACCGAGGCGTCCGAAGCGTCGAGCCAGGCGGCGAGGATCGCCTTCACCTCGCCCTTTTTCGCGGTCCGCAGGGTCTGTTCCACCTCGCCAAGCCTGGGCGCCGCCTGATTGGCGGGCCGAGCCGGCCACATCAGCGCCACCGTCTCCGCAAGATCGCCGACGAAATCGTAGCTCAACGCGAACAGCACCGGGTCGGTCCGCTCGGCGGCGAGTTCGCGGATCAGCCCGGCCTTGGCGGCGGCGAAGCTGAGATCCCCGGTGAGCGCGGCGAGGCCGATGCCGCGATCGGGGTCGGGCGTGGCGGCAAAATACTGCCGCAGCAGCGCGAGCTTGGCGGTGCGCGCCTGGGCGAACAACAGCCGCTCCAGCAGGGCGGCGAAGGCGATCACCCCTCCTCCTCGCCGTAGCCGACCAGCCGCAACGCCCGGCCGCGCATGCCGCGCAGCCCGGCGGCGTGGATCAGCGCATCCTCGCTGCCATGGGTGACCCAGACCTCCGGGGCGCCGACGTCGTCCAACGTAGCGTTCAGTTCCGCCCAGTCCGCGTGATCGGAGATCACCAGCGGCAGCTCCACGCCCCCCTGCTTGGCGCGCTGGCGCACCCGCATCCAGCCGGAAGCCACGGCCACCACCGGATCGGTCAGCCGCCGCGCCCAGCGATCCGCCACCGCCGAGGGCGGCGCCAGCACGATCTGCCCGGCCAACTGCCCGCGCGCCGCGCCGCTCGCCTGGTTGAGCGGCCCGAGCGCGATGCCGAGCCGCTCATACACGTCACACATCCCCACCAGCGCGCCGTGCAACCAGATTGGCGCCTCCCACCCCGCCGTACGCAGGAGGGAAATCAGCCGCTGCGTCTTGCCCAGCGAATAGCAGCCGATGACATGGGTGCGCCCGGGAAACAGCGCCACCGAGGCGAGCAGCCGGGCGATCTCCTCACCGGCGGGAGGGTGGATGAACACCGGGAGGCCGAACGTCGCCTCGGTGACGAACACGTCACACGGCACCGGCACGAAGCCGTCACAGGTGGTATCGGCAGCGCGCTTGTAGTCTCCGCTCACCACCGCCCGGCTGCCGCGATACTCCATCACCACCTGCGCCGAGCCCAGCACATGCCCGGCAGGTTGCAGCGAGACATCGACATCACCGATTCGCACCACCTCGCCCCAGGCGGCCGCCCGCTCGCTGGCGCCAGCAATGCCGCGCGCCCGCATCAACGCCAGCGTCGCCGCACTCGCCAGCACCGCGCCATGGCCGGGCCGTGCATGGTCGGAATGGGCATGGGTGATCACGGCGCGATCGACGGCGCGCAGCGGGTCGATATGGAAGCCGCCGGGCTCGCAAAACAGCCCGGCCCGCGTGTTGCGCAGCCAAGTCTCAGGGTGGGGTGCGGACATGGCTTAGCGGATCGGCGGTAACATCGGGCTTCCCCCTCCTGGCGGGCTCGCCTATGTTACCGGGGTGACGGGAACATTGCCAGAACTCTTCGCCGCCTGGTTTGCCGCACGTGGCTGGTCGCCGCGGCGGCACCAGTTGGACGTGTTGGGCGCCGTGCAGGCGGGGGAGAACGTGCTGCTGATCGCGCCGACCGGTGGCGGCAAGACGCTGGCCGGATTTCTGCCCAGCCTGGTGGATCTCGCTGGCAACCCGCGCGAGGGGCTGCACACGCTCTATGTCAGCCCGCTGAAGGCGCTCGCTGCCGACGTCGCGCGCAATCTCGACCGCCCGATCGCCGATATGGGCCTCCCCGTCACCGTCGCCACCCGCAGCGGCGACACCTCGTCCGAGGCCCGCCGCCGCCAGCGCGAGGCGCCGCCGAACCTGCTGCTGACCACGCCGGAAAGCCTGGCCGTTCTGATATCCCAGCCCGAGAGCGCGCTGTTTTTTCAGGATTTGCGCAGCATCATCGTCGATGAGGTGCACGCCTTGGCCGGCACCAAGCGGGGGGACATGTTCGCCCTCTGCGCCGCCCGCCTCACTGCCATTGCGCCTCAGGCAGTGCGCATCGGCCTCTCCGCCACCGTCGCCCATCGCGCGCCAATCGCCGCCTTCGTCGCTGCCAGCCGCATCGTCGAGGTGAAGGGGGGCGCGCCGCCGGAGATCTCGGTGGTGCTGCCGGAGGGGCGGCTTCCGTGGTCCGGCCATATGGGGCTGGCCGCCGCGCCCGAGATCCTCGCCCGCATCCGCGCGGCGGGCATGACCATCGTTTTCGTCAACACCCGGGCGCAGGCCGAACTTCTGTTCCAGGCGCTGTGGCGGCTCAACGACGAAACCCTGCCGATCGCCATCCATCACGGTTCGCTCGAACTCGATCAGCGAAAACGTGTGGAATCAGCGATGTCGGAGGGGAAGCTGCGCGCGGTGGTGGCCACCTCCTCGCTCGATCTCGGCATCGACTGGGGCGGGGTGGACCAGGTGTTGCAGGTCGGCGCGCCCAAGGGTGTCTCCCGCCTGCTGCAACGCGTCGGCCGCGCCAATCACCGGATGGACGAGGCCTCGCGCGCCATCCTGGTGCCGGCCAACCGCTTCGAGGTTCTGGAATGCGAGGCGGCGATCCAGGGCGTCGCCGAGGGCGAGCTCGACGGCGATCCGCCCCGTGCTGGCGGACTTGATGTGCTGGCCCAGCATCTGCTCGGCCTCGCCTGCGCCGGGCCGTTCCGGGCCGACGCGGTCTATGACGAGATCAAGTCAGCACAGCCGTACAACACCCTGACTCGCAAAGATTTTGACGATGTTCTCGGCTTTGTCGAAAATGGCGGCTACGCGCTGGCGGCCTATGACGCCTACCGCAAGCTGTTCCGCGACAGCGAGGGGCTGATCCACGTCATGGGCGAGCGCGTCGCCCGCCAGCACCGCATGAATATCGGCACCATCGTCGAGGAACCGCTGCTCAAGGTCCGTTATGCCGGGCGGGGCGGCGCGGCGCTTGGCGAGGTCGAGGAATACTTCGTCAACATGCTGAGCCCCGGGGATACCTTCATCTTCGCCGGCAGGATGTTGAAATTCCTGCGTTTGAAGGAGACGATCTGCGAGGTCGCCGATGGCGGCACCGGCGAGCCGAAAGTGCCGGCCTATGCCGGCGGGCGCATGCCGATGACCACCAACCTCGCCGACCGCGTCCGCGCCATGCTGCAGGACCCCTCGAAATGGCACGCCTTCCCCGAGGAGGTGCGCGAGTGGCTGGGCCTGCAACGCGGCATCTCCCGCATGCCTGGAAGGCATGACCTGCTGGTGGAGACCTTCCCGCGCGCCGACAAGCACTTCCTGGTCGCCTATTGCTTCGAGGGCCGCAATGCCCACCAGACGCTCGGCATGCTGCTCACCCGGCGCATGCAGCGCTTCGGCTTCCATCCCCTCGGCTTCGTCGCCACCGACTACGTGCTGGCGATCTGGAGCGCCTACGAACCCTTTGATGTCGCAAGATTATTCGATCCGGACATGTTGGGCGACGACCTCGAAGCCTGGATGGCCGAGAGTTCCATGCTCCGCCGCACCTTCCGCAACGTCGCCGTGATCGCCGGGCTGATCCAGCGGCATTTCCCCGGCGCCGAGAAGAACCGCCGCCAGGTGACGGTGAATTCCGACCTCATCTACAACGTGCTCCGCAAGCACCAGCCCGACCACGTGCTGCTGCGCGCCACCTGGGCTGATGCCGCGGGCGGGCTGACCGACCTCGGCCGCATCTCCGGCATGTTGCAGCGCATTCAGGGCAAGGTGACCCATATGGCGCTCTCCCGAGTTTCCCCGCTGGCGGTGCCGGTGCTGCTGGAAATCGGCCGCGAAAGCGTGCGCAGCGGCCTCACCGATGACGACCTGCTGGCCGAGGCCGAGCAACTCGTCGCCGAAGCCGAGGGCCGCGCCCTGCCTCCGCCGGCGCCGGGACGCGACGTCCGCCAGGGAAGACTTGCCCTGTGATGGCTTGACCGCACCGCCAATCCCGTTCAGTCCAACCACCCGCCGTGCCGCCCTCAAGGCCCATCATGAAGATCCACCGCGACAGCCGCCTCCTCGTCGTCCTGCTCGGCGCCCTCACCGCCGTCGGCCCCTTCACAACCGACACCTACATCCCGGGCATGCCATCGATCCGCGACGAGTACGGGGTGAGCATGACCGCGGTGCAGCTCACCCTCAGCATGGCGATGCTTGGCGGCGCCATCGGCCAGCTCTTCCACGGTCCGCTCTCCGACCGCTTCGGCCGCCGCCCGGTGCTGATCGGCGGCATGGCGCTCTATGTGGTGGCCTCCACCGCCTGCCTGTTCGCCGCCTCGATCGACCAGCTGATCGCCGCGCGCTTCTTCCAGGTGTTCGGCTCGATCTCCGCCCCGGTGCTCGCCCGCGCCATGGTGCGGGACCTGCACGAGCGCGAGGCTGCCGCGCGGATGTTGGCGCTGATGGGCATCGTCAACGGGCTGGGGCCGATCCTGGCGCCGATCATCGGCGGCTTGCTGCTCTCACAATTCGGATGGCGGGCCAGTTTCGTGTTCGTCACCGCCTATGGCGTGGTGCTCGGCACCCTGACCTTCGCCTTTCTCGGCGAATCCGTCTCTTCGATCGACCCGCATGCCATCCGCGCCGCGCGCCTCGCCCGCACCTTCGGCCAGCTCATCCGCAACCGCACCTTTCTCGGCTACACGCTGATCAACTGCTTCCTCTATGGCGGTCTGGGCGCCTATCTCTCAGGCGTCTCCTTCGTCGTGCTGCGGGTGCTCGAGGTGCCGCCGCATCTCTACGGCCTGGTGTTCGGCGCTATCATGCTCGGCAATATCTCGGGCTACGTGATGTCGAGCCGAATCGTCCTGCGGCTGGGTCTGGATGGGACGTTGACCTGGGGCATCGTCGGCGCCGCGCTCGCCGGGGCGTTGCTGGCGGGGTTCGCCTGGTTTGGCGTGCACCATGTCGCCACCCTGGTGGGGCCGATGATGGCCTATATGTTCAGCCTCGCCCTCGCCGGGCCGCAGGCCATCGCTGGCGCGCTGACGCCGTTTCCCCGCGCGGCCGGCACCGCCTCCTCGCTGATGGGCTTCTTCCAGTCCCTCACCAGCGCCGCCGTCGGCATGGGTGTCGCCTTCGGGTTTGACGGCACGCCGCGGGCGCTGGCGAGCTTCGTCTGCCTGATGGGCGTCTGCGCCATGCTCGCCCATCTCGGCCTGGTCAGGCGCATTCCGCCCGAAGAACGCCAGCGCGTGCATTCATGAGCGCCGCCACCATCCACCTCGCCGGCGAGCTGCTCCAGCTTGACCCCGCCGGCGCCCTGCACTGGCCGGCGCGGCGGCTGCTCGCGGTGTCCGACCTGCATTTCGAGAAGGGCTCGGCCGCCGCCCGCCAGGGCTCGCTGGTGCCGCCCTGGGATACGCGGGCGACGCTCGATATTCTCGCCACCCTGCTGCGCCGCTACCGGCCGCAGACGGTGGTGGCGCTCGGCGACAGCTTCCACGACATCGGCGCCGCCGCCCGCCTGCTCGCCGCCGACGCCGAGCGGCTGCGGGCGATGGCGGAGGCGACGGCGTTCGTCTGGGTGCTCGGCAATCATGACCCGCTGCCCCCGGGCTTTCGTGGCGAAAGCACGCTCGAGCACCGGGTCGGCCCGCTGGTGTTCCGCCACCAGGCGCAGCCCGGCCGGGTGATGGGCGAGCTCTCTGGCCATTTCCATCCCAAGGCGAGCGTGCCTGTGCGCGGCACGGTGGTGACCCGCCCCTGCTTCATCGCCGATCCCCGCCGCATCATCCTGCCCGCCATCGGCGCCTATACCGGCGGGCTGGACGTTCGGGACCCCGCCGTGCGTGCCCTGTTCCCCACCGGCGGCCGTGCCTTTCTGCTCGGGCAGGACCGCGTGTTCAGCTTCGCCATCGGCGCCCGCCCGGCCATGCCGCCGCCGGCATTGACGGCCCTGGGTGGCGGGCCGGACAATGCGGGCCACATCCGAGGACCCAAGCCATGACCCTTCCCGCCACCATGCCCATCATCATCGCCGACGGGGCCGGCGGCCCGGAGGTGCTGAAGCCATCCACCGGCCCGTTGCCCACGCCCAAGGCCGATGAGGTGCTGATCCGCGTGATGGCCGCAGGCGTCAACCGGCCGGACGTCGCGCAGCGCATGGGCGCCTATCCGCCGCCGCCCGGCGCCAGCCCGCTGATCGGCCTGGAAGTCTCGGGCGAAGTGGTGGCGCTCGGTGACCAGGTGACCGGCTATAAGCTCGGCGACCGCGTCTGCGCCCTCACCAATGGCGGCGGCTATGCCGGATACTGCGTGGCGCCGGAAGCGCAGACCCTGCCCTGGCCCTCCGGCTATGACGCGATCCGCGCCGGCGCGGTGCCGGAGACCTATTTCACCGTCTGGGCCAATATGTTCGGCCATGGCCGCCTCGCCCCCGGCGAGCGCGTGCTGATCCATGGCGGCACGTCCGGCATCGGTGTCACCGCGATCCAACTCGCCAAGGCGTTCGGCGCCACGGTCTACACCACCGCCGGCTCCGACGATAAGGTGGCGGCCTGCCTCGCGCTGGGGGCCGATGCCGCGATCAACTACCGCACCGAGGATTTCGCCGAGCGGGTGAAGACGCTGACCGGCGGGCGCGGCGTGGATGTGGTGCTCGACATGGTGGGCGCCGCCTATTTCTCGAAGAATATCCGCTCGCTCGCCATGGACGGGCGGCTGGTGATGATCGCCTTCCTCGGTGGCTCCAAGGTGGAGGCGATGGACCTCGCGCCGATCATGACGCGCCGCCTCACCGTCACCGGCAGCACCATGCGGCCGCGCAGCACGGCGCAGAAGGGCGAGATCGCCGCGGCGCTGCGGGCGAAGGTGTGGCCGCTGCTGGCGGAGGGGAAGTGCGGGCCGGTTGTGCATAAGGTGTTCCCGCTGGCCGAGGCCGCGGCGGCGCATGCGCTGATGGAGTCCTCGGCGCATATCGGCAAGAT
>CAIPLM010000154.1 GCA_903865895.1 uncultured Rhodospirillales bacterium | reverse complement strand
CGGGTCTGCGCCGCCGTTTCGCCCGCGCCATTGCCGGTGCCGCCGGAAATCCCGGCATTGGCCACCACCAGATCGAGCGGCCCGGCGGCGCCGATCCAGGCCGCCATCGCCGCCGCATCCGTCACGTCGAGCACCGCCGCATGAACGGTGGCACCCCTGCCGCGACAGGCGGCGGCCGCCTCCTCCAGCCGCGCCGCGTCCCGCCCGGAGAGGTGAAGCGTGGCGCCGGGGCCAGCGAGGGCGAGGGCCAGGGCGCGGCCAATGCCGGAGGAGGCCCCGGTAATCAGGGCTGATCTGTATGGGCTCATGTTCCGAGCCTAGCGCAAGGCTGCTAGGAGAGGGGAGTGTTCGTGGGAATTTCATAATGGCGATGGCGCATTCGATGACCGGCTTCGCGCGCAGCGAAGGCGCGCTGGGCGGCTTCTCCTGGGTATGGGAACTGCGCAGCGTCAACGGCCGCGGGCTTGAGCTGCGCTTCCGCCTGCCCTCCGGCTTCGACGCGCTGGAACCCGCCTTCAAGGACCAGGCCGGCAAGCTGCTGCGCCGCGGCAACGTGACGGCCAACCTCAACGTGAAGCGCGAGGAACAGACCCGGCTCGCGCCCGATCCGGCGGCGCTGGAGCAGGTGCTGGCCCTCGCCCTCGATCTCACCGCCCGCATCCCCGGCGCCCAGGCACCCCGCGCCGAAGCCCTGCTGGCGCTCCCCGGCGTGCTGCGCCCGACGGCGCCCGAGGCCGACGAGGCGGCGGTGAAGGCACAGCTGGCCAAGGTTCAGGCCGGCTTCACCGCGGCACTCCAGGGATTGCAGACGGCGCGGCAGGGCGAGGGCGCCCGGCTCGCCGACATCCTCGCCGGCCAGATCGCCGCCATCGAGGCGCTCTGCGCCCGGGCGGCGATCGAGGCCGCCGAGCAGCCGGCGATGCAGCGCGCCCGCATGCTGGAAACCCTCAAGGCGCTGATGGCGGAAATCCCCGCCCTCCCGGAAGAGCGCATCGCCCAGGAAGTCGCCGTGCTCGCCGGCAAGTCTGACGTGCGGGAGGAGCTGGACCGCCTCGGCGCCCATATCGCCGCCGCCCGCGCGCTGCTCGCCGAGGGCGAGAACATCGGCCGCCGGCTCGATTTCCTGGTGCAGGAATTCAACCGCGAGGCCAATACCCTGTGCAGCAAATCCGCCTCGGTGGCGCTCACCGCGACCGGGCTGAAGCTCAAAGCCACCATCGAGCAGCTGCGCGAGCAGGTGCAGAACGTCGAATGAGCGCGCCGATCCCCCGCCGCGGCCTCTGCCTCGTGCTGTCCGCCCCCTCCGGCGCCGGCAAAACCTCGATCACCCGCCGCCTGCTGGAGCTGGAGCCCGAGCTGTCCCTCTCCATCAGCGTCACCACCCGCGCGCCGCGCCCCGGCGAGGCGGACGGCGTGCACTACCATTTCCGCGACCAGGCGACCTTCGACGCCATGGTGCGCGACGGCGAGCTGCTGGAATGGGCCGGCGTCTTCGGTAAATCCTACGGCACGCCGCGCGGCCCGGTGGAAGCCGTGCTCGCCGCCGGGCGAGACGTGGTGTTCGACATCGACTGGCAGGGCCACCGCCAAATGCGGGCCGCTCTGCCGGAGGACGTGGTGGGCCTCTTCATCCTCCCCCCCTCCCGCGGCGAACTCGAACGCCGCCTGCGCGGCCGCGGCCAGGACAGCGAGGCGGTGATCGCCGGACGGATGGACGAGGCGCAGGCCGAGATGTCCCACGCGCCGGAGTTCCATCACGTGCTGGTCAATGCCGATTTCGACGAGGCGGTGGCCGAGACCCGCGCCGTGCTGCACGCCGCCCGCCTCGCCCGCGCGCGGCTGACCGGGCTCGAAGCCTTCCTGCACAGCATGGCCTGATGGGCGTCCTGATCGGGATCGTCGGGCCGGTCTTCGCCCTGATCGGCATGGGCGCGCTGGCCATGCGCCTCAAGCTGCTCGAACTGGTCGCGCTGAAGGGCATGACCGACTTCGTCTTCTACGCCGCCATGCCGAGCCTGCTCTTCCTCTCCATCGGCGGCGCCCCGCCGCTGCGCTTGGCCGATGTGGCGGCCAGCTTCCTGCTCGGCGCGCTGCTGCTGTTCGCGGTGGCGGTGCTGCTCGGCAAATACGTGCTGCGGGTCGGCCTCGCCGGCTCCGGCGTCTTCGCGCTCAACTGCGTGTTCGGCAACACCGTGATGCTCGGCATTCCCATCGTCGATGCCGGCTATGGGCGCGAGGGCGTCGCCAACCTGCTGGCGGTGGTCGCCTTCCACTCCGCCTTCCTGCTCCCGCTGGCGACCATCCTGATCGAGGCCGATACCGGCACCGGGCGAGGGCCACTCGGCATTCTCCGCGCCTCGCTGCCCGGCATCGTGCGCAATCCCGTGATCGTGACGATGGTGCTGGCGCTGTCCTGGCGCCTCACCGGGCTCGGCATTCCCGGCGGCGTGCAGCGCTTCCTCGGCCTGCTCGGCGCCGCCGGGCCGCCGCTCGCGCTGTTCTGCCTCGGCGCCTCGCTCCCCAAGCCGACCGGCTGGCACGACCTGCGCGAGGTGCTGCTCGGCGGGCTGCTGAAGCTCTTCCTGATGCCCGCTTTGGTCGCCGCCATCGCCTTCGCCGCGGGCATCGAGGGGATCGCCTTCAAGGTGGTGGTGCTGGCCTCGGCCATGCCAACCGGCGCCAACGCCTTCCTGCTCGCCCGCCGCTTCGCCACCATGGCGGAAGCCTCGGCGAGCACGGTGGTGGCCTCCACCGCCGTCTCGATCGTCACCCTGGCGACGTTGCTGTCCTGGCTCGGCTAACCGGCCGCGGAGCCCCCTTGCATCCCGGCCGCCAATTTGGCCTGCTACGGCCAAACGGAGGGCGGCCCCGATGCGCATTACCGACGTCGAACCCATCCTGCTGCGCGGCGAGGCCACCTACCAGGCCTCCGCCGGCGCCGAGGAAGCCACCGATAACGGCGACTGGCAGCTCATCATCCGCGTCGCCACCGATGCGGGGATCACCGGCTGGGCCGATGTGGAAACCCTCGCCCCCGCCGCCGCCGCCATCATCGCCGGGCAGGGCATGTCCATCCTCGGCTTCCGCACCCTCGGCGAACTGCTGATCGGCGAAAACCCGCTCGACGTCGCGCGGCTGTGGGACAAGCTCTACATCGGCAGCGCCTATTACGGCCGCCGCGGCATCGGCATGCAGTGCATCTCGGCACTCGACAACTGCATGTGGTCGATCCGCGCCCAGGCCGCCGGCATGTCCCTCGCCCGCCTGCTCGGCGGGCGGCGGCGGGACCGCGTGATGGCCTATGCCTCCACCCTGTTCCGCGAAACCCCCGAAGCCATGCACGCGGCCGCGCGCGGCTACGTGGACCGCGGCTTCCATGCGGTGAAATTCGGCTGGGGCGTGTTCGGCGAAGACCCCGGGCGCGACCGCGACCTCGTCGCCGCCGCCCGCGCCGCCCTCGGCCCTGACCGCCACCTGCTGGTCGATCCCGGCTGGTATCCGGCAGGCTGGAAAGGCGATTTCCGGCCGCGCTCACGCCGCGACAACATCGCCCTCGTGCGCATGCTCGGTGACTACAACGTCGGCTGGTGCGAGGACTTCATCCACCCCGAACGCTTTGACGAATACGCCGCCGTGCGCGCGGAAAGCCCGGTCCACATCGCCGCCGGCGAGCAGGTGGCGACCCATTGGGAGTTCGAGCGCTTCATCGGCCAGGGCTGCGTTGATGTCATCCAGCCCGACCTCTCGCGCTGCGGCGGCATCACGGTCGCCGCCAAGGTGGCGGGCATGGCCGAGGAAGCCGGCATCGACCTGGTGCCCCATTCCTGGCTCACCCATCTGCTCACCGGCTATTCGCTGCAGCTCATCGCCACCCTGCCACGGGCCCGCTTCGTCGAATTCAACGTCAGCCAATCCCCGCTCACCGCCGGCATCGCCACCGCCAGCTTCACGCTCGATGCCGATGGCTGCGTCCCCATCCCCGATACGCCGGGCATCGGCGTCGAGGTCAATCCCGATTTCATCGCTGCCCACAGGGTGAACTGACCATGGCCCGCATCATCGTCCGCCCCCACGAGCTTGACCTCGGATCCCCCGGCCGGCGCGACTATCACGTCGCCCTCGAACACGACAGCATCTGGGGCGACCACCTCATCCCCCTCACCGTCATGGTCGGCCCCACCGCCCGGCCCGGCCAGGGCCTAGTCTGCTTCGGCTCCAACCACGGCAATGAATATGAAGGCCCGATGGCGATCCGCCATCTCATGGATGATTTTCGCCTGGAAGACGTCGCCGGGCGCATCATCCTCGTCCCCGTGCTCAACGTCGCCGCCTTCCGCGCCGGCACCCGCGATTCCTCGCTCGATGACCGCGTGAACCTCAACCGCGCCTTCGTCGATGGCGCCGGGCGCGGCGCCGGGCTCGCCGGCATCACCCACCGCATCGCGGCCTTCGTGCGCGCTGCCATCTGGCCCCATGTCGATGTGGTGATCGACCTACACGCCGGCGGCCAGGTCGCCCGCTTCACCCAATGCACCTCCTTCCACCCGATCGAAGACCCCGAGCAAAGCCGCCGCATCGAGCAAACCGCCCGCTGGTTCGGCACCCCCCTCGTCATCACCTACCAGAACGAAACCCCCGGCCTGCTGCCCTCCGAAGCCGAGCGCCTCGGCAAAATCACCATCGGCACCGAGCTCGGCTGGGGCGGCGCGGTGCAGGCCTCGGGCGTGCGCTACGCCCGCCATGGCGTGACCGCGGCGGCCATCCATCACGGCCAGCTCCGCGGCCATATCGACAAAATCGCCCACCACGCCGCCGGCTCCCAGCGCATGGCCGAAATGGTCGACCGCGACTGCTTCACCGTCTGCCCCTTCGCCGGGCATTACGAACCCCTGATCGAATGCGGCGAGATCGTCACCAAAGGCACCGTCGTCGGCCGCCTGCATGATTTCGATCGCATCGACCTGCCCCCCTGGGAGGTCAAGGCCGGCGTTGACGGCATCATCATCGCCCAGGCCTGGGCCGCCCCGGTCGCCCAGGGACAGCACATCCTGGTCACCGGCCGGCTGCGCGCCTTTCAGGCGTGAGATGATTGCGGCTAAGCCGCCCGCACCCCGGCGGTGAAGCTTTCCACTTCGCGCGAGAGGCTGGCGGCCTCGCGGGCGAGGGTGCCGGAGGCGGTGAGCAGGTCGGTCGCGGCGTGGCCGGTGTCCTGGGCGGCGTGGGAGACGCCGGCGATGTTCTCGGTGACGTCCTGGGTGCCGATGGCGGCCTGCTGCACGGTGCGGGCGATTTCCTGGGTGGCCGCGCCCTGCTGCTCCACCGCAGCGGCGATGCTGGCGGCAATGCGGCTGACTTCGGCGATGGTGGAGACGATGCCGCTGATCGCCTGCACCGCCTCGCCGGTGGCAGCCTGGATGCTGCTGACCTGCTGGCCGATCTCCCCGGTGGCCTTGGCGGTCTGATTGGCCAGCGACTTCACTTCGGAGGCGACCACGGCAAACCCCTTGCCGGCATCGCCGGCGCGGGCGGCCTCGATGGTGGCGTTCAGCGCCAGCAGGTTGGTCTGCCCGGCGATGGTGTTGATCAGCCCCACCACATCCCCGATCCGCCGCGCCCCTTCGGCGAGCGCCTGCACGATGCCATCGGTGCGGGCGGCATCCTGGGCGGCGCGGGCGGTGATATCGGCGGATTGCGCGACCTGGCGGCTGATTTCGCCGATCGAGCTGCCGAGCTCCTCGGCGGAGGCGGCCACCGTCTGCACATTGGCGCTCATCTGCTGGGCGGCGGCGGAGACGGCGGCGGCCTGGGCGTTGGTCTGCCCGGCGGTGGCGGTCATGGTGGCGGCGGTGGCCTCGAGTCCGCCAGCGGCATTGGCCAGGCTGGCGGTGAGGCTGCCGACCTTGGTCTCGAACCCCGCCACCAGGGCGGCGAGGGCGGTGGCGCGGCGCTCCTTGTCCGCCTGTTCGGCGCGCTGCTCGCCGGCGAGGCGGGCGGCGGTGATGCCGTTCTGCTTGAACACCTCCACCGCGCGGGCCATGGCGCCGATCTCGTCGGTCGCGTCGCGCGCCGGCACCTCGACGTCGAGGTCGTTCGCGGCGAGGCGGGTCATCGCCCCGGTCATCGCGCCGAGCGGGCGGGTGATGGAGCGGGCGATCAGCACGGCCATCAGAATGGCGCCAAGCAGGCCGAGCCCGGCGATGACCATCTGGCGGGACTGGGCGGCTGCCACCGCGGCGCGGGCATCGGCGGTCTCGCTGTCGACGAGGTGGCGCATGCCGGTCTCGGCGCGCGTCAGCAGCCCCTGCAGGTCGACCACCACGGGCCGCAGCACCGTCTCGAAATGGCTCATCGGCGCGGCGATCGCGGCACTGGCGGCCTGGAAGGCGGCACGGTGCGCCTGCACGGCGGTGCGCACCTGCGGGATGGTGCGCGCAAGTTCG
>CAIPLM010000153.1 GCA_903865895.1 uncultured Rhodospirillales bacterium | reverse complement strand
GGCCGCACCGACCAAGTCTTCACCGCCCCCCAACACCCCTACACCAAACAACTCCTCGCCGACGCCGCTTAAAGCCGCGCACCTCTACTCCCCTCCCGCGTTTGCGGGAGGGGCAGGGGGAGGGTGGTCCCACCCCCGCCACCAGATCCAATTGTAAAAGAACACCACCGCGCCCACGCGGAATCCCCCGCGCACCGCCCTCAGGCCATGCCGGTTCGCTCAGCTCTTGAGATGTGAAAACGCCCAGGCGGCCCCCGCATCCGCGCAACCGGCCGCACGCCACAGCGCCGCACGCGCCGTGCCGCATGCCGGCGCGGCAACAGCCGCCCGTTGCGCCACGGCGCCGGCACCGCCACCCATTCCACCCAGGGCTCATAGGCGAACTCGGCATCCGCCTCGGCGCGCAGCACGCCGTCCAGCACGCTCGGCAGTTCCTCCTCGCGCGACCGCCCCCGCCCTGCCGCCAGCCGCAGTACCCCCAGCACGGCCACGCCCAACAGGGCGGCCAGCAGCGCGCCCAGCATTCCGCCAATCATGGCGGCAATACTGCCGGTCGCGTCAGCTCGGGGTATGGCAGGCGGTCGCGTCATACGGTGTCGTCTCTCCTGTTTTCCAACAAGAGCATTTAATCAATTAATCCGCACGAATCAACCAAAATATCCTAAATTAGGAGAAAAAATTCTATTGACGCGGAGGTGCCGACACTCCGAGCCGCCGAAGCGGATCCACCATAGCGGCATTCATCCAGCGAAACCCTAGGGCGCACAATCACCACCCCTCCCCCACTGCCTTACCGCCTCTGTGGTGAATCTTCCTACCTCCAGCACCACACGGGGTCAGAACCCCTTATGATACCCGCGCCGGAACATGCAGTTATCCACCGCGGTCTGCAGCTCAAGCTGCGCCACCATCGAGGTGCCGCCATACCCCGCCGCGCGTGCCTCGGCCAGGCAGCGCTGCTCATCCCGCACGGCGTCTGGGCTGGAACCGTCGCCCTTCTGCCACGTCCCGGCAGCGCATCCGGCGAGCAGCAGGGCCGCCAGCACCGCCGTGGCTGCCCCCCTCCCGCGTTTGCGGGAGGGGCCGGGGGAGGGTGGCACCACGTCGCGATGCATCCGTCACACCACCTGGTTGTAGAGTGAAGCCTCGCCGCGCCAGAGCCGGACGAGGTTTTCCATGAGGATATCCAGCACATTATCCTCATAGCGCCGCGTCTCACCCGCGGTGTGCGGCGTAATGAAGGCGTTCGTTAGCCCCCAGAGCGGGCTATCCTGCGCCAACGGCTCCTCATAGATCACGTCGATCCCGGCGCCCGCGATGCTGTTGTCGGCCAGCGCGATCGCCAGCGCCTCCTCGTCCACGCAGCGGCCACGCGCGCAGTTGATGAGGAAAGACGATGGCTTCATCGCGGCAAAAGCCGCCGGCCCGATCAGCCCCGTGGTCTCCGGCGTCAGCGGGCAGGTCAGCGCCACGAAATCGGCCCGCGGCAGCTGCGCCTGCAACTGGTCGAGCCCGTACACCTCGTCCGCCCCATTGGCCCCGGCCGCGGGATTGGCGCGGAAGGCGATCACATGCATGTCGAACGCCTTGGCCAACTGCGCCAGCCGCCCGCCGATCCGGCCCACGCCCACCACGATCAGCGTCTTGCCGCCCAGCTCGTCCTCGCGCTGGCTGAGGTCGCCGATCATGCCGCGCCACAGCTTCTTGTGCTGGTTGTCCCGCGCCTCCGGCAGCCGGCGCGCCATGGCGAGGATCAGCGACATCGCATGCTCCGACACCGCGCGCGCATTCACGCCGGAGGCGCTGGCGAGGCGGATGCCGCCCGCCCCCAGCACATCCCGCCCGAACTGGTCGGTGCCCGCGCCGATCGACTGGATGAACTTCAGCTTCGGCGCCAGCCCGACGAGGTCATTGCGCCACAGACCGGAAACCACCAGCACATCGGCCGCGCCGATCCCGGCATCAAGCTCGGCGCGGTTGCGCACCTGGATGGAGGCGATGCCGGTATCGCGCGCGGCGAAACGCTCCTGCATCTGGTAGGCGACATGGGCGAAACAAATGGTGAGCTGGTCTTTGGCCGGGATCATGGCGAGTCCTTTATTGCACGCGCAAACCGGCTTCGCGCAGCAGCGGAAGCACGGTCGCGATGAAGTAGGGCAGCTCGTCGGTGTAGTTGACGAAGCTCACGGTGGTGCCGGCGAACCCGGCGGCGGACATCTTGATCATCTCGTCGACGATATGGGCGGGCGTGCCCACCAGCGGGTAGGTCCCGGCCCCGCCGGCGAAGCGCTTGCGATGCAGGCGATAGGCATCGGCATCATGCGAGCCGGAGAACTTCTCCTTGGCGCCCATGTAGTGATCGACGCTGGCGGTATCCTGCATCGTCACCGCGTAGTGCTCGTAATACGCCTCGGCCTCCGCCTGGGTGGGGCGGCAGACGACGTGGCAGGTGGTGTAGACGCCGACATCGCGGCCCGTCACCTTGGCTCGCGCCGAAATGTCCTCGATCTGGGCGCGGCCCTTGTCGAGGTCGGTGAAGGTGGTGAACAAATAATCGGCGGCGCGGGCGGCGAAATCGCGGCCCGGCGGCGAAAACGCGGCATTCAGCGTCACCGGCCGCGGCCGCTGCACCGGCGCTGGCCGGCCCGACACGTTCTTCAGCTGGTAGTATTTGCCGTCGAAATCGAAATTGCCGGTATCGGCATGGATGCGGCTCATGATCTCGAACCATTCGAGCCCCTGCTCATAACGGTCCTCGATGATCTTGAGCCCAAAGGCGTCAAACTCCTCGGGGTTCCAGCCGCACACGATGTTGAGCCCCGCGCGGCCATTGGACGCATGATCGACGGTCGCCAGCGCCTTGGCGGCATAGACCGGGTGCACCATCGGCACATGCACGGTGGAAAACAGCGCGATCCGCTCGGTCACCCCGGCCAGCGCGGCCGCGAAGGTGAAGGTCTCGTAGCTGTGCTCGCGGGAGTTCATCTCACCGCCAAACCCCTTCCAGCGCGCGATCGGCAGGAAGAACTCGATCCCGGCCCGATCGGCCATCTGCGCCGCCTGCACGATGCCCGCCCAGCTCGCCGGCCAGCGCTCCGGCACCCGGGTGAGGGTCAGCCCGCCATCGGCATTGGCGCTGAACACGCCGAGCTTGAAACGATTAGGGCCGCGCATGGGATGGGTGGTCATGAAAATCTCCGGATCACATAATGAAAGTCTTCCCCGCGCGCCTGCGGGGCCGTTCAGCCGGACGGCTTGCCGCCGCAGGAACGATTGAGCGCGATGAGATGGGCGCGCGCCGCCTCGGCGGTATCGCGTTCGATGGCACGGTAGCGTTCGATGATCGCCTTGCCCGCCGCGGTCAACACCGCCCCGCCGCCGCCATTGCCGCCGGCCGCGGTCGCCACCACCGGCACGCCGATCGAGGTATTCAACTCCTCCACCAGCTCCCAGGTCCGCCGGTAGGACATGCGCAGCACCCGCCCGGCCGCCGAAATGGAGCCGGAGCGGGCAATCTCCTCCAACACCGCGACCTTGCCCGGCCCGATGCGCGCCCCGGAGGCGAGATCGATACGAATACTCAGGCGGTCCGCGCCAGCAGCGTCCGCGCCATCCCTTGGTTTACGGCGTCCCATGGACAGACTGAACCATGGAAACGCCGTTTCGGGCAATGCGGCGGCGGATCGGGCGGGCCTCCCTCAATCCGCCAGGTTGAGTTCCTGCTTCACCACCGACACCCAGTATTCAACCCCCACGGGGATCGCGTCGTCGTTGAAGTTGAACAGCGGTGTATGCACGTTGTGGATCTCGGCCTGCCCCTCCGCGTCATTGCCGAGGAACATGAAGGCGCCTGGCCGCTGCTCCAGCATGAAGGCGAAATCCTCGCCGCCGGTGGTCTTTTCCAGCTTGTCGTTGACCGCGCCCCGCCCGAGCGCGCGGGCCGCTTCGGCGGCCACATCGGTATTCTCGGCATGGTTGGTCAGCACGCGCGCGAACCAATCGAGCGAGACCTCGGCCGTGCACCCATAGGCCTGCGCGGTGGCGGCGGCATGCTCGCGGATGCGGCGATCGACGATCTCCTGCGTCGCCTTGGAGAAGCAGCGCATGGTGCCGGTGATCTCCACCTCCGCCGGCATCACGTTGGAGGATTGCG
>CAIPLM010000152.1 GCA_903865895.1 uncultured Rhodospirillales bacterium | reverse complement strand
TGCTTGTTGCCTTCGGCTTCACCCGATTGCCCTGAGCTCGGAGTGCTATTCGGGCTTGCGGTGGGGCACAGATTTCGTCCGGGCCGTGAAGAAAATTTTTCTGAGCCGCTTGACTTTTATCTTTGTTCGCTTTATGTTCGGCGCTCAATTTATTGAGGAGCCCCCGATGCCGCCCGCCCCCGCCACCCCAACGGAGATTTTGCGCCGCCTCGTGCTGCGCCTGATCCTCATGCTGGGGTGCGCCCGGATTTTTGGCACGCGCGCTATGGGCCTGCAGGCACGGTTGGCAAGGATGGGGGAAGGGCATCGGCATCGGGCGCGGCTTGAGAAGGAGTGCGCCAGGGCCGAGCGCTATCGGCGGATGCTGGCGGACCCGGAATTCTGGGCGGACGCTGGGACGGCCGGGAAGGCGGCGGAGGTGGCGCGTGTTGCCGCCGATGCCGGGCGGCTTGCGCTGGTGCGGCGGATGATCTGGCCGGGGCGCGTGCGGCGATTGTCCGGCGCGGCGCCGGAGATGGGTGCGGTGGGGCATGCGCCGCCGGACCGATGTATGCCCGGCATCGTTGTGCCTGATCTCCGCCGGACGGGCTCGCGTCCGGCGGCGTCTTTGCATGCCTCGCGCCCGGCGGCGCCGGGCCGGCCGATGGACAGCCTGGCGCCGCGCGGGCTAGAGGGACCGCCGCACTTCGAGCCGGATGAACCGAATATGCCGCGCCGCCTCGCTTTCGCCTTCTCCCTGTTGCTGGCCCTGGCCGCGCCCTGGCCGGCCCTGGCGCACGCCATCCTGCTGGAAAGCCAGCCGGCCCAGGGCGCCGCGGTGGCACCGGGCGAGGCCACGCTGCGCCTGCGCTTCAACAGCCGCATCGATGCCGCCCGCTCCCGCCTCGCGCTGGTTCTGGCCGGCGGCAAGGACCAGGTGCTGGCCATTGCCCGGGGTGAGCGGGATGACCTGTTGATCGCCCCGGCCGCCCTGGTGCCGGGGCCGCAGGTGCTGCGCTGGCAGGTGCTGGCGGTGGATGGCCATATCACCCGCGGCGAGTTGCGCTTCACCGTGCGGCAGGCCGCGCCATGAACCTGCTGGTCGACGTCTTCGGCTATCTCGTCGTCGTCCTGCATGGCGGGGTGATCGCGGCGCAATCGATCGCGGTGGGCAGCGTGGTCTTCCTGCTGGCGCTGGTGCGGCCGCTCGGCTGGATGTTCGGCGCCGATGAGCGGCGGCTGCGGCGCGGCACCGCGTGGATCGGCGTCAGCGCGGCGCTGGCGCTCGCGCTGGTAGAAGCGGCGCGCCTCGGACTCGACGGCGCGGTGCTGACCGGCACGCTCGATATTCCATGGGCCGGCGTTATCGGCGCCGAATTCGCCGTCGCCGGCATCGCCAAGATCGCCGCGGCCCTGCTGCTGGCGGCGCTGCTGGGCCTGGCGATGGTGATTGGCCCGCGCGGCTTCGTGGCCGGGGCGGTGGCGCTGCTCGCCCTGCTCGCCGCCGCCGCCATCCTCGCCGCCGGCACCGCCACCACCCATGCCGCCGCCCGCCTCGCCGATCGCGGCGTGCTGCTCGCGGCCTCGGCCCTGCATCAGCTCGGCGCCGCGCTGTGGATCGGCGGCATCCCCGCCTTCGTCGCCGCGCTCGCGCGCTTCGATACCCCGACCGCGACGCTCGCCATCGGCCGGCGCTTCTCGCTGATCTGCCAGATCGGCGTCGGCATCATCCTGGTGAGCGCGGCGGTGATGTATGTGCATTATATCGGCGATGTCGCCGGCCTGTACGGCACCGCCTATGGCGTGATGGTCGGCACCAAGATGGCGCTGTTCGCCATGCTGTTGCTGCTCGGCCGCGCCAATTTCCGCACCATCGCGGCGCTTGGCGAGGACCGCACGACGCCCCGGCTGCGCCTGCGCCGCTTCGCCGAGGCGGAGATCGGCATCGGCATCACCCTGTTTTTCGCCGCCGCCGCGCTCACCTCGGTGCCCCCCGCGGTCGATCTGCGGGAGGACCGGGTGACGCTGCAGGAGATCGTCGAGCGCAACTGGCCGGTGATGCCGCGCCTGACCTCGCCCGACTATGATTCGCTGACCATCCCGGCACTCCAGGCCAAGCTCGATGCCGAGGCCGCGGCCAACGCGACCAAGCCGGCGCCGGCGATCGTGCCGGGCTCCGGCACGATCGCGCCGGTCAACGCCGAGGATATCGCCTGGTCGGAATACAACCACCACTGGTCCGGCGTGTTTGTCGCGGTGATCGGGCTGCTCGCCTTGGCCCATCGCGCTGGGTTCGGCCCGGCGCGGCATTGGCCGCTGGTGTTTCTCGGCCTCGCCGGCTTCCTGTTCCTGCGCAGTGACCCCGAGGTCTGGCCGCTCGGGCAGGTCGGCTTCTTCGAATCGCTGCGCGAGCCGGAGGTGTTGCAGCACCGCTTCTTCGTGCTGCTGACGGTGATTTTCGGGGTGTTCGAGTGGCGGGTGCGGGCCGGCGGCGGGCGCTCGGCGCGGGCGCTGATTTTCCCCCTGGTCACCGCGATCGGCGGCGCGGCGTTGCTCACGCATAGCCACGCGATCGCCAACGTGAAGCAGCAATTGCTGATCGAACTCACCCACACGCCCCTGGCGCTTGCCGGGATCGTCGCGGGATGGGCAAGATGGCTGGAACTGCGGCTGGATCCGCCGGACTCCAGGGTCGCCGGGTTGATATGGCCGATCTGCCTCGTGTTGGTTGGCGTGATCCTGCTGATTTATCGGGAGGCATGATGGCCGAAATCCGCGTGCTGCTTGTCGATGACGACCCTGACGTGCTCGAGCTCACCGCCGAGCTGATGGGGCTCGGCGGCTATACCGCGGTGCCGGTCGCCTCCGCCGAGGCCGCGTTGGAGCTGCTCGCCGGGAGCGAGCCCTTCGCGGCGATGCTGACCGATCAGTCGATGCCCGGCATGTCCGGCGAGGAGCTGGTGGTGCAGGCCCGCCGGCTCCGCCCGGCGATGCCCTGCCTGCTCGTCACCGGGTTCGGCGCCTCGCTTGAGACCGCCATCGCGGTGAAAGTGCTGCGCAAGCCGTTCCGCGCCAATGTGCTGAACGCGACGCTGCGCGAGATGATCGGCGCGTAGCGATATGGCCGCGATCCCCATCGATGGGCTGTTCGAGTCCCACCTCACCTCGCGCGATCTCGATCGTTCGATCGATTTCTATACCGGGGTTGTCGGGCTGGAGCTGGCGCACCGCGTGCCGGAGCGCCATGCCGCCTTCCTGTGGATCGGCGGGCGCGGGCAGCAGATGCTCGGTCTGTGGTCGATCCATAGCGCACCGCTCGCGCTGCGGCTGCACATCGCGTTTCGCGCCACGCTGGCGGATGTCGAGGCCTCGGCCGGCCGGTTGAAGGCGCTCGGTGTTATCCCGCGCGATGGCGGCGGGGGGCGAGAGATTGCGGAGCCCATCGTGTTCGGCTGGATGCCGGCGGCCAGCGTCTATTTCGACGATCCGGACGGGCATTCGCTCGAATACATCGCCATGCTCGACGGCGCGCCGCGGCCGGAATTGGGGATCGTCAGCCTTTCGCGCTGGCGAGAAACCGGCTGATGGCGGCCACCGTCGCGTCCGGCTGTTCCTGCTGCACCCAGTGCCCGGCGCCGGGGATCAGCTCGACGAAGCGGAGCTGCGTGCAGGAAGTACCGTGCATGGCTTCCAGCGCGCCGGGGAATTGATGGATGCCCCAGTCGCTGGCCCCCGCGACGAAGCAGGACGGCACGTCGATCGCCCGGCCGGAGAAGAGCTCAAGTTCGCGCGCGAAGCGGCCGGTGGTGCTGCTGCGATACCATTGCAGGCCGCCCTGGAAGCTGGTGCGGCCGTATTCGGCGGCGTAGACCGCGAGATCGGCCTCCGGCAGCCAGCGATTTGCGGCGATCGCCTCGGCGGAGGGCATTTCGTGGGCAACCGTCTCGGCCATGTCCTCGCCGAGGTCCATCACGTAGTAGGTCGGCAGCTTGGCGAGCTCCTCCGCCGTCCAACCGGCGAGGCGGAAAGGCTTGTTGGCTGCCCAATCCGCGCTTTTGTGGTGGTAATAGCCGCGCAGGAAGGCGTGCAGCCCCTGCTTCGCGTTGACCATGTCGCCGTTGGCTGCGGGGGTGGAGTAGTACCACTGGTAATGCTTGCGGGGCCTCGGCAGCGCCGCGAGGTCGGCATGGACGTCGCCCGGGGGCGCGGCGCGGCCGATGCGGGGCGGGCCGGCGAAGGGGGAGCTCATCATCGCCACCGCACGGAATACGTCGGGCCGCACCAAGGCGCACCAGGCGGCCACCGGCGAGCCGAAATCATGCCCGATCACCGCCTCCACATGGTCCCGCCCCAGCGCATGCAGCAGGCCGAGCATGTCGCGGATGATGTTGAACAGGCGGAAGGGGCCGAGGTCGGCGTCATACCCGTTCTGCCAACCGGTGGTGCGGCCATAGCCGCGCAGATCGGGGGCGATCACGTGGTAGCCGAGGGCCGCGAGCGGGCCCATCACCTTGCGCCAGCTGAAGGCGAGCTCCGGGAAGCCATGCAGCATCAGCAGGCAGGGGCGGCCGGGCTGCTCGAAGCCGGCTTCCAGCATGTGGATGTCGAGGCCGTTGATGCCGGGGATTATCCGGGCGCGGATGCCAGCGGGCAGCACGGCGGCAGGCATCGGCTCGGTCATGACGTGTCCTCGATGCGCTCAGCCGGTGCGGTCGTGCGGCCAGGTCTGGTCCATGGTGAGCGCCGCCAGCGCCCCGAGCCGGCCGACCGGGCGGGCGGGGATGCCGACCACGGTGGTGAAGGGGGGGACATCGTCCAGCACGATGGAGCCGGCGCCGACCTTGGCGCCCTCGCCGACCTCGATATTGCCGAGGATCTTGGCGCCGGCGCCGATCAGCACGCCACGCCGCACTTTTGGATGGCGGTCACCGCCAGCCTTCCCGGTGCCGCCGAGCGTGACCTCGTGGAGCATCGAGACGTCATCCTCGATCACCGCCGTCTCGCCGACCACCACGCCGGTGCCGTGGTCGATCATGATGCCGCGGCCGATGCGGGCGGCAGGGTGGAAATCGGCGTTGAACACCTCGGAGATGCGGCTCTGCATGTGCCGCGCGAGATGGGTGCGGCCGCCCTTCCACAGCCAATGGCTGACGCGATGCGCCTGCAAGGCATGAAAGCCCTTGAAGTAGAGGAAGGGGGTCAACAGATCCTCGCAGGAGGGGTCGCGGTCGCGGATCGCCAGCAGGTCAGCCGCGGTGGCGGCGACGATATCGGGCTCGTCCTCATAGGCATCGCTGATCAGGCCCGCGAGCGTCATGCGGTCGATCCCGTCGTCATGCAGCTTGCGGGCGAGCATGCAGGCCATGGCGCCGGCGAGATCGCCATGCGGGGTGACCAGCACGCCGACCACCCGGCTCATCAGCCGGTCCCGCAGGACGGCGGTGGAGGCCTCGCGTAAAATGGAGTCCCACACCCCCACGGCCTCGGCCACGAAGACGCTACGCACGCCGCAGTCTAGCTCGGACATCGCAGTCGCTCCCGTTCAGGCGGTGTCAGACGTGGAAGCTCTCCCCACAGCCGCAGCGCCCCTTCTCGTTAGGATTTACGAATGTGAAGCCGGAAGACAAGTCCTTCACCTCATAATCCATGATGGTGCCGATGAGGAACAGGCTCGCCTTGCGGTCCACCAGCACGGTGACGCCCTTGTCGGCGACGCTCTCGTCGCCCGGGCCGGGCGCATCGGTCCAGCTCATGTCATAGGCGAGGCCGGAGCAGCCCTTGGTGTTGACGGAGATGCGCAGCAGCATGCCTTCCTGGCCGGCACTGTAGAGGCTGCGCAGGCGCTCGGCGGCGGCATCGGTGAGCGCCATCAGCGGCGGCAGGGGGCGGCGCGGTCGGACGGTCGTGGTGGTGGTCGACATGGTGTTCCCCGTTCCCGTGTTCAGAACATATTGAGCGCGAGACGCGCATCTTCGGTCATCCGCGACTGGTCCCACGGCGGATCCCAAACCACCTCGACGTCGCAGGTGGCCACGCCAGGCACGGCGAGAATGGCATCACGCACCTGCTCCGGCAGTTCCTGGGCGCTCGGGCAGGCCGGCGCGGTGAGCGTCATCTCGACCTTGACCTCGCCGGCATCGTTGATGTCGATCGTGTAGATCAGGCCAAGCTCGTAGATGTTCACCGGGATTTCCGGGTCATACACCGAGGCGCAGGCGGCGATCAGCGCCTCCTCGGAGGGCTTTCCCTCGCTCGCCCCATCCGGCGACCAGGTGCCGATATGCCGCGCGGTTTCGTTCGTGCCATCCTCACTCACTGGTGCTGGCTCCCTGTCCATCAAGTGCGGCGATCAGTGCGTGCCACGGCAGCGTGGCGCATTTCACCCGCGAGGGGTACTCGTGCACGGCGGCGAGCGGCTGCATCGGCGCCAATGCCTCCGCGCAGTCTTCACAAGCCCCGGTCTGTGCCAATGTACGAAAAGCCGCGAACATCGCCTTGGTGTCGTCGGCCGTCTTGCCCGCCACCGCCTCTACCATCAGGTCGGCGGCGGCCTTGCTGATTTCGCAGCCCCGCGCATCGAAGCCGGTGGCGGCGATGGAGCGGTCCTCGGCGAATTTCACCCATACCTGCACGCGGTCGCCGCACATCGGGTTGTCGCCCTTGGCGGTGGCGTCGAACGCCTCCAGCCGGCGCATGTGGCGCGGGCGGCGGCCCCGCTCGAGGATGGTGGCGTTGTAGAGGTCGCGGACGTCTTCGAACATTATTTGAAGAACTCCCGCACCTTGGTCAGCGTATCCGCCAGCACGTCGATTTCCTCGGCCGTCGTATAGATGCCGAAGCTCGCCCGCGCGGTGGATTCAAGCCCGAGCCGGCGCATCAGCGGCTCGGCACAGTGATGCCCCGCCCGCACCGCGATGCCGGCGCGATCCAGCAGGGTCGCGATGTCATGCGCATGGGCGCGATCGAGGGTGAAGCTCACCACCCCGCCGCGATCCTGCGCCCGGCCGATGATGGTCAGCCCATCGACGGCGGACATGCGGGCCAGCGCGTGTTCGGTGAGCTCGGCTTCGTGGGCCGCGATCGCGTCATAGCCGATCGCCTCCACCCAGCGTATCGCCGCCTCCAGGCCGATGCCCTCGATTATGGCGGGGGTGCCGGCCTCGAACTTATGCGGCACCCGCGCCCAGGTGGATGTCTCGTAGGTGACCGAGGAGATCATATCCCCGCCGCCCATCCAGGGCGGCATCGCCTCCAGCAGCGCGGCCTTCCCGTAGAGCACGCCAATGCCGGTGGGGCCGTAGAGCTTGTGGCCGGTGAAGACGTAGAAATCGGCATCGAGCGCCCGCACGTCCACCTTGCGGTGCACCACCGCCTGCGAGCCATCGAGCAGCACTTTCGCACCATGCGCGTGGGCGATCTGCACGATCCGCTCCGCCGGCGTATAGGAGCCGAGCACGTTGGACATGTGGGTGATCGCCACCAGCCCCACCTTCCCGTCCGCGAACAGCGCCTCGTAGGCCGCCATGTCGAGTTCGCCGGCGTCGGTGATCGGCGCCACCCGCAGTTCGGTGCCGTGCGCGTCGCGCAGCATCTGCCAGGGCACGATGTTGGAGTGATGCTCCATCGCCGAGATCACCACGGCCTGGCCAGGCTTCAGCACGCCGCGGCCATAGGAGTGGGCGACGAGGTTGATGCCCTCGGTGGAGTTGCGCACGAAGACGATCTCGTGGCGGTCCCCCGCATTGAGCAGCCGGGCGGCGGCATCGCGCGCCGCCTCATAGGCCTCGGTGGTGCGCTCGCTCATCCAGTGCAGGCCGCGATGGATGTTCGCGTACTGGGTCTCCATGGCGCCGACCATGGCGTCGATTACCGCGCGCGGCTTCTGGGCGGAGGCCGCGCTGTCGAGAAACACGAGGTCCTTGCCGCGCACGGTCTGGCCGAGGATGGGGAACTGCGCCCGGATGGACGTGACGTCGAACTGGCTCATGCCTGGCGCTCCCACCACGCGGCGATCGCCGCCTCCATCGCCGCCCGCGCGCCTTCATGTTCAATTGGGTCGAGCGCTTCGGAGAGGAAGGCACGCACGAGGATATTGCGCGCCTGCGCCTCAGGCACGCCGCGGCTGCGCAGGTAGAACAGCTGATCGGCATCCAGCTCACCCACGGTCGCGCCATGGCTGCACTTCACGTCGTCGGCGTAGATTTCGAGCTGCGGCTTGCTGTCGATCTCGGCATCGCCGGAGAGCAGTAGCGTCTGGTTCATCTGGTAGCCATCGGTCTTCTGCGCGACGCGGGCGACCTCGATCTTGCCCTGGAACACGCCCTTGGAGCGGCCGGTCAGCACGTTCTTCACGGTCTGGCGGCTCGCGGTCGCCGGCGCGTCATGCCGCACGATCGTCGTGAAGTCGCTGTGCTGCACGCCGCCCAGCAACTGCGCGGCATTGAGATGCGCCATCGCCTTCTCGCCCAGCAGCGCCGCATGCACCTCCACGCGGGAGAGCCGGCCGCCGAGGGCGAGGGTGAAACTGTCATAGGTGCCGCGCGCCTGCACATCGGCCAGCACGGTGGAGATATGGAAGGCGCCGGCGGCTTCCTGCTGGATGCGCAGATGCGTCAGCGTCGCGTCCTCGGCCACCTCCGCCACCAGCACTGGGTTGTTGAAATAGACGCCCGTGCCGCCGTTGACCTCTACCAGCGTGAGCCGCGCGCCCGCCCCCAGCACCACGGAGTGGCGCGGATGGAAGGAGACCGGCACGCCATGCGCGTCCGACCCGAGGCTCACCAGCATCACCGCACCGGCATCGACGCCGGGCGCCACGGTGATCGCCGCACCATCCTCCGCCAGCATCGCGTTGAGCGCGACCATCTTTTCGCCCAGCGCCACCGACGGGCCAAACGCCGGCGCGCCCGTGCGCAGCGTAGCGCCGGTCACCGCATCGGAGAGATCGGCGCGGAAACGGCCATCAACGAACACCAGGCGCGGCATGCCGAGGTCGGGGAGCGCTGCCAACGCGGCGGCACAATCGGAGAGCAGCACCACCGGCTCGTGGAACGCCACTTCGGTGAGCGGCCGCAGCGCGGTATAGTGCCAGGCCTCCTCGCGCGGGCCCGGCAGCCCCTGATGCGCGAAGGCATCCGCCGCCTCGGCGCGCTGGATGCTGTCGCCGCCCAGCCGCTCCTTCAGCCCCTCATAGCGCGCACGGAAAGACGCCGCGGACGCCTGCAACGATGTTTGCGACACAGCGTTCACGCCGCCTCCGCCACCACGGCGGCGTAGCCCTGCGCCTCCAGCTCCAGCGCCAGCTCCGGCCCGCCGGAGCGGATGATGCGGCCATTGGCCAGCACATGCACCCGGTCGGGCACGATATGGTCGAGCAGGCGCTGGTAGTGGGTGATCACCACGGCCGAGAAATCCGGGCCGCGCAGCGCGTTCACCCCGTCAGCGACGATCTTCAGCGCGTCGATGTCGAGCCCGCTATCGGTCTCGTCGAGAATGGCGAGCTTCGGCCGCAGGATCGCCATCTGCAGCACCTCGTTGCGCTTTTTCTCGCCGCCGGAAAACCCGACATTGACGTTGCGCTTCAGCATGTCGTCGGCCATCGAGAGCCGCTTGATCTCGGCGCGCGCCATCTTGAGGAACTGCACGGCATCCAGTTCCGCCTCGCCGCGGGCGCGGCGCTGGGCGTTGAGCGCGGTGCGCAGGAAATTGGCGTTGTTCACGCCCGGGAGTTCCACCGGATACTGGAAGGCCAGGAACACCCCCGCCGCCGCCCGCTCCTCGGGCTCCATCTCCAGCAATTCATGCCCATCGAACGTCGCGCTGCCGCCGGTCACCTCGTAGCCCTCGCGGCCCGAGAGCACGTAGGACAGGGTCGATTTGCCCGATCCGTTGGGGCCCATGATGGCGTGAACCTCGCCGGTGGGCACCACCAGGTCGATCCCCCGTAGGATCTCCTTGTCTTCGATGCCGGCGCGGAGGGCTTTGATCTCGAGCATGAAATAGTCCTTTAGCAAGTAAGCAAGAGGTTCTTTTTTGAAAAAAAGAACCAAAAAACTTTTATCCGACTGAGCCTTCTAGGCTCACAGCGAGCAGCTTTTGGGCTTCGACTGCGAATTCCATGGGGAGCTCCTTAAGAACGTCTTTGCAGAAGCCGTTGACGATGAGGCCGACGGCGTCTTCCTGGCTCAGGCCGCGTTGGCGGCAGTAGAAGAGCTGGTCATCGGCGATCTTCGAGGTCGTCGCCTCGTGCTCGGTCTTGGCCGTCGGGTTGCGGCTTTCGATGTACGGCACCGTGTGGGCGCCGCACTGATCACCGATCAGCAGCGAGTCGCACTGGGTGAAGTTCCTGGCGCCATCGGCGCCCTTCATGATCCGCACCAGGCCGCGATACGTGTTGTCGCTGCGCCCGGCGCTGATGCCCTTGGAGACGATGGTGCTCTTGGTGCGCTTGCCGATATGGATCATCTTGGTGCCGGTATCGGCCTGCTGGCGGTTGGTGGTGACCGCCACCGAGTAGAACTCGCCCACGCTGTCATCGCCCTGCAGAATGCAGGACGGGTATTTCCAGGTGATCGCCGAGCCGGTTTCCACCTGGGTCCAGGAGATCTTGCTCCGCGCCCCACGGCAGGCGCCCCGCTTGGTGACGAAGTTGTAGATGCCACCCTTGCCGTCGGCATCGCCGGGGTACCAGTTCTGCACCGTCGAATACTTGATGGTGGCATCCGTCATCGCGACGAGTTCCACCACGGCGGCGTGCAGCTGGTTCTCGTCACGCTGCGGCGCGGTGCAACCCTCGAGGTAGGAGACGTGCCCGCCATCCTCCACCACGATCAGCGTGCGCTCGAACTGGCCGGTGTTGCGCGCGTTGATGCGGAAATAGGTGGACAACTCCATCGGGCAGCGCACCCCCTTGGGGATGAACACGAAGGACCCATCGGAAAACACCGCCGAATTGAGTGCGGCAAAGTAGTTGTCGCCGGCCGGCACCACGCTGCCGAGATACTGCTTCACCAGCTCGGGATGCGAATGCACCGCCTCGCTGATCGGGCAGAAAATCACGCCGGACTTCGCCAGCGTGGCGCGGAAAGTGGTCGCCACCGAGACACTGTCGAACACCGCATCGACCGCCACCGGCGGCCGCTCACCCTCCTCGGGCTCGACGCCGGCGAGGATGGCGCGCTCCTTCAAGGGGATGCCGAGCTTCTCGTACATCGCGAGCAGCTCGGGATCGACCTCGTCGAGGCTCTTCGGGCCGGGCTTCTTCTTCGGCGCCGCGTAGTAGTGCAGGTCCTGGTAGTCGATCGGCGGGTGATGGACCTTCGCCCAGTCGGGCTCCTCCATCTTCAGCCACGCCGCGAAGGCCTTCAGGCGCCACTCCAGCAGCCACGCGGGCTCGGCCTTGCGCTCCGAAATCAGGCGAACGATGTCCTCGTTCAGCCCCTTCGGCGCCATATCCATTTCGATATCAGTGGAGAAACCCCACTTATAGCCACCCTCGGTGACCGCGGCGACCGTATCCAGCGTCTCAGTGACGGCGGGCATGCTGTTCTCCTACTCGGCGGCCGACGCGCTGATCGGCGCCGGCACGCGGAATGCGAGTGGCACCGAAGCCGCCCGCATGTCCGCCAAAGATATCTCCGTCAACGCCAGGCGGATGGCGTCGTTCACCAGGTCCCACCGGCCCTTGACCGCGCAGATGTTCCCGACGTCGCAGCCGCCGCCACCACCATCCACGCAGGCGGTCAACGCGATCGGGCCGTCGATCGCGCCGATCACATCGGCCACCGTCACCTCATCCAAGGGGCGCGACAGACGGTAGCCACCGCGGGCGCCGCGCTGGGAGGTGACGAGCGAGGCGGTGGCGAGCGCCTTCAGCACCTTCGCCACCGTCGGTTCCGGCACGCCGGTGGCCGAAGCGATACCCGGCGAGGTCTGCACGCAATCCTCGCCGGCGCGGATACAATCCCCCAGCCGGATCAGCACCACCACCGCATAATCTGTCAGCTTCGAAAGCCTGAGCATGCCATCCTGATCCTAATCGGACCCTGCCAGTCCTGATTCGGGCAGATGGCCCATCCCCCCCGCCCCGTCAAGACCGGCCAGCCGCACCGGAGGCAGAAACCCGCCCCGCTCAATCCCTGGTTGCGTGCGCCGCAGTAGCCAAGCGGCGGAATTTCGGCGAATAGTGCGGCCGGCGGGCCGCCCGGGTAGCGATGTGCGGGGAGAGTCCGAAGAATTTGGAGCGAAATGCATGGCCACCACCTGGTCCCTCGATTCATGGCGCAGCCACGAAGCCAAGCAGCAGCCGACCTATCCGGATGCCGCCAAGCTTGCCGCAATGGAGGGGAAACTCCGGGCCTATCCGCCGCTGGTGTTTGCCGGCGAGGCGCGGCGGCTGAAGGCAGCCCTGGCGCAAGTGGCCGATGGCAAGGCGATCGTCCTGCAGGGCGGCGACTGCGCCGAGAGCTTCCAGGATTTCACCGCCAACATCATCCGCGACACGTTCCGCGTGCTGCTACAGATGGCGGTTGTGCTCACGTTCGGCGCCTCGATGCCGGTAGTGAAGATCGGCCGCATGGCCGGCCAATTCGCCAAGCCGCGCTCGTCGGACATGGAAAAGCAGGGCGATGTGAGCCTGCCCTCCTATCGTGGCGATATCGTCAACGGCCCCGAGTTCACCCCGGAAGCCCGCATCCCCGACCCCAGCCGCATGGAGTTCGGCTATTTCCAGTCCGCCGGCACGCTGAATCTGCTGCGCGCCTTCGCCTCCGGCGGCTATGCCGACCTGCATGAGGTGCATCG
>CAIPLM010000151.1 GCA_903865895.1 uncultured Rhodospirillales bacterium | reverse complement strand
GGCCGCTCGACCCCAGATAATGCGATTCTCACCACCATTCTCCCCATACGGGGAAAACGCCGGTTCAATTTTCCTCTGATCCATTGAAATCGCTTGGTATCCCGTACGAGATTCGAACTCGTGTTACCGCCGTGAAAGGGCGGTGTCCTAGGCCTCTAGACGAACGGGACAGCGAGGCAGGCGCGCTGGGTAGCGGAGCGCGGGCGGGGGGTCAAGGGGGGCGGTGTCAGGCCCGGGCTGCGTCGGTGATGATGAAGCTTGGGGTGGTGCTGCCGTTCCATTCTTCGGCGCGGAGATGGCCGGCGAGGTGGAGGATGGTGCCGTCGCGGGACATCAGGGCTTCGGCCACGGCGCCGTCACGGGCGCGGAACATCACCGCTTTGAGGCGCGGGCCGCCGCCCTCGCCTTCCAGATAGACCCTGACGGTGGCTGCTTCTTTGCCGACGCGGTCGGCGCGGACCACGCGGACGCGGGGGAGCAACATCACCGGCTCGTCATTGCCGTTGCCGAAGGGGGCGAGGCGGGTGATTTGCTGGGCGAGCTCGGTGGTGCAGCCGGCGATGGCGAGTGTGCCCTCTACCGCGAGGTCGGCCGCCGAGGGAAGCAGGCGGGCGGCGGCGAGGCGTTCGTCGAGGAAGGCATGGAAATCGGCGAGTCGCGATTCGGAGAGCGAAAATCCCGCGGCCATCGCGTGGCCGCCGCCGGTGTTGAGGATGCCGTGCTGGCGGGCGGCGATGACCACGGCGCCGAGATCGAGACCGGCGACCGAGCGGCCGGAGCCCTTGGCGATGCCGTCGGCGACGCCGGCGACGCACGCAGGGCGGTTGAAGCGCTCCTTGATGCGCCCTGCGACGATGCCGACCACGCCGGGGTGCCATTGCGCGCCATGCACCAGCACGGCGGCGTGGCCGGCCTGGAGCTGCGCGTCGGCCGCTTCCAGCGCCTGGTCGAGCATGCCGGCTTCGACGGCCTGGCGTTGGCGGTTCACCGAGTCGAGCGTGGCGGCGAGGCCGCGGGCATCGATTTCGTCATCGCAGAGCAGCAGGCGCAGGCCGAGATCGGATTCGCTGATGCGTCCGGCGGCGTTGATACGTGGGCCCAAAGCGAAGCCGAGGGTCATCGCCGAGGGGCGCTCCTTCACCCCGGCGACCTCGAGCAGGGCGGCGATGCCGGCGCGCTGGCGGCGGGCCATCACCTTCAGGCCCTGGGTGACGAAGGCGCGGTTGAGGCCGGCGAGCGGCATCACGTCGCAGACGGTGGCGAGGGCCACGAGGTCGAGCTGTTCGCGCAGATCGGGCTCGCTCATGCGGGCGAAGAAGCCGCGGCCGCGCAGCACGCGCTGGGTGGCAACCGTGGTGATGAAGGCGATAGCGGCGGCGCAGAGATTGCCGAGGCCGGAGGTGTCGTCGAGCCGGTTGGGGTTGACGGTGGCGGCCACGGCGGGGGGCGGGCCTTCGGCCTTGTGATGGTCCAGCACCACCACGTCAGCCTGTCCCTCTACGGCGGCCAGGGCGTCCGCCGCGGCGGTGCCGCAATCGACGCAGACGATGAGGGTGGCGCCGCGGGCGACCAGGGCGCGCAGCGCGTTGGCGTTGGGGCCGTAGCCCTCGGCGAGGCGGTCCGGCACGTAGGAGATGGTGTCGCAGCCGAGGCCGCGCAGGAAGCTCGCCATCAGGGCGCCGCTGCAGGCGCCGTCCACGTCGTAGTCGCCGAACACCGCGACCGTCTCGCCGCGCTGCACGGCGTCGGCGAGGCGGGCGGCTGCGGCCGGCATGTCGGTGAGCACGTCGGGGTCGGGCATCAGGGCCCGCAGGGTCGGCTCCAGGAAGTCACCGGCGGCGGCGTCACTCGCGATGCCGCGGCCGGCGAGCAGGCGGCCGACGATCTCGGGCACGCCGAGGCGCTGGGCGATGCCCATGCCGGTGCGCTCCAGGGTCAGCCCCGGCGGCGCGCGCCAGATCCAGCGCCGTCCGCCGAGGCTGCGCGCCACGCCGAGGGCGGGGGACGCGCCCCCTTCGGACGGCGTGGCGTCGTCCATCACCTCAGCGATCGACCCAGGTCTTGGTGGTGAAGTTGTGGTGCGCCTCGATGTAGCGGACGGTGCCGGACTTCGAGCGCATCACCACGGAGTGCGTGGTGGCGCCGTGGCCGTAGCGGTGCACGCCGCGCAGGGTGGCGCCGGTGGTGACGCCGGTGGCGGCGAACATCACGTCACCCCTAGCCATTTCCTCGCACTTGAAGGAGCGGTGCGGGTCAAGCAGGCCCATGTCGCGGGCGCGCTGGATCTGGCTGTCATCCTCGAACATCAGGCGGCCCTGCATCTGGCCGCCGATGCAGCGCAGCGCGGCCGCCGCCAGCACGCCTTCCGGCGCGCCGCCCGAGCCCATGTAGATGTCGATCTCGGAATTGGCCTGGGCGGTGCCGATCACGCCGGCGACGTCGCCATCGGAGAGCAGCATGATGCGGGCGCCGGCCTCGCGGGTCTTGGCGATCAGCTCCTTATGGCGGTCGCGATCAAGGATGCAGGCGACGAGGTCAGAGACGTCGCATTTCTTGGCGCGCGCGAGGTTGCGCAGGTTCTCGCCGACCGGGGCGTCGATATCCACCACGCCATCCGGCAGGCCGCCGCCGACGGCGATCTTCTGCATGTAAATGTCGGGCGCGTGGAGGAAGTTGCCGTGCTCGGCGAGCGCAACGACGGCCATGGCGTTGGGGCCGCCCTTGGCGGTGAGGGTGGTGCCTTCGAGCGGATCGACCGCGATGTCCATCGCCGGGCCGCCGGCGCCGACGCGCTCGCCGATATAGAGCATCGGCGCCTCGTCCATCTCGCCTTCGCCGATCACCACGGTGCCGGAGATCGCCACGGTGTCGAAGGCCTTGCGCATCGCGGTGACCGCGGCGCCGTCGGCCTCGTTCTTCTTGCCGAGGCCCATCCAGTGGCTGGCGGCGAGTGCGGCCGCCTCGGTGACGCGCACCAGTTCGAGCGCGAGATTGCGGTCGGTGACCATTTCAATGAGTGCCATATTATATCCTCCCTCAGGCGGCTTCGATGCGGATGAGCGCGGGTTCTTCCATCACGGCGTCGAGCGCCGCGATGCGGGAGAGCGCCGTGCGCATCGCCGCCTCCCCGGTCTCATGGGTGACGAGCACCACCGGCACGGCCTCGCCGGGGCTGCGGCCGCGCTGGAGCATGGATTCGAGCGACACGCCGACATCGCGCAGCACGGCGGTGACGTCGGCGATCACGCCGGGGCGGTCGACCACCATCAGGCGGAGGTAATAGGCGCCGCTATGGGCGGACATCGGCACGGAGGGGGCTTGCGACAACGCATCGGCGCCGACGCCCCAGACGGGCGTGTGGCGGCCGCGGGCGATGTCGATGAGGTCGGCGGCCACCGCGCTCGCGGTCGGTCCGGCGCCGGCGCCGCGGCCTTCCAGCATCACGCGGCCGACGAAGTCACCCTCGGCGACAACAGCGTTGAAGACACCGTCCACGCGGGCGATGGGGGCGGATTGCGGGACCATGCAGGGGTGCACGCGGGCATCGACGCCGGCCTCGCTGCGGGTGGCGATGCCGAGCAGCTTGATGCGGTAGCCGAGCTCGCCGGCGAAGGCGATGTCGAGCGCGGAGATGTTGCGGATCCCCTCGACATGCATATCCCCGAAGGCGACCGGGCGGCCGAAGGCCAGCGCGGCGAGGATAGCGAGCTTGTGCGCGGCGTCAATGCCATCGACGTCGAAGGACGGGTCGGCCTCAGCATAGCCGAGCTTCTGGGCGTCGGCCAGCACGTCAGCGAATTCGCGGCCGCGCTCGCGCATGACGGTGAGGATATAGTTGCAGGTGCCGTTGAGGATGCCGGCGACGCGGGTGATGCGGTTGGCGGCCAGGCCCTCGCGGACGGCCTTGATGGCGGGGATGCCGCCGGCCACCGCGGCCTCGAAGGCGAGCGGCACACCGGCCGCCTCGGCGCGGGCGGCGAGGTCGGCGCCGTGGACGGCGAGCAGAGCCTTGTTGGCGGTGACCACCGGCTTGCCGGCGGCGATGGCTGCCTCCACCAGCGCCTTGGCCGGGCCTTCCGAGCCGCCCATCACCTCGACGATGACGTCCACTCCGGCATCCCCGGCGAGGGCGACGGGATCGTCATACCAGCGCAGCCCGGCCAGCGAGATGCCGCGATCGCGCCCACGGTCCCGTGCCGAGACGGCGGTGACGGCGATGGGGCGGCCGGCGCGGGCGGCGATGATGTCGGCGTTCTGGCGCAGCAGGGTGACCACCCCGGCGCCGACGGTGCCGAGGCCGGCGATGCCGATGGAGAGCGGGCGGGTCATGCCACGTCTCGCTGGCTGGGCTGGCGGAGGGAGGCTGGCTTCGGGCGTTTCATGGGTCGGTCCGTTGGCAAGAGGCGATGAGAAATCCGGGGGGCAAACTGGCTAAGTCGTGTCTATTGGGCAAGGCGGGGCTATTGGGCAAGGCGAGGCTATTCGGCAAGCCGGGCAGCGCCGCCGCGGCCGGCGGCATTGGCGGTGACGGTGAGCGCGGCTTCCGGCACGCCGGCGGCCTGCAGGGCGCGGGCGATGGCGCCGGCGCGCTCCCAGGCCAGCGGCAGGGCGCGGGATTGTGCGGCGGGGTCGCCTTCCGGCGCCTCGCCAAAGCCGGCCACCGCGATCGGCCGGCCGGCCCGGCCGGCGGCGAGG
>CAIPLM010000150.1 GCA_903865895.1 uncultured Rhodospirillales bacterium | reverse complement strand
AAGCCCAACCGTGGCGCATCATGTCCATCGGACTGCGCGATTGGGCGCATGGGTTCTGATCAGGGAGCATTGGTATAAATTGCCACTGCGCGGCTGATTTCCTCGCGTATCAACGATCCCAGGGCGAGGCTGAACTGATGGAATTGCGCGTCAGAATCGATGATGCATTTGTCGAGAAGTTGCAAAAGGACCTCGGGCAGGACCTGAAACTCACTGATATCGTTAGGGAAGCCCTCACCACCTACAACTGGGCGGTGCAGCAGCGGCGCCAGGGCCGCTCAATTCTCGCCGGCAGCGCCGATGGCGAGGAGGTCGATTACCAGCTGAGCCAGATGTCACTCGACAACGTCCCGCTGGCAACACCGAGAACGCCAACATAGGAACTCGCCATGTCCGACGCGCCGGAGGCAGGAGCTGGGCGGCGGAAGCGGCGTGAGGTTGTGCGACCCGAAGATGCCCCGCTTGGCAAGCCGGAGCCATTGGTTCGGAGCAAACCCGAGGCGCCGAAAGTGGACGAATGGCCGCGTCGCGAGTGGTTCCGCGATTGGGTGGCAGCTTGGGCGACTGCTGCGCTGCTCGGAATGGCGCTGATTTGCCTCATCTTCGTTGTTGGCGCTATCTGGATGTTCGGCCCGTGCCCTACCGGGCCCGACGCCTCATCGGTTTGTACTGCCGAACGCAAGGAGATGCTGGTTGGGCTGCTGAAGCATCTTGACGACTTCACCTTCAAATTCGTCCTGCCGCTGATTTCCGGCCTGTTCGGCTACATGTTCGGGCACCGCGCTATGAAGTGATAGCTGATCGGTAGCAGAGGGATTGCGGAGCGCTCTGTCCCCTCACACATCCAGATCAATCACATCCCTGGCGTGCTCCTGAATAAACGCGAACCGCAATTCCGGCCGCCGTCCCATCAGGCTTTCCACCAGATCATTGGTCCGCGCCCGTTCCTCCGGCAGCGCCACCACCTTGAGCAGCGTGCGCTTCGCGGCATCCATCGTGGTCTCCTTCAACGCCGAGGGCGGCATTTCGCCCAACCCCTTGAAGCGGCTGACCTCGATCTTCGCGCTCGATTTGAACTGCTTCACCTTCCGCTCGCGGTCCGCGTCATCCATCGCATAGACCGATTTCGCCCCCTGTGTCAGCCGATACAGCGGCGGCTGCGCCAGAAACAAATGCCCGTGGCGGATCAGCTCGGGCAGTTCGCGGTAGAAGAACGTCATCAACAGTGAGGCGATATGGGCGCCGTCCACGTCGGCGTCCGTCATGATGATCACCCGGCCATAGCGCAGCCGGGTGCGGTCGAACCGCTCGCCCACCCCGCAACCCAGCGCCTCGATGAGGTCCTTCAACTCCTGGTTCTGCCGCAGCTTCTCGGCCGAGGCCGAGGCGACGTTGAGGATTTTGCCGCGCAACGGCAGAATCGCCTGGGTCGCCCGGTCGCGCGCCTGCTTGGCCGAGCCCCCGGCGCTGTCGCCCTCCACCAGGAACAACTCGGTGCGCGCGGTATCCTCCGATGAGCAATCGGCGAGCTTGCCCGGCAGCCGCAGGCGCCGCGTGGCGGATTTACGCGGCGTGTCCTTCAACTCCTTGCGCCGGATACGGTCTTCCGCGCGCTCGATCACAAAGGACAGCAGATTATCCGCCTGGGTCGGGTCCCCCGCCATGAAATGGTCAAACCGGTCGCGCATCGCGGTTTCCACCAGGCGCGTCGCCTCGGGCGAGGTCAGCTTCTCCTTGGTCTGGCCCTGGAATTGCGGATCGCGAATGAAGGCGGAGAGCTTGGCGCACAGCGCCACCGCCACGTCATCGGCGACGATCTGCGCGGCGCGGCGATTATTGCGCTGCTCGCCCCAGGCCCGCAGCCCCTTCAGCAGCGCCGCGCGGAATCCGGCCTCATGGGTGCCGCCCTGCGCGGTCGGCACGGTGTTGCAGTAGGAGTGCAGGAACCCTTCGCCCTGCTCCACCCACGCCAGCGCCCACTCGGCGCGCCCGGCGGCCTTGCCATCCGGCCCCGGCGGCAGGCTCGCCTCGCCCGACCAGATCGGCGCCACCGTGGCGCTGCCCTCGATATCCGCCTCCAGACTGTCGCGCAGCCCACCCGGAAAATGCAGCACCGCCTCGGCGGGCGCCTCATCCTTGCCGGGCTTCAGCAGCGCCGGATCGCAGGACCAGCGGATCTCCACCCCGCGAAACAGATACGCCTTGGAACGGCACAGCCGGTACAGCCGGGCCGGGCTGAATTGCAGGCCGCCGAAAATCTCCGGGTCCGGCTTGAAGCGCATGGTGGTGCCGCGCCGATTCTGCACCGGCCCCGCATTCACCAGCGGCCCCAACGGCTTGCCGCGCGCGTAGGATTGCTTCCACAGCACCCGATCGCGCGCCACTTCCACATCCAGCCGCTCCGCCAGCGCGTTCACCACCGACGAGCCGACGCCGTGCAACCCGCCCGAAGTCTCGTACACCTTGCCACTGAACTTGCCGCCGGAATGCAGCGTGGTGAGGATCACCTCCAGCGCGCTCAAATGCTTGAACTTCGGATGCGGATCGACCGGAATGCCGCGCCCGTTGTCGCGCACGCTGATGAAGTTGCCCTGCTCGACGGCAACATCGATGAAGGAGGCATGGCCGGCCACCGCCTCGTCCATCGCATTGTCGAGAATTTCTGCGGCCAGATGGTGCAGCGCGTTCTCGTCGGTGCCGCCGATATACATGCCAGGCCGCCGGCGCACCGGCTCCAGCCCCTCGAGAACCTCGATGTCCTTGGCGGAATAGGCATCATCGCGCGCCGCCTCCGGTCGCGCGGCCGCCGCGGGCGCAGCGGCGGGGCGAGTGCCGGGCTTGCCGGGTTTCCCAGAGTCGGATTTTGGGGAGCCAAAGAGATCGTCGTTCATGGTGTGTTCCAGTCTGCCCGGCCACTCTAGCCACGGCAGCGATGCCGATTCAAGGGTGACGAAGGATCAACGCGCCGCGTCGGGCAGGCGATGCGGCGGCACGGCGATATAGCGGGCCGGCGGAATCGGCTCACCGCGATGCAGCGCCTGGGCGCGGGCGAGGGCCACGCGGTCGGCCTCGCCGGTCCGGCTGGCCTCGCGGAGATGGTCGGTCCAGTTCTCCACCGACCATATCTCGATCCAGCCCTCGGGGTGGGCGAGGTCCTCGTAAAGCTGCCAATTCGCCGCCCCGGCGCGGCCCCGCGCATCGCGCACCTCCACCATGGCGGCGAGGAAAGCGTCCCGGTCATCCGGGTTGATGCGATATTTCTGCCATTCGAGAATCCGGTCCCGCGCCTCGGCCACCACCGCGGCCAATTCCGGCGCCACCGCTTCGGGCGCCGGCGGTGCCGGCACCAGCGCCTCGCGCGGCGGCGTAACCTGGTCGAGGCTGGCGTTGCGGGCCAGGAAGCAAAGGATGACGAAGGCCCCGGTCGCCACCAGCAGCACCCAGGTGAGCCCGATCGAGCGGCCAAGCCAGCCCCAGAAGAACGTGCCGGTCACCATCGCGCCGTTGGAGGCGAGCTGATAGGTCGCCAGCGCCCGCGAACGCACCCAAGGCGGCGCGGACAACTGCGCCGCGCCCTGAATCACCGAAGAGGCCGCCACCCACCCGACGCCGAACAGCAGCATCGCCACCGCCGCGAAGCTCCAATGCGGGGCGAGCGCCAGCACCAACATGCCGACGCCTGAGCTCGCCATCGAGGCCATCACGATGCCGCCCCGCGAAAGCCGCGCCCGCATCTGCGGCAGCACGAGCCCGGAGGTGACACCGCCCACCCCCATCAGCCCGAGCAAAGCGCCGAAGGTCCCGGCGCCCATATGCAGATTATCGTGCACAATCAACGGCAGCAGCGCCCAGGGCGCCGAGGCCGGCCCGTAGAAACAGACGGACCGCAGCATCGCCGCCCGCATCACCGGCGTGTAGCGCACGAACCGCACGCCAACCCGCATCGCACTGAGGAAATGCTCGCGGGGCAGTTTGCTCGGCCGATGGCGGCGATGCCAGGAGAGCAACACGCCGACGATGGCGAGATAGGACACCGCATTCAGCGCAAACGCCGTCTCCGGCCCTCCGAGCAACACCAGGAATCCCGCCAGCGCCGGGCCGACCGCACGGGCAAGGTTGAAGCCCACACCATTCAGCGCGATCGCCTGCGCCAGATCCTGCCGCGGCACCGATTCCGCCATCACGCTGCCCCAGGCCGGCGCATTCATCGCCGTGCCGATGCCGATGGCGAAAGTGAGCATCAGCAAGCCCCAGGACGTCATCCCGCCGGCATATGTAAGCACGGCCAGCAGCCCGGCGGCGAGCAGCATCCAGGCCTGGGTCGCCAGGATGAACAGCCGCCGATCAATAATGTCGGCGATCGCCCCGGCCGGCAGCGCCAGCAGAAAGATCGGCAGAATCGTCGCCGCCTGCACCATGCTGACGATCAGCGGGTCGGGGTTCAGCGTGGTCATCAGCCAGCCGGCCCCGGTGTTCTGCATCCAGACACCGAGCGACACGACAACGTTCGCCGACCACAGCATGCGGAACAGGGGATGGCGAAGCGGCAGCAGGGCGGACGGCAGGGCCATACGGGTTTATGCGCCTAATTGACCGGCGGATGGAATCGAAACCTGATATCGTCCCTCTATTGCCGCAAAGCGGCGAAATTGCGCCACCCCGGTTTCGCGCGGCCTGCCGCCGGGTTAGGAACGGCGTGACATGACAAGGAGAATGAATATGGCCCTCAAAGGCAAAGTGGCCCTGGTCACCGGTTCGACCAGCGGAATCGGCCTCGGTATCGCCCGCGCTCTCGCAGCCGAAGGCGCCGACATCGCGATGAGCGGCTTCGGCGACGCGGCCGCCATTGAGGCCCTGCGCGCGTCGATCGCCGCCGATTTCGGCGTCCTCGCCATCTACGTGCCGGCCGACATGGCGGTCCCCGCCGAGATTGCCGCCATGGTGACGGCCGCCGCCGCACAACTCGGCAGCGTCGATATCCTCGTCAACAACGCCGGCATCCAGTTCGTCTCGCCGATCGAGACCTTCCCCGACGACCAGTGGGACAAGGTGATCGCCGTCAATCTCTCCGCCGTCTTCCACGCCACCAAGGCGGCGATCCCCGGCATGCGCGCGCGCGGCTGGGGCCGGATCATCAACATTGCCTCGGCGCACGGCCTGGTCGCGAGCGGCCAAAAGGTTGCATATGTCGCCGCCAAGCACGGCGTGGTCGGCATGACCAAGGTGACGGCGATCGAGATGGCCGGGGCCGGCACTACCTGCAACGCAATCTGCCCGGGCTGGGTGCTGACGCCCCTGGTCGAAAAGCAGCTCAACGCCCGCGCCGCTGAAACCGGGCAATCCATCGCCGCGGTCAAAGAGGCCTTCCTCGCCGAGAAGCAGCCGCTGCATGAATTCTCCACCGCCGAGCAGATCGGCGCCTCCGCGGTGTTCCTCTGCTCCGAGGGGGCGCGCACGATCACGGGCACCTCGCTATCGGTCGATGGCGGCTGGGTGATCCAATAGGCCACCCGCATGACGATCCTGCTCACCGGCGCGGCCGGTTTCATCGGCTTCCACACCGCGTGCGCCCTGCTCGACCGCGGGGAGCAGGTGGTCGGGATCGACAGCGTCAACGACTATTATGATGTGCGCCTGAAAGAGGGCCGACTCGCCCAACTCGCAGGCAGGCCCGGCTTCACCTTCCACCGCGTCGACCTCGCCGACCGCGCCGCGGTGCATGCTGTGGTGGCGGCAACTGAGGGGATCACCGAAATCATCCACCTCGCCGCCCAGGCCGGGGTGCGCCACTCGATGGTGGACCCCTACGCCTACATCTCCTCCAACGTGATGGGCCATCTCGTGATGCTGGAGGTCGCGCGCGGCCTGAAAGGGCTGCGCCACTTCGTCTATGCCAGTTCCTCCTCGGTCTACGGCGCGAATCGGCGCCTGCCCTTCGCCGAGTCCGACCGGGTGGACACGCCACTCTCCCTTTATGCCGCGACCAAGCGGGCGGACGAGCTGATGGGCTACGCCTACGCGCATCTCTACGGCATTCCACAGACCGGCCTTCGATTCTTCACGGTCTATGGCCCATGGGGCCGGCCGGACATGGCCTATTTCAGTTTTGCCGAATCCATCATGGCCGGCCGCCCGATCACCCTCTACGACGAGGGAAGGCTGCGGCGGGATTTCACCTATATCGATGATATCGTTGAGGGAATCCTTGGTTGCCTGCCCCATCCGCCGGCCGATGGACCGCCGCAGCGCGTGCTGAACATCGGCAACCACCGCAGCGAGGCGGTGTCCCACCTGGTGGACCTGCTCGAAGAATCTTTGGGTCAAAAAGCGGTTCGTCGCTTCGCCGAGCGCCCGGCAGCCGATGTGGAGGAAACATTTGCCGAGGTTTCCGCGATCGCCGCGCTGAGTGGCTTCGCCCCGAAAACCCCACTTTCCCTGGGAATCCCGCGTTTCGCCGAATGGTTCCTGACGTGGCGGAAAAAAACTGCCGTCTGATTGTCACATCAGGGGTTGACCGCACCGGCCGACCCCTCTAAACCCCGCTTCACCGGACGAGATGAGCACTTGCAAGTCACTTCCGGTTCGGATAAAACTCTCGGCCTCCGCCGAGTGATCGATTCGGCAGAAGGTCCGAACCACACAGCTTGTGTGGGGCGGGATTTGTCGGCTTTGTTCTTTCACAATTTCATATGGTCTGGAAGGGATACGTTGGCTGCGTTCCTCGGCTGGGGTTTTGGCTCTGGTGTTTGATGGCGTTTATTGATTGGGTTTTTTGATCTGATTGATGAATGTCTTGAGGGATGTATGTT
>CAIPLM010000149.1 GCA_903865895.1 uncultured Rhodospirillales bacterium | reverse complement strand
CTGGCCGATGCCGCCAAGGCGGCGCTGCGCCGGGCGCTGGGCCGGCAGTTGCAGAAGCGCCCGCTGGTCGATGTCCATCTCCTGAGGGTCTGATCCATGCCCGTCATCACCGGCATCGCGCTGTATTTCGTCATCTGGTGGATCACGATTTTCGCCGTGCTGCCGATCGGCACCAAGCCGGTGGCCGAGGCCGATTCGCAGACGGGCTGGCGAGGGGCGCCGGAGAAGCCGGAGCTGCTGAAAAAGGCCCTCATCACCACGGTTGTGGCGGCGATCGTCTGGGCGCTGATTTATCTGACGGTGACCAGTGGCTGGATCAGCTTCCGCTCGGGCTGGTTGGCGCTGCCTGAAAATTGAGCGACGGCGCCATCGCGTTGGGAAGATCGATCAAATTTTCAGCAAATTCGGTCTGAACGCTGAATTTTTCATCAAAATGACGTCGTTTTTCGCTGGACGGGGAGCGCTTGGTATAGAATCATCACGGCAGGACGAGGGCATCCCCTCATCCTGCCGTGTGACTGGCGTTTCCTCCCTAAACTTGGCCCTTCGCGCCTTAAAGGCGCGTTTGGGCCTTCTTTTTTTCTAGCGCCTAGCGCTCCCGCTGTCACGCGGATTCGTGCGCGAAACACGGCAGGTTGCATGTTTTTATTGCGCGCTTCCCTTGTGCAACGCACAAAAAATGCTCAATCGTGAACCCGCATCGTCCCGCTTTCGCGCCGGCGCCGCGCCCTGTAGGTTGCGCCGTCAAACAGCCGGAATGTCCCGATGCGCCTGTCCCGCAGCTTCGTGCCCACGCTCAAGGAAACCCCCAACGAGGCGCAGATCGCCTCACATCGCCTCATGCTGCGCGCTGGGCTGATCCGGCAGACCGCGGCCGGCATTTACGCCTGGCTGCCGGCAGGCTGGCGGGTGTTGCAGAACATCGCCCAGATCGTCCGCGAGGAGCAGGATGCCTCCGGCGCCCAGGAAGTGCTGATGCCGACCATCCAGTCGGCCGATCTCTGGCGCCAGTCCGGCCGCTATGACGGCTACGGCCAGGAGATGCTCCGCCTCAAGGATCGCCACGAGCGGGACCTGCTCTATGGGCCGACCAACGAGGAGATGATCACCGAGATCTTCGCCTCGGGCGTCAAGTCCTACCGCGATTTTCCGCAGAACCTCTACCACATCCAGTGGAAGTTCCGTGACGAGGTGCGCCCCCGCTTCGGCGTGATGCGTGGCCGCGAATTCCTCATGAAGGACGCCTATTCCTTCGACCTCGACTACGAAGGTGCCGTGATCGCCTACCGCAAGATGATGCTCGCCTATATGCGCACCTTCCAGCGCCTCGGCCTCAAGGCGATCCCCATGGTGGCCGATACCGGCCCGATCGGCGGCGATCTCAGCCATGAGTTCATCGTGCTGGCCCCCACCGGCGAAAGCGCGGTCTACTTCGACAGCGACTTCGAGAACATCGACTGGCTGAAGTCCGAATACGACATCAACAATCCGGCCGATCTGGAAGCCTTCACCACCCAGATGACCAGCATGTACGCCGCCACCGACGAGAAGCACGACACCAAGACCTGGGCCACCATCCCTGACGCCCGCAAGCGCGAGGGCAGGGGCATCGAGGTCGGCCACATCTTCTATTTCGGCACCAAGTATAGCGCGCCGATGGGCCTCGCCGTCACCGGACCCGACGGCAGCAAGATCACCCCTCACATGGGCAGCTACGGCATCGGCGTCTCCCGCCTGGTCGGCGCCATCATCGAGGCGAGCCATGACGATGCCGGCATCATCTGGCCGGATAGCGTGGCCCCCTGGAAGGCCGGCATCCTCAACCTCAAGATGGGCGATGCCGCCTGCGACGCGATCTGCGAGCAGGTCTACAAGGCCCTCGGCGGCAACGCGCTCTACGACGATCGCGGCGAGCGTGCCGGCGCCAAGTTCGCCGATGCGGACCTGATGGGCCATCCCTGGCAAATCATCGTCGGCCCCCGCGGTGCTGCCAACGGCATGGTGGAACTGAAGCGCCGCGCCACCGGCGAGCGCAGTGAACTGAGCGTCGCCGACGCCATCGCCCGCGTGACCGGTTAGGAGCCGCACGCCTTTGTTCACCGCCTTCGAGCGGATGGTCGCCGCCCGTTACCTGCGGGCGCGCAAGGGCGAGCGCTTCGTCTCCATCATCGCGATCTTCTCCCTGATCGGCATCGCGCTCGGGGTGGCCACCCTCATCGTGGTCTCCTCGGTGATGAGCGGCTTCCAGACCGAGTTGGTCAACCGCGCCCTCGGCGTCTCCGGCCATATCAGCATCGAGGCCTATGCCGGCGAGAAGATCGACGGCTTCGCCCCCCTGGCGGCGCGGATGCGGGCAATCCCCGGCATCACCTCCGTCCTCCCCGTGGTCGATGGCCAGGTGGCGATCTCCGTCGAGCGCGCCGGCGCGCGCGGCGGCCTCGTCCGCGGCGTGCTCCGCGAGGATCTCCGCACCCTCCCGGCGATCGGCGAACACATCATCGCCGGCTCCCTCGATGCCTTCGAGGGCGATGACGCCATCGTCGTCGGCGCCGGCCTCGCCGCCTCCTACCGCCTCAGCCCCGGCAGCCGCATCACCCTGCTCTCCTCGCAGGGCGCCGCCACCGCCTTCGGCGTCATCCCCCGGGTGCGCGCCTTCAAGGTGGTGGCGATTTTCGATGCCGGGCTGTCCGACTACAACAACTCCGTCGTCTTCCTCCCGCTGGCCATGGCCCAGACCTTCTTCCAGAAGGAGGACGCCGTCACCGGCTTCCAACTCCGCGCCGCCGACCCCACCCGCGCCGAAGCCCTGATGCCAGCGGTGCGCAACGTCCTCGGCACCCGCGCCGTCCGCCTGCTCGATTGGCGCCACGCCAATGACCAGATCATCGGCATCCTGCAGATCCAGAAAGACACGATGTTCATCGTGCTCGGCATGATCATCCTGGTCGCCGCCTTCAACGTGATCTCCTCCCTGATCATGCTGGTGAAGGACAAGACCGCCGACATCGCGGTGCTGCGCACCATCGGCGCCAGCTCCGGCGCCATCCTCCGCATTTTCCTGATGTGCGGCGCCTTCGTCGGCGTCTCCGGCACCCTGATCGGCACCGTCCTCGGCGTCACCGTCTGCCGCAACATCGTCGCCATCCAGCACTTCATCGAGAACCTCACCGGCGGCCAGGTGTTCGACAGCCGGGCCTTCATGCTGACCACCCTGCCCGACCAGGTGGACTGGGCCGACGTACTCCGCGTCGTCGCCCTCGGCATCACCCTCTCCCTCCTGGCGACGGTCTACCCGAGCTGGAAGGCCGCCCGCACCGATCCGGTGGAGGCCCTGCGTCATGGCTGAGCGCCTCCGCCTCACCGGCGTGGTCCGCACCTATCGCTCCGATGCCGGGGCGCTCGAAGTGCTGCGCGGCGCCGATCTCGCGCTCGAAGCCGGCGAAATCGTCGCCCTGGTCGCCCCCTCCGGCACCGGCAAATCCACCCTCCTGCACATCGCCGGCCTGCTCGATAGCCCCGATGCCGGCCAGGTGATGGTGGACGGCAGCGATGCCGGCAGCCTCGCCGATGCCGCCCGCACCGCGATCCGCCGCGTCTCCATCGGCTTCGTCTACCAATTCCACCATCTGCTCGGCGAATTCACCGCGCTCGAAAACGTCGTCCTCCCGCAGATGATCGCCGGTATCGCCCGCCCCGCCGCCGAGGCGCGCGCACGCGAGCTGCTCGGCAATTTCGGCCTCGCCCCCCGGGTTGACCACGTCCCCGGCAAGCTCTCCGGCGGCGAGCAGCAGCGCGTCGCCATCGCCCGCGCGCTGGCCAACCGTCCCGCCGTCCTGCTGGCCGACGAACCCACCGGCAACCTCGATGCCGCCACCGCAGCCCACGTCTTCGACGAACTCCTCGCCACCACCCGCGCGCACGGCGCCGCCGCCCTCATCGCCACCCACAACCCCGAGCTCGCCGCCCGGATGGACCGCATCGTCACGCTCCGCGACGGCCGCGTGGTTTCCGTGCCCGGCATTCCCCGCTAGCCTCCGGCAGACCCTGCCGGAGGGCGCCATGCCCGCCTACCTCATCGCCGATATCGACCTCACCGACACCGCCGCCTACGAACCCTACAAGGCCGCCGTCCCCGCCATCGTCGCCCGCCATGGCGGCGAATACCTGGTGCGCGGCGGCGATTTCGAGGTGCTGGAAGGCGACTGGACGCCCGTCCGTTTGGTCCTCTTCCGCTTCCCCGATCGCGCGGCGATCAAAGCCTTCGTCAACGATCCGGACTACGCCCCGTTCATCGCCCTGCGCCAGAGCCTGGCCAAGACCAACTCCGTCGCGGTCGACGGCATCGCCTGAGGTGGACAACGCGCTCGACATCTTGACCGCCAGCCTCGAACTGGTGGCCGAACGCTGCGACGATCCCGCCCCCCTGGTCTATCGCCGCCTTTTCGCCGAGAACCCCGCCATCGAGCCGCTCTTCGTGCGCGACAAATCCGGCATCGTGCGCGGCCAGATGCTGACTGTCGCCATCGAGACCCTCATGGACCTCGCCGGCCCCGGCTACTACGCGACGGGCATGCTGCAATCCGAACGCGTCAACCATGACGGGCTCGGCGTGCCGATGGAGAATTTCGACACCTTCTTCGTCACCGTGAAGACCACCTTCAGCGAGATCGCCGGCGATGCCTGGACGGCCGAGATGGACGAAACCTGGGCCATGCTGATCGCCCGCGCCCAAGCGGTGCTGGCGGACCGGTGACACGCGTTCACCCCTGCCGGGACAGCAGCCTCCGGGCCTTGCGCGCGATGCGATGGAGCAGTGTGCGCGGCTCGCGCGGGGTAATACCAATGCTCACTGATCAGAACCCATGCGCCCAATCGCGCAGTCCGATGGACATGATGCGCCACGGTTGGGCTTCGAGTTTGTTCCATGCATCGCAGCAGTGATCGATGAGATCGT
>CAIPLM010000148.1 GCA_903865895.1 uncultured Rhodospirillales bacterium | reverse complement strand
CGGCCGGGTCATGCCCGGCCAGGGTATCGAGCAGCAGGGCGTTGTCGGCCACGCTGCGGGTCATCGGGCCGACATGGTCGAGCGTGAAGGCGAGCGGGAAGACGCCGCGGCGGGAGACCAGGCCGTAGGTCGGCTTGAAGCCGACGATGCCGCAGGCCGAGGCGGGGTTGCGGATGGAGCCGCCGGTATCGGTGCCGAGTGCGAGGGGGAAGAACCCGGCGGCGAGACCGGAGCCGGAGCCCGACGAGGAGCCGCCGGGGTGGTGGTCGCGGTTCCAGGGGTTGCGCGCGGGGGGGAAGGGCAGGTCGAAGGAGGGGCCGCCGATGGCGAATTCATGGGTGGAGAGCTTGCCCATGACGATGGCGCCGGCCTGGCGCAGCTTGGCCACGCAGACCGCATCGGCCTGGGCGTGATTGTCGAGCAGGACGCGAGAGTGGCAGGTGGTGGGCAGGCCGGCGACGTCGATGATGTCCTTGATGCCAACGGGCACGCCATGCAGCGGCCCGCGGATGCGCCCGGCGGCGATCTCGGCCTCGGCGGCGCGGGCGGCGGCCATGGCCGCTTCGTCATCCCGGCGGATGAAGACGTTGAGCGCAGGGTCCAGCGCGTCGATGCGGGCGTGCAGCGCGCGCATGAGTTCGACCGGGGAGAAACGCTTGGTGGCGAAGCCGCGCACGGCCTCGGAGGCGGTCAGCCAGTGCAGCTCGCTCATGGCGCATCCCCCGCCTTCATCGGCGGCCATGGTTCGGCGGCGGGGTCTTCCGGCGCGCGCATGATGCCGCGATGCAGGCCGGCCTGGGAGAAGGCGGCCGCGACGTCCTCGGGGTATTCGGCCAGGGCCTTGTCGAGCCCGGCGATGCGGGCGAAGGCTTCCATCAGCGACTTGTCCATGCGGCGTCCCCTGCGCGATCCCTGGATATCGTGCCGGAGGGCGGGCGGGCCGCAAAGGGCAAAAAAAGGGCGGCGCGTGTTATGGCGCCGCCCGTCAAGGTGCCGCGTCGGCCCGAGGCTCGGACGCGGGGTAGGAGGGAGCTCGAAGCCAGCCAATGGCCTCGGGGAGCTTTATGCGCCACAAGGTGTCAACAGAGGGTTAAGACCACCTCTCTTTTTGGTAGGAATTCGCGTCGGGGCCGTATTTTTTCGCGGCCCCGCACTCAGATCGGGAGCAGAAGCCGTCATGTCTCCAGCGTTTCAGCGCCGTGGCGCGCTTGCCGGGCTGAAAGTCCTTGAAATCGGCCATTATATTGCCGCGCCCTTTTGCACGCGGGTGCTGGCCGATCTCGGTGCCGAGGTGATCAAGCTCGAACCGCCGGAGGGGGACCCGGTGCGCGGCTGGGGCGCGCGCAAGGATGGGCATCCCGTGTGGTTCAGCATTCATGGCCGCAACAAGCTCTCGGTGGTGGTGGACCTCAAGCGCGAGAAGGAAAAGGCGCTGGCGCTCGCCGCCCGTGCCGACGTGCTGGTGGAGAATTTCCGGCCCGGCCAGCTCGAACGCCTCGGCCTCGGGCCGGAGGTGCTGCACGCGCTCAACCCGCGCCTGGTGATCGCCCGCATCTCCGGTTTCGGCCAGGATGGGCCGTATCGCGACCGGCCGGCCTTCGGCGCCATCGGCGAGGCGATGGGCGGCATCCGCCACCTCACCGGCCACCCCGCGGGGATGACGGACCTGCCGCCGCCGCGCTGCGGGATTTCGATCAGCGACGATCTCGCCGGGCTCTATGCCGCCATCGGCCTGCTCTCGGCGGTGTATGAGCGCGACGTCACCGGCACCGGCAAGGGGCGCATCATCGACATCACGCTGGTCGATTCCGTGTTGAACCTGATGGAGGGGATGCTGCCGGAATACGCGCTCGACGGGCGCATCCGCCAACCCGCCGGCGCCGGGCTGCCGACGGCGGCGCCGACCAACACCTACCCCTGCGCCGACGGCAAATGGCTCTGCATCGCCGGCAATTCCGACCTCATCTTCCGCCGCCTCGCCGCCGTCATCGGCCGCCCCGAAATTGCCGACTGGCCGCGCTTCGCCAACAACTTCGAGCGCTGCGCCCATGTGGTGGAACTCGACGGCATCATCGCCGATTGGACCCGCACGCAAACCGGCGCCGCCGCCGAGGCCGCGCTGGAAGCGGCCGACATCCCCTGCTCCCGCCTGTTCGACATCGCCGACGCCGCCGCAGACCCGCATCTGGTCGCCCGCAAATCCGTGCTGCCGATCGAGGACCCGCTGATCGGCCGCACCCTGCATTTCGGCCCCGCCATCCGATTCGATGGGGAGAAGCCGGAGGACGTGGTGGCGTGGACCGGGCCGGAGGTGGGGGCGCATAATGAGTATGTGTTTGGGACGTTGCTGGGGAAGGGGTGAGGGAGGGGCTCCTTTTTTGAAAAAAAGGAGCAAAAAACTTTTACACGATTGCTGCGTAGCGCTTCAAACCATCCGGCGATAGGCGAAACCAATCTCGACCAAACGGCTTGAGAGAATGCCTCCTCGGTCTCGGTCGTGTGAATGCGCATCACGACCAAATCAAGGTGCAGGTGAACAGGCTGTACGTGGTGTTTCTTCCCGAAATCTCAGGAATTTGCTCGGTTGGCACCGCGCCGTATTGGGGGATAAAGTCACAGGAGAGGGGGTGCTCGATCGGCACTCATAGCTTGATCTATCGGAGGGAAGCATATGAACGAAGGCACGAAATTCCAAAGAGCGGAGAAAGCTCGTGCAGAATATGTGAATCTACTGAGCGATAAAGGCATTCGACTTATCCACACCAACAGTCGCGTTATATTTAGAACTGAAACAGGTAAGGTTGTTGGTATTCCATATTCGACTGCAAGACCGTGTAACAAGGGGTGGTTTATGGGATTGCCGAATGAGTATTTTGACTTTATCATTCTTCTTTGTCAAGGAATTGCTAATGCACCGCTCGATTTCGTCCTTCCACGATCTTTTTTCTCACCTCTCTGGAACGATGATCTCTATTGGCAGTATCAGAGCGGCGGTTGGCAAGTTAAATTCGATGTTCGGCAGCGTGATGATGAATTTGATCTGAAATTAAAAGGGAGAAAAAGGACCCCAGAAAAAATAGAAGGATTCCTGGGGCGTGTCGAAGTTTTAGCGGGTTGACGACGGTCGGCCGATACGTTGGCCACAATCAGCGGCAGCAAGTCAGCGACCCGATGTCGCTACGCTTCATTGCTTCGCGGATGTGATGCAAAAGGGTCATCGGCGTCGGGTGGCGGATTGGGTGTAGTCGGCGGCATTCATTCTACTCTGAGAAAGCGTCTATCAGGCTGCGGAAAAAATCCACCGAGTTCGCAACAGTTGAACGAATAGAAGCGGCGCCTCGGCCAATGCGAATCAATGATGCGCAACTTATCGGCATCGCGAGCTAAAATTACGTCGTGGCGTTACGAAATTCTCTTTTCCG
>CAIPLM010000147.1 GCA_903865895.1 uncultured Rhodospirillales bacterium | reverse complement strand
CTCGCGCCCATCGCAGGGCTCGCCAACCTGCAATACCTCACGCTCGTCGGCACCCAGGTGCAGGACCTCGCACCCATCGCAGGGCTCGCCAACCTGCAATACCTCTTGCTCACCGGCACAAAGGTGCAGGACCTCGCGCCCATCGCAGGGCTGATCGCGGGGGGGCTCAGGGTCGACGGCAAAGGCGACCTGCTCGAACGTCTCAGGCGGGATGCCGCTGCAAGCCAAGCGCGCTCGCTGGGAGCGAAGTCAGGCAGTCGCCTTGGGGGAGGCCGCAAGGGCGGGTGAAGGGGGCTGGTCTCCGACTTCTCTGTGGCTCTGCGGCCGAGCTTTTTGCTGGTGGGGCGGCTTCGGTCTGGAGGGCCATGGCGCACGACCACCCTCACCCCGCTCTTGATCCGCTCTGCGGCTCAAGCCCCGAAACCGGGGAGAGGGAGAAGTAAGGCGCACGGCTGCCCTCGTCCCGCCCTTGGTCCGCTCTGTGGCTCAAGCCCGGAAACGCGGGAGAGGGAGAAGGGGGAAGCGACGGCTCTCGCTGTCTCGCCGTCTCGGTGTTCGGCCTTTCTGGGGCTGCGGCGGATGCGGTGGTTGGCGGGTGGTACGGACTGGGCTGCTGGTCGTGTGGTTGCCATGGATCGCTTCGGCTGCGCCTCGCGATGACGGTCCTTGCGGGCGCGCAGGGGGTGTAAAAAATCCGCTCTGATGATCTTTTTTCCTTGACTGTGGATGACTGACGAGTTATTATTTGCGTCATGAATGGGTTGACCTCATCCCCTGCGCCTTCCGGCCTCGCGCCGGACCGAACCGCCGAAATGGTGGCGGCGGTGCTGTGGTTTGTCGATCGGTTGGTGGGGCAGATGTTCCATCGGATGGCGCGGGACCCGCGGCAGGATGTGGCGATGGCCATGCATCGGTATCTGCGGGGGTGTGGGCGGCGGTTTGCTGCTGTGATGACGCGGTTGGCGGCGGGTGGGGTGTTTCGGACGCGGACGTCGCGGGCGGGGGAGGTTCGTGGGGAGCGGAAGACGCCGCGGGTGCGGCTGCCAGGTGGGTTTGGGTGGGTGGTGCGGTTGGGGGAGGAGGTGCGGGCGTCGGCGGCGATGATTGCGCATCACCTCAATACGCCGGAGGTTTCGGCGATGGTGGCGGGGTGTCCGCAGGCGCAGCGGGTGTTGCGGCGGATGTGTTGGGTGTTGGCGATTGATGCGCCGTGTGTGGGGAGGGTGGTGAGGGGGAGGCGCGTTAAGCGTGTGCCGGTTGCGCGACCCTCACCCCGGCCCTCTCCCCGAAACCGGGGAGAGGGAGAAGGGGAGCGGGGGGTCGGGGATCGCGCGGTGGAGACACCCTCACCCCTGCCCTCTCCCGCGAACGCGGGAGAGGGAGTCACCAAGGGGCGGTGGCTGACCCGGAAGGAGCGGGAGGCGGCTCTTTGGTATCCGAATTTGGAGGGGGAGCCGATGACGTTGTTGCCGCCTCGGCTGCCGCGGGATTAGGCGGGATGGGGGGAGGTGCGGGCTATTTGTTGCTAATTCGATCCAAATACCATCCCGCCTTGGGATTTCCGCTACCGCCGGACGGCGGCGCGGAATTCTTCGGTGGTGTTGGTGAAGGGGTAGGGGGTCTCGGGGACGGGAACGCCGAGGAAGGGGCAGAGTTTTTCCCAACCGTCGGTCGGCTCGAGGATCAGCAGGCGGTCCGGGGCGATGGCGGCCACAACGTCCCGCTCGCGCTGGGCGAAGGCGGCGAGGGCGATCTCCTTGTTGTCGATCTGGCCGCCGAAGACGTTCTGGTTGATGACGGTGTCCACCATCTTGCGCATGCGCAGCATCTCGGGGTCTTCGGTCGGCGCGCGGTTGAGCAGGGTTTCCATGATGGTTTTGGAGAAGCTGCCCCACCACTGCTCCGGCGGGCGGCGGGTGTGGATCACCTTGGCGTCCGGGAAGGCCTCGGCCATTTCGCGCCAGTAGTTGCAGGAGGGCCAATCGCAGGCCGCGTCAAAATCGGCGAAGACGGCGTGCCAGTCGACCGGCTTGCCCATCGCGATATCGTACCAGAAATCGAGCTGACCGGGGGTGGAGCGGATTTCCAGCATGTGGTGGCAGGGCGCGAAGCCGAGCTGCTCCAGCGCGAGTTTGAGGGATTTGGTGCCGGTGCGGCCGAAGCCGGACCCGAGGATTTTGAGGGGCAAGGCAAGGGCTCCCGGGCAGGGGGTGAACCCCTCCCGCTTGGGCGGGAGGGGGCAGGCGGATCAGCCGGTTATGTCGCAGCCGGCGAAGAAATAGGCGATCTCGATGGCGGCGTTCTCCGGGCTGTCGGAGCCGTGCACGGAGTTGGCCTCGATGCTCTCGGCGAATTCCTTGCGGATGGTGCCGGGGGCGGCGTTGGCCGGGTTGGTGGCGCCCATGATCTCGCGGTTGGCGAGCACGGCGTTCTCGCCTTCGAGCACCTGGACCACGACGGGGCCCGAGGTCATGAAGGTCACGAGGTCACGGAAGAAGCCGCGCTCGCGGTGCACGCCGTAGAAGCTCTCGGCCATGGCGGTGGTCATCTGGATGCGGCGCTGGGCGACGATGCGCAGGCCGGCTTCCTCGAACTTGGCGTTGATCTTGCCGGTGAGGTTGCGGCGCGTCGCGTCGGGCTTGAGGATGGAGAAGGTGCGCTCGATTGCCATTTGGGCCTCGCATTATCGGTGGTTGACGTTGCGCGGGGCTTTAGAGCAGGGCTCCGATGCGGGCAACCCCTTCCCCGGCAGGGCAGCACAGGGGTAAACCCCCCGCCATGAGTCTCCTTATCATCAGTGGCGTGTCCATCCGCATCGCCGGACGGCTCCTGCTCGACAATGCCGACCTTACGGTGGACCCTGGCCGGCGCATCGGCCTGGTCGGGCGCAATGGCGCGGGGAAGTCCACCCTGCTGAAGGCGATCTCCGGCGAGATCGGCATCGATGGCGGCACCATCCGCCTCGCCGCCCGTGCCCGGCTGGGCCAGGTGAAACAGGAGGCGCCGGATGGTGACCAGTCGCTGCTGGAGACGGTGCTGGAGGGCGATCAGGAGCGGCTGGCGTTGCTGGCCGAGGCGGATGACCCCGATGCCGATCCGCATCGCCTGGCCGAGGTGCATGACCGGCTGGTGACGATTTCGGCGGATTCCGCCCCGGCCCGGGCCGCGGTGATCCTGGCCGGGCTTGGGTTCGATGCGGCTGCTCAGGCGCGGCCGGTGAGCTCCTATTCCGGCGGCTGGCGGATGCGGGTGGCGCTGGCGACCGTGCTGTTCTCGGCGCCCGACATGCTGCTGCTGGACGAGCCGACCAACCATCTCGACCTCGAGGCCACGCTGTGGCTCGAGACCTGGCTGGCGAAATTCCCCGGCGCGGCTCTGGTGGTCTCGCATGATCGCGGGTTGCTGGATCGCTGCGTCGACAGCATCGCCCATCTCGATCGTGGGAAGATCACGCTGACGCCCGGCGGGTATGACGAGTTCGTCCGCATCAAGACCGAGCGGGCGGCGCAGCAGACGGCGATGGCGACCAAGATCGCGGCGCAGAAGGCGCATATGCAGTCCTTCGTCGACCGGTTCCGTGCCAAGGCGACCAAGGCGCGCCAGGCCCAGGCGCGCATCAAGGCGATCGAGAAGCTGCCGGTGATCGAGGCGGTGCTGGAGGATCATGTCACCCGCTTCGCCTTCCCCGAGCCGGCGCAGTTGTCGCCGCCGATCCTGTCGATCGACCGGGTCTCGGTGGGGTATGGCGGGCCGCCGGTGCTGTCGAACCTCACTTTGCGGGTCGATATGGATGACCGGATTGCGCTGCTGGGTGCCAATGGCAATGGCAAGTCGACGCTGGCTAAGCTGATCGCGGGGCGGCTGGAGCCGACGCGGGGGGATGTGCGGCGGGGGCCGAAGCTGCGCGTCGGGTATTTCGCGCAGCATCAGACGGATGAGCTGGTGATGGGGGAGACCCCGGTCGATCACATGGCGCGCGCGTTGCCGCGGGCGACGCCGTCGCAGGTGCGCGGCCAGTTGGCGCGCTTCGGGCTCGATGCCGATCGGGCGAGCACCGAGGTGCAGTCGCTCTCGGGCGGGGAGAAGGCGCGGTTGCTGCTGGCGCTGGCGACGCGGGATGCGCCGCAGTTGTTGATCCTCGATGAGCCGACCAACCATCTCGACATCGACGCCCGCGAGGCGCTGGTGCGGGCGCTGGCGGATTTCTCGGGCGCGGTGCTGCTGATCACCCATGATCCGCATTTGGTGGAGCTGGTGGCCGATCAGCTGTGGATTGTCGGCGACGGGACGGTGAAGCCGTATGACGGGGATCTCGACGACTATCGGGCGTTGCTCACCGAGCGGGCCCGGCCCGCGCCTAGGGGTGATGGCGCCAATCGCACCAATGATCGCCGTGCCCGCGCTGATGCCCGCGCGGCGGTGGCGCCGTTGCGCAAGAAGGTGAAGGACGCCGAGGCGCGGATTGCCCGGCTGGCGGCCGAGCGCACGGCGATCGAGCGGCAACTCGCTGATCCCGGCATCTACGCCCCGGCCCGCAAGGGCGAGGTGGTGGCCGCCCAGGCCAAGCTGGCTGCCATCAAGCGCCTCGAACACGCCGCGGAGTCGGACTGGCTGGCGGCCGAGGAGGAGTTGGAGGCGGCGCAGACCGTTTCGTAGGGGGTTACGCCGGCGGGCGGGTCATCTGGAACAGGGCGGTGACTTCGGCGTAGTCGCCGGCGTAGCCGCAGCGGGCGACCGGGCGGGCGGCAGCGGTGTCGAAGATGCCGTCTTTGAGGAATTCCGGGTCGATATGCACGCCCACCACTTCGCCCAGGATCATCCAGGTGTCGAGCGGCTTGCCGTCCACCCCTTCGAGCCGAATGATCGAGGTTTTGCGGCATTCCAGCGCGGCGACGGCGCGGGCGACGCGGGGCGGGCGGATGAGGGTGGAGGGTGCGGCGGCGAGGCCGGCGCGGATCATCTCGTTCTCGCCATAGGCCATCGGCGCCGCGGTCTCGTTCATCGCCTCGGCCAGATCGCGTGAGACGAGATTGCAGACGAACTCGCCGTTCTCCTCCACGTTGCGCGCGCTGTCCTTCCAGCCCTCGGTGGAGAAGAACACCATGGGCGGGCGGGAGGAGATGGCGTTGAAGAAGCTGTAGGGGGCGAGGTTCACCCGGCCCTGCCCGTCGATCGTGGTGACCCAGCCGACCGGGCGGGGGGCGACGATCGCCTTGAACGGGTCATGCGGCAATCCATGCCCCTTGCGGGGTTCGTAAAAATAGCTGCTCACGGTCTGCTCCCTGGTTTCCCCGCGATATCACCCGGCGGATAGCGGTACGTCCAGATCGAGCTCCCAGGTTTCCTCGGTGAGCTCCACCCCGAAGGCGCGGATCGGGCCGCTGGCGACCAGGCGGTAGCCCTCGGCGGCGTAGAGTTTGCGGGCGGCGGTGAGGATGGAGTGGGTCCAGAGCGTGATGCGCCGATAGCCGGCGGCGCGGGCGAACAGCGTGCATTCGCGCACCAACCGCGCCCCGATACCGTGGCCGCGGGCGGCGGGGTCGGTGATCAGCAGGCGCAGCTTGGCCACCTCGTCGCTGGCGCGTACCAGGAACACCGAGGCGACCGGGGCGCCATCCAGCTCGGCGATCCAGGCGGCTTCGCGTGTGGGGTCGAAGTTTTCCATGATCCCGGCCGCGATGCCGGCGACCATCCATTCGAAGCTCATGTCCCAGCCATATTCGGCGGCGTAGAGCGCGCCGTGGCGGGAGATCACCCAGCCGAGATCGCCGGGTTGCAGGCCGCGGAGCCGCCAGGTGGACATGTTCAGGGGGTGAGACCGCCGGGGGTGGCGGCGAGCCATGCGGCGTAGTCCGCGTAGGCCGCTGCGGGGTTGAACTTCGGCGCCCAGCCCGTCGTGCCGATGCGGGCGACATCCATGATGCCGCGCGGTCTGGTCTCGGTGAAGCGGACAGTCACCTCCGCGGGATCGGCCGATTGCCGCCAGGTGAAACCGGGGAATGTACGTGCCAGACGCTCCGCCCATTGGGTGATCACCGGCCCCCATGCCATGCCGGAGCAGACGTTGAACACGCGATGCGGCGGGTCCTTGAGATCCAGCAGGTGCAGCAGCCCCGCCACCACGTCGCGCGAATAGACCCAGGTATAGGCGGGGATGACCGCCGGCAGCACGGCTTCGCGGCCGGTGGTCGCGTGGTGGGCGAGGTGCCAGTGCGGGCCGATCATGTCGCGCAGCCCGGTATCGCGCTCCCACGGCCCGAACACCCCGCCGATCCGCGCCACCACGAGATCGAGCCCCCATAATTCGGCAAGGCGAAGGCCCGAGCGCTCGACCGCGTATTTGGTGACGCCATAAACGCCGGTCGGCACCGGGGGGGTATTCACCTCGTCGAGCCAGGCATGCGTGAAAAAACTCTCGCCGTAGACCGAGGCCGAGGAGGGCGCGATCACCCGGCCGACGCCGGCCTCACGCGCGGCGCGGAGCTGGGCCATGAAGCCGAGCAGGTTCACCTCCACCACCCGCTCCGGCATCTCGCGCTCGCGGTCCGGCCCGGAGGTGATGGCGGCGAAGGGGAACAGCCGGTCCACCGCATGAGCGCGCATCAGCGCCGCCATCGCCGCGGCGTCGGTGACGTCGGCGCGTATCGAATCGAGCCGGCCGGGCAGTTGGGCGAAGCGCGCGGCGGCCACCGCCGGCACGGCGTCCAGCGCGACGACGACCACATGTTCGCCCCGCGCCAGCAGCGCCTCGACCAGGTTCAGCCCGACGAACCCGGTGCCGCCGGTGACCATCACGCTCATGGCTCAGCTCACCGCCGGCCCGCAGCGCCGCCAATGCTCGATCGGGCCGTTGGCGCCGGCGCGCGATTCCATGTCGTGTTCGCCAAGCAGGCGCATATCGATCGTGCTGCCAGCGCCGGGCTCGCCGGCGGGCGCGGTGTAGCTGAAGCCGTGGCGGTCATAGAGCCCCTGCATCCGCGCGCCGCCGGGGGTGACGATGCTGGGCCCGCTGATCATCAGGCGCTTGCCCGCCTCCTGGCACCAGGCGCCGTCGATCGAATCGGCGCGGGCGGGGGCGGCGAGGCTGAAAAAGGCGAGGCCGGCGATGGGCAGCAACTTGCGCATGGTCATCTCCATGGTTCAGGGCTGCGGGAGAGTAGAGCAGGCGGCGCCCTTTGGAAGCAATGGTCGCTTACAACCCGCTGCCTGGCCCCAGGTCGGCTTGCGCCTTGGCGGCTCCAACTGTCATTGCGGTCCGGCGGGAAAGCGCTGCTTCAACCAACGAGCCTCAACCGAACTCGTCATAAGCGCAACAACTATGTTGCGGTGAGGGATTGGCCGCTGGATCAATTCCGCCAGTCAGCCTAGGCTAGCGGCGTTTGCGGGTGTTTCGATGCGCGCAATTGCTCGGGGAAGTGAAATGCGGCGGCGCAATCTTGGCGGCGTGCGGGTGGAATGGCGTGGTTTGGTGACCGGGGCGGCGATCGCTTTAGCGATCGCCGCGGTGCTGGCGGTGTACGCGCTATTGGCGGGCCGCACCCTCCGCGAGGCAGCGATCACGCATGCGGATGCCGTGCTGGCGGAGTATGTCGACTACCGGGTGACTGTGTATGACCGGCGGTTCCGCCACTACGAAACATTGCATGGCCTCGCCCGGATGGTGGCGCTGACGCAACTGACCGATTTGGCGGGCAATGACGGGAACGCCCGGGTTCTGCATGCCCTGGAGGAAGAGACCCGCGCGAGCATTGCCGATCCGCTGCTGATGGTACGAGCCCTTTCGGTCAGCGACGCCGAGGGGCGCGTGGTGTGGAGCACACGGGGCCCTGGTGTCGTCGGCATGTTGATTGGTGATCGCAGCTATAACCAGCGCCTGCTGCGCGGCGAGGCGGAGGTGGTGATCGGTGGCACCGATCGCGGGCGGATCGACCCGGTGCCCGCGGTGCTCTATAACCGCGTCGTGCGCGATGCGCAGGGGAGGCTCCTCGGCATCGCGACGTTGATGGTCAATCCGGCGACACTGGTGGAACTGCCGAAAGGCATCGCGACCGGCCTGCCGATCCAGACCGCGGTATATGACGGGGCCGGCGGACTGCTGGCCGGGTCGGACAATCTCCAGAATGCACCTGTCATCACGCTTCCGGCGCCGATGCGCGATGCACGGCAGGCCGCTTCTGCCGATGGGCGCCGCTATCGCATCGCCCTCGGGCGGACCACGGTCGCGCCGATGATTGTCGCGATGATGGTCGACGAAGCGGCCATCGATGCGCAGGTCGAAAGCGGGCTGGCGGAGCTGCATGCGCGGCTGCGCTGGATCTGGATGTGCTTCTCCCTGGCCGCGCTGTTCCTCGTCACGATCCAGCGGATGCGCCGGGACTCGCAGGAGGATTTACGCGAGCGGCAAAGCACGGCTGCCGCGCTGAACCGGATGACCGAGCTTGCCGAAAATCTGCAGGACATGGTGGTGATCTGGGAGGATGCGGGCACGCCGCAAAGCATCTGCTTCACCTATGTCTCGCCGTCATCGCAGCAGATGGTCGGCTATTCGCCCGAGGAGATCTGCGCCGACCGCCGGAAGCTGCGCTTTCACCACGAGGATTTCCCCCTGCTGATGGATCGGCTGGGCCAGTTGCACGAGGTGGACGGCACGTTCCCGGTGCAAACCTACCGGTTGATTCGGGCGGATGGCGCGGTGGTCTGGGTCGAGGTGGCGGCCAACCGGCTGCGCGGCAATCTTGCGGGCCCGTTGAAGCGCTACATCGGCTGTTTCCGCGATATCACTGACCGCAAGCGGGCGGAGGAAGCGGTCGCGTCGGTCAATCGCCGTGTGGAGCGGCTGACGATAAATTGCCCCCTCGCTCTTTATGAACTCAGCATGCGAATTCGGCCCGACGGCGGCTATGAGCGGCTTGAAGTCTATATTTCGCGCTCCGCCGAATTGCAGTCCGGCTACCCGGTCAAGGACCTCGAAACGCAAGGTTTCATGGCGAGCATCACCGAGCCGAACCTTGAGCAGCTGCGCGGGCCGCAGGTGGTGAAGGCGCTCACCACCGGGGCCGCCACGGTCGAATATGTGATCCGGTGTGCCGATGGCAGGATGATCAATGTGGTCGATACCTGCGCCATCACCGAGCGCAATGGCGACGAGGTGGTGGTGACCGGCTTCGCGCTCGACATCACCGAGGAGAAGAAGCTGCGGGCCCCGCTGTTGGAGGCCTCGAAACTCTCCTTCCTCGGCGAAATCGCCGCGGGCATCGCGCATGAGATGCACCAGCCGCTGGCCGCCATCGCGCTGCAGGCCGAGATGCTCGGCCTCACGGTGCCGGACGGCAGCCCCGAGCGCGAGCGGATGCTGAACCGGGTGGAGAAGATCGGCGATCTCGTGCAGCGGACGGCGGGGGTGATCCAGCGCATCCGCGCCTTCAGCCGCAGTGACCCTGCGGCCGCCGCACCCTTCGATCCGCTGGCCGCGATCACCGAGGGCATGGCGCTGATTGACGATCGCGTCCGCCAGTCGCAGATCGAGGTCAGCATGACCAGCCCCGACGGGCCGCTCCGGGTCATGGGCCAGCAGGCACCGTTCGAGCAGGTGATCCTCAATCTCGTCACCAACGCGATCGACGCCTACGGGCCGGCGAATGGGGCTGTGCGGCCGGTGCACATCGCGGTGTCCCGCAGCGGGGAGGAGGCGGCGATCACGGTGGCCGACCAGGCCGGCGGCATCGGCGATGCGGCGCTGGATCGGCTGTTCGAGCCGTTCTTCACCACCAAGCCGATGGGCGCGGGCACCGGGCTCGGCCTGTCGATTTCCTACCGCATCATCAAGGATATGGGCGGGCGGATCAGCGCGGAGAACCGCGACGGCGGTGCGGTGTTCCGCATCATGCTGCCGCTGTGCCGCGCCGACGCAAACGCGTGACCGGGGCGATCAGGTGACCTTGCGGCGGGTCTGGAAGCGCTCCTGCCGCCATTCGCCTGACGTCAGCACGTCGCGCAGGATCGCCACCGCGTCCCACAAATCGGCGTAGCGCAGGTAGAGCGGCGTGATGCCGAAGCGCAGGATGTCCGGCGCGCGGAAATCGCCGATCACCCCGCGGGCGATCAGGGCCTGCATGATCGGGTAGGCTTCCGAGTGGGCGAAGCAGACCTGGCTGCCGCGCCGTGCCGCCTCGCGCGGCGAGGCCAGCACCAGGCCGTGGCCCGGGCATTCCTGCTCCACCAGCTCGGCGAATAGCGCGGTCTGGCGGATCGATTTTGCCCGTATCCCGGCGATCGGCGCGTCGAGCGCGATGTCGATGCCGACTTCGAGGGCGGACATGCTGATCACCGCGGGCGAGCCGACGAAGCCGCCGGCGATGCCGGGGGCCGGGCGGTAGGAGCCCTCGAAGGCGAAGGGGGCGGCGTGGCCGAGCCAGCCGGTCAGCGGGAAGCGGATGGTCGGCAGCAAATGCTCGGCCACGTAGAGGAAGGCCGGCGCGCCCGGGCCGCCGTTGAGGAATTTGTAGCCGCAGCCCACCGCCATATCCGCCCCGCAGCCGGCGAGATCGACCGGCACAGCGCCGGCGGAGTGGGCGAGATCCCACAGCATCAGCGCACCCTTGGCGTGAGCGGCTTCGGTGATGGCCGCCATGTCGAACATCGCGCCGGTGTGGTAGTTCACGTGGGTGAGCATGACCACCGCGGTGTCATCGTCGATCGCGGACGCGATGTCGGCGGCCTCGACCTGGCGCAGGGTGTGGCCGCGATCCAGCAGAGCGGCGAGGCCCTCGGCCATGTAGAGGTCGGTGGGAAAATTGCCGCGCTCGCTGAGGATGACGCGGCGGCCGGGCCGGGCGGCGAGTGCGGCGCCGAGCAGTTTGAAGAGGTTCACCGAGGTGCTGTCGGCGACGATCACGTTGCCCTCGGGCGCGCCGACCAGCCGGGCGATCTTGCCGCCGATGCGGAAGGGCATGTCCATCCAGCCGGCGTCGTTCCAGGAGCGGATGAGCCCCTCGCCCCATTCCTGCCGCACCACCTCGGCCACGCGGGCCGCGGTCGCCTTGGGCATCGGGCCGAGGGAATTGCCGTCGAGGTAGATCACCCCCTCGGGCAGATGGAAGCGCCCACGCATCGGGGCGAGAGCGTCATCGGCGTCAAGCTCGGCGAGCTGGTCGCGGGTGATCATCGGGCGGTTCCCTTGGTCTGTCTTATGGTTTCGGCGATGCCGGCGACGCGGCGGGCGTTACCGCGCCAGGTGTAGTCGCGCGCTTCGAGCTCGGCCCGGGCGGCGGCACCGAGGCGGGTGCGCAGCGGCGCGTCATCGATCAGCCGCGCCACCGCTTCCCACATGGCGCCGGGCGCATCGGGGTCGAACAGCAGGGCGGTGCGCTCGTGGGTGAGGATTTCGCGGATATTGGGCTGGTCGGGCGCCACGATGGCGCGGCCGGCGGCCATGTAGTCGAAGATCTTCAGCGGCGAGGCGTATTCGGTCACCTTGGGCTGCAAGGCGATGTCGAACCCGGCGACGTGGTGCGGCACCGCGGCGTGCGGCACGACGCCCTTGAAATCGAGCCGTTCCGCGATGCCGAGCGACGCGGCCTGGGCTTCGAGCTCGGCGCGCACCGGGCCGTCGCCCACCACGGTGAGCTTCAGCGCCATCGAGCGGCGGGCGGCGATTTCGCGGATCACCTCATCGAGCCCGTGCCAGGCGCGCACGAAGCCGACGAAGCCGAGCGTGACGGGTTCGCCCGCCAGGCGGGAAGGCGGATCATCGAAGCGGGAGAGCACGATGCCGTTGTGGATCACCTCGATCCGCCCCTCCGGCACGCCGTTTGCGACCAGGATGCGCTTCAGCACGCCGGTGACCGGCAGCACGCGGTCGGCGGTTTTCCAGGTGTAGCGCTCCAGCCGGTGCGCCAGGGCGGTGAGGCGGAGGTTGCCGAACTTGGTGCGTTCGGCGGCCAAAGGTGAGTTCACCTCCAGGAGGAAGGGCAGCTTGGTGCGCCGCGCCAGCCAACTTCCGGCGAGGTAGTAGAGATTGCAGCGCTCATAGATCGCATCCGGGCGGAATTCCCGGCAGGCCGCGCGCAGGCGGCGATAGGCGGGGATGTTGTAGGCCAGCTCCGCCAGCTCGCCGAGCGCGCCGGGCAGCAACTTGCGCACGAAATCCACGAACCCGCTGCCGCCCCCGAAGGAGGCGTTGTCATAAAAGCTCGGGCCGACCACCAGCACTTCATGCCCCTCGGCGCGCAGGGCGGCGATCAGCTCGTCGACATGCACGCTCTGCCCGTCGCGCGACTGGATCCGATGACTGTAGAGAATGCGCATGGACGCTCCCGGCTGGCCGCTCGATCCTGGCCACAAAGCATGATGACCGAAGGTGGAATCACCGCAGGTCTGAATCATGCGACCAGAAAAAGAGCTAGAGGATGATGGCTGCTTCTTCCAGTAGCCAGCATCCTCTAGGGCGCGGCCGTTGCGCTGTCCAGACGGCGCTTGACGCGGGGGGGAAGCTGGCCAGACTGTGGCACTTCACGATGCCCGGGAGACAAGCATGCGCCTCCGCCACCTCGCCTCCGCCACCGCCGTTTTCGCCGCCGTTGCCATCGCCCCCGTGCCCCAGGCGCAAGCCGCCGGCACGCTCACCATCGCCCAGGCGCAGGACCCCAATAACTGGGACCCGATCGCCACCTTCCTGCTCTCCTGGGGCGCCGTCGGCTCCAATATATTCGACGGGCTGGTGAGCCGGGACGAACAGCTCAACCTCAAGCCCGGCCTCGCCACCTCCTGGGAGGTGCTGGACCAGGGCATGCGGCTGCGCTTCAAGCTGCGCGAGGGGGTGACGTTCCATAACGGCGAGCCGTTCAACGCCGAGGCGGTGAAATTCACCATGGAGCGCCTGCTTGGCCCCGAGGGCGCCAAGGGGCCGCAGCAATCCAACTACACCTCGATCGGTTCGGTGGAGATCATCGATCCCTACAGCGTGGATATCGTGCTGAAGCGGCCCGACCCGGTGATGATCACCAAGCTCGCCGGCTATGGCGCGATGATCGTGCCGCCGAAATACGTCACCGAGAAGGGCAGCCAGGGCTTCGGCGCCGCCCCCATCGGCACCGGGCCGTTCAAGGTGACCGGCTACGAGAACAAGGTGCACCTCACGCTGGAGCCGAGCGGGAATTACTGGGGCGGCACGCCGAAGCTCGACAAGGTGATCTTCAAATTCATCGTGGAGCCCGCGACCCAGGTCGCCGAGCTGCAATCCGGCCGCGTCGATATCGCCTCCCAGGTGCCGATCGGCATGATCGGGGCGATCACCGCAACTCCCAGCCTGCAACTGCTCTCCACCACCGGCCCCACCGTCACCGTCGCCCGCTTCAACACCGCCAATGGCGCCACCAAGGACGAGCGGGTGCGCAAGGCGATCGTGATGGCCGTCGACCGTGAGGCGATCGTCAAGCAGATCCTGCAGGGCCACGCCAAGCCGGTGACGAGCTTCCAGAGCACCCTCTCCTTCGGGTTCGACCCGGCGCAGAAGCCGGTGCCCTTCGACCCCGCGGGCGCCAAGAAGCTGATCGCCGAGGCCAAGCTGCCGCCTGGCACCACCGTCTCGATCGATTTCGCCTCCAACAACGTTATCTTCCGGGAAGTGGCGCAGGCGGTTGCCGGCTACCTCACCGCGGTGGGGCTGAAGCCGCAGGCGCGGCCGTTCGAGATGAACCTGTTCACCAACGACATCATCCCCAACGGCAAGACCGGCGAGATGTTCGCGATGGGCTGGGGCGGCTGGACCTTCGATTACGACAACACCGCCTACCTGATGTACCACAGCGGCGAACGCTGGAACCCCTACGACAAGGACCCGGCGCTCGACAAAATGCTGGAGGACCAGCGCACCATCGCCGACCGCGGCGCCCGCGAGAAGGCGCTGCAGAAGATCGCCAACTACGTCGCCGACCACGCGCTCGAACTGCCGCTCTTCAACCTCGACACCTATTACGGGGTGAGCAAGCGGGTGAAGGGCCTCGTGGTGCCGCCGGATAACCGGTTCCGGCTGATCGGCGTCTCGGTCGACTGACGGTACGCGGGCGTGGGCCGCTTCCTGCTCGGGCGGCTCGCGCTCGCGATCTTCGTCGTCCTGGTGGTCACCTTGCTGGTGGCTTGGGCGGTGCGCCTCTCGGGCGACCCGGCGGTGATGCTGGCGGAGGGCGCGGGGGCGATCACCGCGAAAGACCTCGAGAACATCCGCAAGGCCCTCGGGCTCGACCGGCCGTTCGGCGTGCAATACGCGAGCTTCCTCGGCGGCATGCTGACCGGGGATATGGGCAACAGCTTCATGGGCGGGCGGCCGGTGGCGGGGATGGTGCGCCAGGCCCTGCCGCTGACCCTCATGCTCGCCGGGCTCTCGCTGGCCGCCTCGCTGCTGGTCTCGATCCCGCTCGGCATCCGCGCCGCGGTGAATCGCGGCGGGGCGGCGGATCAGGCGATCCGCATCCTCTCGCTGTTCGGCCTGTCCTTCCCGAATTTCTGGCTGGCGATCATGCTGGTGCTGGTGTTCTCCATCACGCTCGGCTGGTTGCCGCCGGCCGGCGCGGATGGGCCGTCGAGCCTGGTGATGCCGGTGTTGACGATGGCGACCATCCTCTCCGCCACCAATGTCCGCCTGGTGCGCAGCGCGATGCTGGAGACGTTGTCCGCCCAGTACATCACGGTGGCCCGCAGCAAGGGGCTCGCCGAGACCGTGGTGCTCTACAAGCATGCACTCAGGAACTGCGCGATCCCGCTGATCACCTATATCGGCCTGCAATTCGGCGGGTTGATCGGTGGCGTAGTGGTGATCGAGCGGGTGTTCAACTGGCCGGGCATGGGCAGCCTCGCCTTCGACGCGGTGGCGAGCCGGGATTACCCGGTGTTGCAGGCGGTGGTGACGGTGCTGGCGGCGATGATCGTGCTGGTGAACCTGATCGTTGATGTTCTCTACGGGTTTGTTGATCCGCGGGTGAGGACGGAATGAAGGGCTTCTTTTTGAAAAAAGAAGCAAAAACTTCTTATCCGTTTGCTTCGCCCTCTCCCTGGAAAGCGCGAAGCAAACGGGCAAAAGTTTTTTGGTTCTTTTTTTCAAAAAAGAACCGCTTCCTTCTACTCGGCCACCTCGCATGAACCGCCTCCGTTCCCTCGAATTCATCCTCGGCGCCGGGCTCTCCGGCGGCATGGCGCTGGCCGTGCTGCTGTCGGACTGGCTGTTCGCCGGCGGGGCCGATGCGATGGACCTCGCGATGCGGCTCACCTTGCCGTTCCAGTCCTTCGCCCACCCGCTGGGGACCGATCCGCTGGGGCGGGATGTGCTGGCCCGGGTGATCCTCGGCGGGCAGGTGTCGCTGACGGTCGGCGTGCTGTCGGTGGCCGGGGCGGCGGTGGTGGGGACGTTTGCGGGGCTGATCGCCGGGTATTATCGCGGGCCGTGGGACCTGGTGCTGATGCGCTGGGCGGATGTGCAGTTGGCACTCCCTTTCATCCTGGTGGCCATCACCTTCGCGGCCATTCTCGGCACTGACATGTGGAAGCTCATCGCCTTCATGGCGATCAGCCAATGGGTGCAGTACGCCCGCGTGGTGCGCTCGGCGACCATCGTGCTGCGGGAGCGGGAGTTCGTGCTCTCCGCCCATGCCGTTGGGGTGCGCGACCATGCGATCATCCGCCGCCACATCCTGCCCAACGCCATCGCGCCGGTGCTGGTGCTGATGACGCTGAATGTCGCCAACAACATCCTGCTCGAATCGAGCCTCACCTTCCTCGGCCTCGGCATCGACCCGCTGATCCCCTCCTGGGGCGGCATGCTGTCGGACGGGCGGACCTACCTGCAAACCGCGTGGTGGGTGAGCTTCTTCCCCGGCCTCGCCATCATGCTGACCGTGCTCGGCCTCAACCTGCTCGGCGACTGGCTGCGCGACGCCGTCGACCCCACCACAAGGAGCCAACGATGACCACCGTGCTCGATATCACGCTGCCCCGCACGCTCGATGCGCTGGTGGCGCGCTTGTCCGATGGCAGCCATAGGGGCCATCGCGTCGAAGCCTGGCTGTTCGACAACGCGGCGGCCCGGCGGGTTGCCGAGGCGCGGCTGGCGGCGGTGGGGGTGCAGGCCCGTATTCGCAGCGCTTACAAGCCACTCGTGCACCACTTCCTGGAGGAGGCCTCGGCGGCTGGGCCGGTGAGCATCGCCCTGCCGAACCACCCGGCGGCGGCGGCCAAGCGGTTCCGCCTGGAGGCCTACCCGCTGGCGGGCATGCTGGCCGGGCCGCTCAGTTTCGTCGCGGGCGATGCGCCGCTCACCTATGTCGTCACGGCGGGCGGGGTGGAAACCCCGGTTTTCGCCCCCAACGAACTGCGGCCCGATCATCTCGGCACGCCCAACCTCACCCCCTGCGGCTGGCTACGCATCACCGATACGGCCGGCGCGGTGCTTGAGGACGGACCGCTGGAGACGGAGTATGAGGCGCTGTTCCGCACGGTGATGCAGACGCTCGCCGCACACACTTGGCCGGCGAGCGCGCCGTTCTTCGAGGTGCTGGAGATTACCGCCAGCATCCCCGGCATCGAGCAGTCGCTGCCGTACGGGGACGAGGTGATCAGCACCGCCGAGGCGCTGCATGAGGATTTCTATTTCGCGATCAACGAGCTCTTCAAGCAGCGTGCCGGTCTGGCGGCCGGCGACCGCACGTTGCAGCCCGGCCAAATCGTGCCGGACATCATGATCGCCGATGGCCCCGCTCGCCTCACCATGGCGCTGCATCGCCACACCGCCGATCGCCCGGTGCTGCGCGGCCCGGCGACGCTGGAGGACGCCGATCGGCCGCTCACCCCGGCGCAGATCGCCGCCCGCACTGATGCGCTGGGCGGCAGCCGGCACGATATCGCCTCTGTGCAGGGCCGGCCCTTGCTGGCCCGCATCTATGACGGCGAAGGCCCCGCTCTGCTGCTCTCCGCCGGGCAGCACGCCAACGAGACCTCGGGCCCTGTCGGTGCGCTGCGTGCGGCCGAGATGCTGCGGGCGACCGGCCAGCGTTTCGCCCTCATCCCCTGCGAAAACCCCGACGGCTACGCGCTGCACCACCAGTTGCGCGCCCGCAATGCGCGCCACATGCATCATGCCGCTCGTTATTCAGCCCTCGGCGATGACGTCGAGGCGCGGACCAAGCCGCCGCTGCATGAGAAGGCTGCCCGCCTCGCTCTCATAGAGGCCACCGGCGCCCGGCTGCACCTCAACCTGCATGGCTATCCCGCTCATGAATGGACCCGCCCGCTCTCCGGTTACCTCCCGGCGGGGTTCGACCTCTGGACCATCCCAAAGGGCTTCTTTCTGATTTTCCGCCACCACCCCGGCCTCGCCCACACCGCGCTGCCCTTCCTCGAGGCGCTGACGGCGCGGCTGGCCGAGGACCGGGCCCTGGCCGCGTTCAACGCCACCCAGCTCGCGACCTGGGGCGCCCATGCCGGCGAGGTGCCCTTCCCCGTCATAAACGGCATCCCCTGCCAGATCACCGAGACCGAGCGGCAGACGACGCCCTATCAGATCATCACGGAATACCCGGATGAGACGATCTACGGCGACGCCTTCCGCCTCGCCCACACCACACAGATGCGCACCGTGCTGCACAGCGTGCAGCTGCTGCGGGCGGGGCTGCTGGGGTAGCGGCGGGCGATCAGGCCACCAGCGCGCCCAGCAACGCATCAAGCCGCTTGCGCCCCTCCGGCGTGGCGGCGAGGCGATCGGGGGTGTGGATGAGATAGCCGGCCTCGATCGCCTGGGCGAGGATATCGGCATCCAGCGCGGCATCGAGCGCCACGCCGGTGCGGGCGGCGAAGCGGGCGGGGTCGATGCCTTCGGTGAGGCGCAGGCCCATCAGTAGCATTTCGCGGGCGCGCTCCTCGGGGGTGACGGGGTCCTCGTGCGTAGTGCCGTGGCCTTGCGCCTCCACGCGCTCGGCCCAGGGCTCCGGGGCGCGATGGCGGCGGGTGGCGAGCAGGGTGTCGCCGACCGTCACGCGGCCATGGGCGCCGGGGCCGATGCCGGCATAGTCCCGGTAGCGCCAATAGGCGAGGTTATGGCGGCTTTCGGCACCGGGGGCGGCGTAGTTCGAGACCTCGTAGGGCAGCAGGCCGAAGCGGGCGGCCTCCTCGGCGGTGGCGTCGTAGAGTTCGGCGGCGGTGTCGTCGTCAGGCAATACGATTTCGCCGCGGCGGTGGAGGGCCTCGTAGGCGGTGCCGGGCTCGATGGTGAGCTGGTAAAGCGAGAGGTGATCGGCGGCGCGGCCGAGGGCGGCGCGGAGTTCGGCGCGCCAGGCCGGCATTGTCTGGCCGGGGCGGGCGTAGATCAAATCGAAGGAGAGGCGGGGGAAGATCTCGCGTGCGAGATCGAGCGCCGTCATCGCCTGCGCCACGCTGTGCTGGCGGCCGAGCCGGGCGAGATCGCCGGGATCGAGGCTCTGCACGCCGAGCGAGACGCGGTTGACGCCGGCTTGCCGGTAGCCGCGGAAACGGCCGGCCTCGACGCTGGTTGGATTTGCCTCGAGCGTGATTTCGACATCGGGCAGCGGCGGGAAGAAGCTGGCCGCGTCGGCGATCAGATCCGCTACCGTCTCGGGCGCCATCAGGCTCGGCGTGCCGCCGCCGAAGAAGATCGAGGCGAGCGGGCGGCGGCCGAGGCGCTCGGCCTCCCAGGCCAGTTCGCGGCGCAGGGCGGCGGCGAAGCGGGTCTGGTCAATCCGCTCGCGCACATGGGAGTTGAAATCGCAGTACGGGCACTTGGCCAGGCAGAAGGGCCAGTGGATATAAAGGGCGATCGGTTCATCATGCGGCGTCATGCGTCCCGCTATACAGGAGTTTCCCCATGCCGCCGCCCGCGATGTTGGCGACCGTGGCCGCGATGTGGCTGGTGGCGGTGGTGATCCCCGGCCCCAACTTCTTCGCCGTCGCCCGCATGGCGGCGCTGCGCTCGCGGCGCGAGGCGATGGTGACGGTCTCGGCACTGGGGCTCGGCAGCACCGCCTGGGCGCTGGCCGGGCTGTTCGGCATCCAGGCGCTGTTCGCCCTCGCCCCCTGGCTCTACAGCGGGTTGAAACTGGCGGGAGGCGCCTATCTCTGTTGGATAGGGGGCCGCATCATCCGGGGCAGTTTCAGACCGGCAGGGGAGGGGACGACCGCCGATCAAGGGGCGGCCTTCCGCGTCGGGCTGCTCACCAGCTTGTCCAACCCGAAATCGGCGCTGCTGGTGGCGAGCCTGTTCACCGCCGTATTGCCTCCCGGCGCCCCGCTCTCCGTCGGGCTGGTGACGGTGGCGGAGATGGTGGCGATATCGCTGCTCTGGTATGGGCTGCTCGCCATGGTGATCTCGGCCCCACCGGTCGCATCCCTGTTCCGCCGGCTGCGGCGCTGGATCGATCGCGGCGCCGGCACCATCTTCATCGCGTTCGGCGGCCGCCTCGCCGTCGGCACCATTCTGGAGCACGTATGAGCGAAACCGCCGCCGTCCCATCCTCCTCGGTTGACCGGGTGCGCGCGGCGCTGGTGGCGGCCGGGCATGCGGACAACGTGACCGAGTTTCCAGAAGGCACCCGCACCGCCGAGGAGGCCGCCGCTTCGGTCGGCTGCACCGTGGCGCAGATCGCCAAGTCCATCGTGCTGCGGGCCGGCGAGCGGGCGGTGGTGGTGATCGCCTCCGGCGCCAACCGCGTCGACGCCGCCAAAGTCTCCGCCGCCCTTGGCGTGCCGGTGAAGCGGGCCGATGCGGAATTCGTGCGCGCCGCCACCGGCTTCGCCATCGGCGGGGTCGCCCCAATCGGCCACATCACGCCCCCCTTGCTGGTCTTCGACCGCGACCTGCTGTCCATCTCGCCGATCTGGGCCGCTGCCGGCTCGCCGCGCCATGTCTTCCGCACCGAACCGGCGGAGCTGCTGCGCATCACCGGCGCACTCGCCGCCGACATCAGGCAGGACGTATGATGCTGATCGAACTCGGCCATTTCGCCCTGATCCTCGCCTTGGCGGTCGCCATCTGCCAGGCCACGCTCCCGCTGATCGGCGCGTCCCGCCGCCACGGCGGCTGGATGGCCTTCGCCGACATGGCGGCGATGGTGCAGTTCGCGCTCGTCGGCATCGCCTTCGCCGCCCTGATGCATGCCTACATCGTGTCGGATTTCACGGTCATCAACGTCGCCCACAACTCCCACACCGACAAGCCGCTGCTCTACAAAATCGCCGGCGTCTGGGGGAACCACGAGGGCTCCATGCTCCTCTGGGTGCTGATCCTCGCCTTCTGCGGCGCCGCGGTGGCAGCCTTCGGCGGCCGGCTTCCCGCCACGCTGAAGGCCCGCGTGCTCGCCGTGCAGGCGATGACGGGCACCGGCTTCCTCGCCTTCATCCTGCTCACCTCCAACCCCTTCCTCCGCACCGACCTGCCGCCCGCCAATGGCGAGGGACTGAACCCCGTGCTGCAAGACCCCGGGCTCGCCTTCCATCCGCCCTTCCTCTACCTCGGCTATGTCGGCTCCTCCGTCGCCTTCGCCTTCGCTGTGGCCGCCCTCATCGAGGGCCGCGTCGATGCCGCCTGGGCCCGCTGGGTGCGCCCCTGGGCGCTCGCCTCCTGGGCGATGCTGACGCTCGGCATCGCGCTCGGCTCCTGGTGGGCCTACTACACGCTGGGCTGGGGCGGCTGGTGGTTCTGGGACCCCGTCGAGAACGCCTCCTTCATGCCCTGGCTGCTCGGCACCGCGCTGATCCATTCGGCGATCGTGGTCGAAAAGCGTGACGCCCTGAAAAGCTGGACTGTGCTGCTCGCCATCATCACCTTCGCGCTCTCTTTGGTCGGCACCTTCCTGGTGCGCTCGGGCGTGCTGACCTCCGTCCACGCCTTCGCGGTGGACCCTGCGCGGGGAACCTTCATCCTCTTCCTGCTGATCGCCGCGATCGGCGGCTCCCTCACCCTCTACGCCATTCGCGCCCCCGCGATGCAGGCCGGCGGGCTATTCGCCCCGGTCTCCCGCGAAGGGGCGCTGGTGCTGAACAACCTGCTGCTGGCCACCGCCACCGCCACCGTTTTCCTCGGCACCCTCTACCCCCTGGCGCTCGATTTGATGACCGGGGAGAAGATCTCGGTCGGCCCCCCCTTCTTCAACAAGACCTTCGGGCCCCTCATGGTCCCCGTGCTGGTCGCCATGGCCGCCGGCCCGCTGATGGGCTGGAAGCGGGCCGATCTGCTCGGCGCCCTGCAACGCCTCTGGGCCGCCTTCGCCATCGCCGGCCTGGTCGTCCTGACCGGCCTCTATCTCACCTTCGGCGGCCCCGTGATGGCCGTGTTCGGCTTCGGCCTCGCCGCCTGGACCGCGGTTGGCGCCCTCGTCGAATGGGCCGAGCGCGTCGCCCTGTTCCGCACGTCGGCCGCCAATTCCTTCCGCCGCGCCCGCAACCTCCCCCGCGCCGCCTGGGGCACCACGCTCGCCCATCTCGGCATGGGCATCACGGTGGCCGGCATTTCCGCCTCCGCCTATGAGCGCGAGCAGATCGACATCCTCGCCATCGGTGCCACTATGCGCCTCGGCGCCTATGACGTGCGGCTCGATGCCATGAGCAAAGAGAACGGCCCCAACTTCACCGCTGATGACGCTACCATCTCGGTCCTGAAAGATGGCGCGGTCGTCGCCGTGATGCACCCGCAGCGCCGCTTCTTCCCGCTCCAGAAGCAGACCACCAGCCAGACCGCCATCCGCTCCAGCCTCTTCGCCGACCTCTACCTCGCCCTCGGCGAGCCTGACGGCAAAGGCGGCTGGACCGTGCGCGCCTATTGGAAACCGCTGATTTCCTGGATCTGGTCCGGCGCCCTGGTGATGGCCCTCGGCGCCGCGGTCAGCCTGTCGGACCGGCGCTGGCGCGTCGCCGCCGCCGCACGCCGGGGCACGTTGGGGGTGCGGGCGTGATTGGAAGCAAGCGCTTCTTTTTGAAAAAAGAAGCAAAAACTTTTTATCCGCTTGGCACCGGGTTCCCCTGGGCAACTCGGTGCAATCGGATAAAAGTTTTTTCGTTCTTTTTTTCAAAAAAGAACCACTTTCTTGCTTATTCGGTGGCCACATGAGCCGCCGCCTGATCACCCTGCTCCCACTCGCCGTCTTCCTCGCGGTGGCCGTCTACTTCGCCCTCGCCTTGCGGCCGAACCGCGACACCCAGGCACTGCCCTCGGTAATGATCGACAAGCCGGTGCCGGCGTTTGACCTGCCGTCCCTCGCCGATGGCCCCAACCTCAGCCCCGCCGCCGCCTCGGGCGAGGTGGTGGTGATCAACTACTTCGCCTCCTGGTGCGTGCCCTGCCGCATCGAGCATCCCGTGCTGATGGCCCTCAAATCCCAGAAGGTCACGCTCTGGGGCATCGCCTACAAGGACAAGCCCGAGGAGTCCCGCACATTCATCGCTCAGTCCGGGGACCCCTACGCCCGCATTGGCGTCGATCGTGACGGGCGCACCGGCTTCGATTTCGGCGTCTACGGCGTGCCCGAAACCTACGTGATCGACCGCGCCGGCCATATCCGCAAGCGCTTCGTCGGCCCGCTGACCCCCGAGATCGCCGAGCGCGAACTGGTGCCGCTCGTCCGCGCCTTGGCCAAGCCATGAAGGCGCTGCTCGCCCTCCTGCTGCTGCTGGCACTCCCCGCCTTGGCGGTCGAGCCCAATGAGCGCCTCGCCGACCCCGCGCTCGAAGCGCGCGCCCGCGCCCTCAGCCGCGGCCTGCGCTGCCTGGTCTGCCGCAACGAATCGATCGACGAATCCCACGCCGACCTCGCGCATGACGTCCGCGTGCTGCTGCGCGAACGCCTGAGCGCCGGCGACAGCGACACCGCCGCCATCCGCTTCATCACCGACCGCTACGGCGATTTCGTCCTACTGGACCCGCCGCTCAAAACCTCGACCATGGTCCTGTGGATGGCGCCCCCGGCCCTCCTCGTGGTCGCCTTCGGCGGCGTGCTGCTCGCCGCCCGCCGCCGCCGCGCCCCGCCCGCCCCGCTCACCGCCGAGGAACAGGCCCGCCTTGCCACCTTGCTGAAGGGCCAGGAGTGATGCTGATCGCCGCCTGCGCCGTCCTGCTGCTCGCCACCCTGGTGCCGCTGATCTGGCCACTGCTGCGCGCCCGCGCCGGCTCCACCGCCGCGCCCGCCCAGGCGGTCTACCGCGACCAACTGGCCGAACTGGACCAGGACCTCGCGCGCGGCGCGATCTCCGCCGAGGACGCCGCCGCCGCCCGCGCCGAAATCTCCCGCCGCCTGCTCGCCGCCAGCACCAGCGAGACCCCCTTGCCCGAGCGCGCCGCGAGTCCCGTCGTCGCCGCCCTGATCGCCGCCCTGGTGATCGCCGGCGCCGCGGCCGGCTACCTCGTGCTCGGCGCCCCCTTCTTCCAGGTGCAACCCCCGCCGCCCGACGAGGCCACCCTCGCCGCCATGGCCCCGGAGCAGCGCGCCGCGATGATCCGCGGCATGGTCAACCGCCTGGCCACCCGGATGGAGACCGATCAGGACAACGCCGATGGCTGGATGCAACTCGGCCGCGCCTGGCTGATGCTCGGCGAGCGCGACCGCTCCGCCGCCGCCTATGCCCGCGCCGCCGCCCTCAAACCCGGCGACGTCGAGGCCCCCTTGCAGGAACTCGCCGCCCTGCTGGATGCCACGCCCATGGGCACCGCCCTGCCGCCGCGCATCCCCGGCCTCGTCGCCATCGTCACCCCGCTCGCGCAAGATCGGCCGGAAGCCCTGTGGTATCTCGGCCTCGCCGCCGCCCGCCTCGGCCAACGCGACCGCGCGCTCGACTACTGGGACCGCCTGCTCCCCCTGCTGCCCGCCGAGGGCGAAGAGCACGGCCTGGTGGCAAACGCCATCAAGGCGCTCCGCGGCGGCTGATCGGGGCGCCGTTCGCGGGCTTGCACCCGCGCCGCCGCCGGTGCACCGTTCAGGCATGACCACTCTGCATCAGGCCGCCGCCGGCCTCGCCTCCGGCGCAACCACCTCCCGCGATCTCGTCGAGCAATGCCTCGCCCGCATCGCCGAGCCCGCCGGCGAAGGTGCGCGCGCCTTCACCAAGGTGCACGCCGATCAAGCGCGCGCCCAGGCTGCCGCCATGGACGCGCTGCGCGCCGCCAACCGCGCCCCCGGCCCCTTCGCCGGCACCCCCGTCGCGGTGAAGGACCTGTTCGACCTCGCGGGCGAACCCACCCCGGCCGGCTCCAAGGTCCTTGCCGACGCACCCCCCGCCGCCACCAACGCCCCCCTCATCCAGCGCATGCTCGATGCCGGGTTCGTCATCCTCGGCCGCACCAACATGACCGAGTTCGCCTTCTCCGGCCTCGGCATCAACCCGCATTACGGCACCCCCGCCAGCCCGTGGGACCGCGCCAATCGCCGCATCCCCGGCGGCTCCTCCTCCGGCACCGCCGTCGCCGTCGCCGACGGCATGGCCATCGCCGGGCTCGGCACCGATACCGGCGGCTCCTGCCGCATCCCCGCCGCCATGTGCGGCATCGTCGGCTACAAACCCACCGCCCGCCGCGTGCCCATCACCGGCGTGCTGCCCCTCTCCACCAGCCTCGATTCCATCGGCCCGCTCGGCAACTCCGTCGCCTGCTGCGCCGCCATCGACGCCATCCTCGCTGGCGAACCCGTCACCACCCTCCACCCCACCCCCATCAAGGGCCTGCGCCTCGCCGTCCCGCAAAACTACTTCCTCGACGGACTCGACGGCGCCGTCGCCAGCACCTTCGACACCGCACTGCGCCGCCTCGCCGCCGCCGGCGCCCACATCATCCCCACCCGCTTCCCGGAAATCGACGAAATCGCCCCCGCCAACGCCAAAGGCGGCTTCTCCGCCGCCGAAGCCTTCGCCTGGCATCGCGACCTCCTCGCCCGCGACGAAGCCAATTACGACCCCCGAGTCTCCTCCCGCATCAAACGCGGCGCCACCATGCTCGCCGCCGACTACGTGGACCTCATCGCCTTCCGCGCCGACCTCATCGCCCGCTTCAACGCCGCCACCCAAGACTACGACGCCATCCTCACCCCACCCTGCCCCCTCCTGCCGCCGCGCATCGCCGACCTCGCCGAAGAAGCCGCCTACACCACCGCCAACATGATGCAGCTGCGCAACCCCACCGTGATGAACTTCCTCGACCGCTGCTCCATCAGCCTCCCCGCCAACCGCCCCGGCGAACCTCCCGTCGGTCTCATGATCACCGGTGAAACCATGGGCGACCCCCACCTCTTCCGCCTCGCCGCGGCGATCGAGGCCACACTGGCCGCCTGACACCCGCGCGGGCGGGCCGTGTTGGGACGGAAGGCCAGGGGCGCTGCCCCTTGACCCCCGCTGGGGGATGATCCCCGAGACCCCATCCGTTGACTGAAAACCTGCGATAGTAGCGGGGCGGCCGCGCACCAAACGAAGGCTCACGACCAGCCCGCGTTAACCCATTTATTCGCGGGTCAAAGCTGGTTCATATGACCAACTCCGGCACACGGTCGGCCGGTGGCGTGTTGCGGCTGCGGCCGCAGCGGATAACGCCGTCGATGATCACCATGCCGATACCCGGCAGATCCCCCATTTGGACGGACTCCAGCAGATCACCACCGGCGGAGTGCTGCGCCCGATCCATCAGCATGAAATCCGCCGCCCGCCCCGCCTCGATCAGCCCGCAATCCAACTTGCGCATCCGTGCCGTATTCCCCGTGGCCAGGCAGAACGCCTGCTCGGCCGGCAGGTCGCCCAGCGAGGACATCAGGGCGATCATCCGCAAAATGCCGAGCGGCTGCACGCCGGAACCGGCCGGGCTGTCGGTACCGAGGATCACCCGTTCGAGCTGCCCCAATTCGCGGGCGAAGCGCAGCGCCGTCAGCCCCGCCAGCTCATTGCCGTTATGCACGATCTCGATGCCTCGCCCGCAGCCCTCGCACAGGCAGCGGATCTGGCGCAGCGGCAGCGCGGTATGGCCCCCGTTGATGTGCCCGATGATGTCGGCATCCGCCTCCAGCACGGTGTCGGCATCGATATAGCCCGAGCCGGGCACCGAAGGGCCGCCGGTATGGATGGTGCTCTGGATGCCGTATTTGCGCGCCCAGGCCACCATCTCCTTGGCCTCGTAGCCGGCCTTGACGCTGCCGAGCCCGACCTCGCCCAGCAGCCCCACCCCGGCGGCGGCAAGCTCGGCGAAATCGCTCTCCACCATGCCCTTCTCGATCACCGGCGCGCCCCCCAGCACCTTCACCCCGCCCGGGCGGAAATTGTGGTAGGCGCGCTGCGCGGTGATCGCGAGCGCCTTCACGCCGATGATATCGCGGGGACGGCCGGGCAGATGCACTTCGCCGGCCGAGATCATCGTGGTCACCCCGCCATTGAGGAAACTGTCGATCCAGCCGAACTGCCCCTGCCGCGGCGTCCAATCGCCGAACACCGGATGCACATGGCTGTCGATCAGTCCGGGTGAGAGCGCACAGCCATGCGCGTCGATCCGCTGCGTGACGCCTTCGGTGTCCACGTCCTTGGCTCGGCCGACCGCGACGATGCGCCCCCCCTCGGCCACGATCGTGTCCGCATCCATGATGGGTGCGGCGAGGTCCCCGGAGAGCATCAGGCCGATATTGGAAATCACCATTTTGCCGGTCTGGCGTTCCGGCCCAGCAGCAAGCGCCATCAGCGTCTCCTCCAAATCCATTCCAATGTGCCAGCCCCATCCACACGGCGGAAGTGGCCGTCTTCAATCCTTCATTGGCCCACCGCCACGGACCGCGCTAGCGATCTTCGGCGGCCGATCGGGCCGGCAATTCCGTGCGGCTCGGCGTGATGCTATGCAGGCGTCCCCGGCTTCGGAGGCTGCATTGACCGAGATCGACCTGTCACGCCATCGCGAGAGGCCCCCGCCCATGGACCCGTTGCAATCCGTCGTCTGGGGCTACCGGTTCAGCGAAACCGGCGAGGCCGAGGAACTCACCGGGGCCCCGCTCCGAACGGCGATCGAACAGCAGGAAAGCTGGATCTGGCTGCACTTCGATCTCACCGATACCCGCGCCCGCGCCGGCATTCTCTCCCTGCCGCACCTGCCGGAGGAGGCGGTCGAGATGCTGCTCTCCACCGACGAGCACCAGCGCATCGAGACCATCGGGCATGCCGTGGCCGGTGTGGTCGCCGATTTCGAACGCGCCGACACGCTTGAAGTACGGCAGATGACGCGCTGGCACTTCTGCATGGTGCCCCATCTGTTCGTCTCCGCCCGGCGGCGGCCGCTGCTCAGCCTCAACACCATGCAGCATGCGATCCAGACCGGGCGGCGCATCATCGGGGTCGCCGGCCTGTTCCACGCCATCATCCACGCCTTCGCCGCGGCGATGGCGGCACTCGTCACCCAGTACACCACCGCGCTCGACGAGGTTGAGGACGGGTTGCTCGAAGCCCAGGAAACCGGCGACTACGAGGCGCTCGGCATGGTTCGCCGCAGCGCCGTGCGCCTGCACCGCCAGGCCACCCCGCTGCGCGCCATGCTGCGCCACCTGCTGGAGGAACGGCCGGACTGGTTCACCGAGGAAGCCGCCGAGGATTGCGAAGCCGGCGCCCAGCGCGTCGACAGCCTGTGCGCCGACCTCCAGTCCCTGCAAGAACGGGCGCATGCGCTGCAGGACGAGTTGTCGGCGCGCCAGACCGAGGAGACCAACCGCCGCCTCACCATGCTCTCGGTGATGACCGCCCTCCTGATGCCGCCGACCCTGATCACCGGCATCTTCGGCATGAACGTCGAGGGGCTGCCCTTCAAGGAGCATCCGCTCGGCTTCATCGCCACCTGCGTGTTGATCGTCGCGTCCGCGGCGGGGGCCTATGTCGTGGTGCGGCGGCTGAAAGTCATCTGACCTCAGCGCCATCTACCAGTTCCACAACGTGCCATCGGTGAGCCGGTTCACGTCGAGATAGGCCCGCGCATAAGGAAACCGCGCCGCCGCCGCCTCGTCGAACGTCACCCCGATGCCCGGGCTCTCCCCGCTATGCAGATAGCCATCGGCGAAGCGCCAATCCCACTGGAACACCTCGCGCGCCTCGGGCGGATGGATCGAATATTCCTGAATGCCGAAATTCGGGATCGCCCGGCCGAAATGCAGCGCCGCCCCCATGGTCACCGGCGACAAATCCGCCGCCCCATGGCACCCCGTGCGCACCCCGTAGAGCGCCGCCAGATCAGCGATGCGGCGCAGATGGGTGATCCCGCCGGCATGCACCACGGTGGCGCGGATATAATCGATCAGCTGCTCGGTGATCAGCGCCTGGCAGTCATAGATCGTGTTCAGCACCTCGCCGATCGCCAGCGGCGTGGTGGTGTGGCGGCGCACATGGCGCAGCGCCTCCTGGTTCTCGACCGGGGTGACATCCTCCAGCCAGAACAGGTCATACGGCTCCAGCGCCTTGCCGAGCTGTGCCGCCTCATTGGGCAGCAGCCGGTGATGCGCGTCATGCAGCAGATGGATATCCGGCCCCGCCCGCAGCCGCGCGGCCTCGAACAGCTTCGGCGCGAAACGGAGATACTTGGCCGTGTCCCAGTCGCCCTCGGCCGGCAATGTCGGGTCAGCATGGGCGTCGGGCGCATGCACGCCGTAGATGCGGTTGAGCCCGGGCACCCCGGCCTGGATGCGGATCGCTCGATAGCCTTCCTCGGCATAACGCACCAGCGCGTCCACCGCCTCAGCGATGGTGGCGCCATCGGCATGGCCGTAGCACAGCATGCGTTCCCGCGAGGCGCCGCCGAGCAGCTGATAGAGCGGCATCCCCGCCGCCTTCGCCTTGATATCCCACAGCGCCACGTCGACGGCCGCGATCGCCGTCATTGTCACCGGCCCACGCCGCCAATAGGCGCCGCGATAGAGATATTGCCAGGCATCCTCGATGCGCGCGGGGTCCCGCCCGATCAGGCAGGGCACCACATGCTCCTGGAGATAGGCGGCCACCGCCAATTCCCGCCCGTTCAGCGTGGCATCGCCGATACCGGTGAGCCCGTCCGCCGTCTCGATCACGAGGGTGACGAAGTTGCGCCCAGGCGAGCAGATCACCACGCGGGCGGCGGTGATACGGTCAGCCATTGCGGAACCTCGTCGGCACCCCAGTCTGCGCCGTCAGCCCGCCATCCGCCACGAAGGCCGCGCCGGTGACGTAGGAGGCGAGGTCGGAGGCCAGGAACAGCGCCACATTGGCCATCTCCTCCGGCTTGCCGAAGCGCCCCATCGGCACGGCGGCGGTGGCGGCATCGGCGAAACCGGGGATGCCCAGCGACTTCTGGAACAGCGCGGTGTCGATCATGCCCGGGCAGAAGCAATTGCAGCGGATATTATCCGAGGCATATTCGATCGCCGTCACCTTGGTGAAATTGATCACCGCCGCCTTCATCGCGTTGTAGGCGCCAATGCCGAAATCGGCGAACTGCCCGGAAATCGAGGCGGTGTTGACGATCACCCCGCCGCCCTGCGCCTGCATGATGGGGATCACCCGCCGCGTCGCCTGCATCACCGCGGTCAGGCCGAGCTGGAGATTATAGTTCCACACCTCGTCAACGATATCCGCCACCTTGGCCAGCCGCCCCTGCTGCAAGGTCGGCGGCAGGCCGAAAGCGTTGTTGTGCAGCACGTCGATCCGCCCGAGCGCAGCATGGGCATCGGCCACCAGCGCATCCGCCGCGCCGTTCTGGCTGAGGTCGGAAACGAAGGTGATGGCCCCGGTCTCGTCGGCCAGGCTCCGCAACTGCTCCACATTCACATCTGCCGCCGCCACCCGCCCGCCCCGCGCGGCAAATCCGATGGCGGTGGCGCGCCCGATGCCGGAGCCGGCCCCGGTGATAAGCAGTGTCTTGCCGTCGAAGCGCATGGCGTCCCTCCTGATTTGGCCGGAATGGTGGGCGGGCAGGCGCGCGTCGTCAACGCCGGCGGCGGGCCGCTGGCGGGTGTCTCTTACCATGGGCAGGCCAGCCGACGGCCATGCGCGGCGGCGGCGGTTCCGGCCGCGGCGGCGGATTCCGGGTGAATGCTTGCGCGCGCGGCGGCGGCCCGAAGCGGGGCCGCGGCGAAGGCCGGATTGCCCGCCGAGCGGCGGCCGGGGCGCGACGCGGGCGCACCCGTGCTGCCCCGGCCACCGGGGCTCGGCATAGACTATGGCGCGCACGCGGCGCATCGGGTGCAACCACGGGGGCCGGCAGGGCCGCCAGCACGATCGGCAGCGCGGCGATGCGCTGCATGAGGCGGATGAAATCCTCCCCCATCGCCAGCAGCGTCGCCCGCATCTCCGGCCCAAACGGGCAGAAGCGCCACCACCACCCCGCCGCCAGCACCGCAAGCAAGGCGCCGACCGCCTCCCCGAGGAGGAGCGCGGGATGCGCCTCACTCTGGGCAGGCTCGGTGAAGGGGCAAGGCACATGGTTCATGCGACAAAAATTAACGCATGAGTTACGTCAGGTCAAGAGAAAAATAGCTCAATTACGCATTTTTTCCACCGCCCCAGCGAAGCTGGCGCTACTTGCGCAGCGCCATCCCCTGCAACCGGATCAACCCGTCCGGCACCGGCGTGAAACCGGTGATCGCCTTGCTGATCCCCCAGGTGAATTTCGGGTTCCACAAATAGACGATCGGCAGCTCCTCCGCCGAGGCACGGGTCATCTTTTCATATATGGCGCGCCGGGCCGGGATATCGGTCACGCCGCGCGCCTCGTCGAGCAGCGCGTCGATGCCGGGATTGCTGAAGCGCCCGTCATTCTGCGCGCCCCCGCTGCGGATGAAGCTGTAGAGATTGCCATCGGGGTCCGGCCGGCCGGACCAGTAGAGCATCACCGCCTCGAAATCGCCCCGCGCCGCGGCCGCCAGCGAGGCCGCCGATTCCGTGGCGATCAGCTTCACCTCGAACCCCGCCTCCGCCGCCATCGCCTGGATCACCTCGCCGACCTGCTGGCTGTCCGGCTGATTGCCCACCGTCAACTCCATCTTATACGGCAGGCTCACGCCGGCCGCCTGAAGCAAAGCCCGCGCCTTGGCTGGGTCCCGCGCCGGCGGCTTCACGGCGGCGCTGTGATAGGGCGAGCTCGGCGGAATCGCCTGGGCGGTTGGGCTGTACATGCCCTCATAGACCACGTTGATGATCGCCTGCCGGTCGATCGCCAGCTCGAAGGCCTGGCGCACCCGCTTATCCTGGCCGAGCGGCCGCTGGGCGCGCGGTCCGTTGGAGACGTTGATGGTGATGCCGTTATAGCCGATCCAATCCCAGGTCACGAAGTTGAGGCGCGGATCCTTGCGCACCGCCGCCGCGTCGGACGGCACCACATTGGCCATCTCCAACGCCCCGGCCTGCAAATTCGAGAGCCGCGTCGTGGTCTCGATGATCGGCTGGTAGACCACGCGGTCGAAATGGATGGCCCCCGCGTTCCAGTAGCCGGGGAACCGATCGAGCACCATGCGGTCCTGCGCCACCCGCTCGGTGAACTTGAACGGCCCGGCACATACCGGCCGCAGCCCGAAATCCTTGCCCGCCGCTTCCGCCGCCTTGGGCGAGACGATCATGCCGGAACGGTCGGTGAGCTGGGCGAGGAAGGGCGCGAAAGGCTGCTTGAGTACGGCCCGCACCGTCAACGTATCGACGATCTCGACATGGTCGAGGCTGCTGATCTCACTGCGGCGGAAACTCCCCTGCAGGTTGAGATGCCGCTCCAGGCTGTATTTCACCGCCGCCGCATCGAGCTTCTCACCGTCCTGGAACATCACGCCAGGCCGCAGCTTGATCACCAGCGTCTTGCTATCAGCCCATTCATAGGAGGTCGCGAGCTGCGGCCCGATGGTCAGCTTCTCATCAATGTCGAACAACTTGTCGCACAGCCCGGCGAACACGACGCGGCCGATATAGGTGCGCGAGAAGGTGGGATCGAGGATATCCGCATCCTCGCCAAGCCCGATGCGCAAAACCTGCGCCCCGGCGGGGGCGGCAAGCAGGCACGCAAGGGCAACGAGCGCAAAACAACGCATGGGCCGGACTCCTCAACGGGGAGGCCGTCGTGAGGCAAGAAGCGCGCCAGGGGACAATCCCCAACGATGAATTGCCTAAAATAGAGTCCGACGACACGCAAGGCGCGGTGAACCGCCCGCCGATAGATCCATCACCGCTCGAAAAATATGCAATTGCGCGCAAAACGCTCCGTCCAGCGCAATCGCGTTCGCCCGCGATCGCCGGTCAGTGCACTCCGGCCACCGGCACCGGCCCGATATGGCCGCGGCGGGCGGACAGCACCGCCTTCATCTCGTCGTGACGGCCGGCCTCGATGCAGGCGCGGAGCACGGTGAATTCGACGATGTCGAGCTGGGCGCGGCTGCCGCCAAGCCGTTCGGATTCGGCGAGCAGCGGGCGCAGGCGGGCGATGGCGCCAGCCCAGTCGCCGGCGGCGAAGGCGGCGAAGCCGCGGGCGGCCTGCTGGGTGATGCCGCCTTCCGGGTAGCGGCCGAGGCGCATGCGCTCATCCATTTCGGCAATCAGCGCCTCCAGCCGCTCGGCATTCCCCGCCGAGGCATCGGCGATGGCGGCGTGCCAATCCGGGAAATGGGAGCCGGCATGCGGCAGGATCCGCGCGGTCAGGCGCTCCAGCGCCTCCCATGCCGCGCGGTCGCGCTGATGGCCGGCGAGTTCCCAGCGCCACAGGAACTGCGCCGCATCGGTCACCTGGGTACGCGGGCCGCCGGTGTGCCGCCCGGGCGCGACGGCGGCGGAGAAGCCTTGCCACGCCGCCGCGCTGTCGCCAGCGAAGAGATCGGCCAGCGCGAGATGCCAAGCGAGGTGGCCGTAGAGAAAGCTGGACGGCGGACAATCCGCCAGGAAACCGCGCATATAGGGCCGCGTGCTGGCATAGTCGCCGCGCTCATAGGCGATATGGCCGCGCGAATGGGCGCTCCAGAGATTGCGCGGATTAATGGCGATCGCCCGCTCGTTGCGCGCCTCTGCTTCATCGAGCCGGCCGACTTCGAGCAGGGCCATGGAGTGCTGGGCGAGGTACCACCACTCCTCGCCCCACTGCGGGGCGAAGTAATCGAAGGCGAGTTCCTGTTCCCGCTTGCAGCCCGGCCGGCCGGACAGGCCAAGCAGGCCGATGATGCTCGCATAGTTGTTCATCACCATCGCGTCGCGCGGGAACTGGCCGAGATGGGCGCGCCCGGCGGCGGTGGCCTCGGCGGATTGGCCGGACAGCATGAGCGCGAAAAACCCGACATGGGCGGCCTCGCGGGCCGAGAGGCCGGACACCGCCCGCGCCGATGCCAGGCTGGCCTGCGCGGCGGCGCCATCGCCACGCCCGGCGGCAACCAGGGCGGCGCCGACATGGGCGAGGGCAAATCCGGGGTCATGCTCGGTGGCGCGTGCAAAGGCCGCGTCGGCGCCGGCCCACAAGGCGAGTTGCAGATCGCATCCTTCAACATAGGCGTCGCGCGCGGCGGCGGAGGTGGTCGAGAGCGGGTTGCCGAAGCGGTCCTCAAGCATGGAAACCTCCCGATATTATTATCGTTGTCCAATCACTATGCCGAATATTTAGCGCCGCGCCAACGAGCGCGGCGCCCGGACAAAGTTTTTTTGGTTCTTTTTGTTCACAAAAAGAACACCCCCTTCAAACGGCTTGGAGCACCGCCCGAGCCAGCGCGACCTTCTCCTCCAGCGTCGTCATCAACGTCTGCGCCACGCTCACCCGCTGCGCCACGATTGCGCCGGCATCGGCGTGGTCCAGCACGTAATGCGTGAGCAGATCCCCGTAGCGCGCGGCCACCCCGGCGGCGCTCACTTCGAGGCCCAGCTCCGCCATCATTTTCGCCGTCGGCCCCTTCACCGCCTTGCCGCCGATGATCGGTGAAACCGCGATCACCGGCGCACCGCAACCGGCGATCGCGGCGCGCATGCCGGGCACCGCGAGGATCGGCTCGACGGAAATGAACGGGTTGGACGGGCAGATCACCACCGCCTTCAACCGCGGACTGGCCAGCGCGGCCAGCGCGTCAGGGTGTGCAGTTGCAGTTTCGGCGCCATGGAAGGCAATGGCGTCGATCACCGGTCGGCATTGCTGCCCGACGAAATAATCCTGGAAATCGAGCCAGCCGCTCTCCGCGCGCACCCGCGTGCGCACCGGGTCATTGCTCATCGGGATGATGCGCGCCGCGATGCCCCAGTGCCGCGCCACGTCATCGGTGATGGCCGACAGCGTCTCCCCGGCCCGCAGCCGCCGCGTGCGCTCCACATGCAGCGCGAGGTCGCGGTCGCCCAGGCGAAACCAGGTCGGCCCGCCAATGGTCGCCAGCGTCTCCATGAAGCTCCACGTCTCGTCGCGGCGCCCCCAGCCCAGCGTTGTGTTGTCGAGCCCCGCCAAAGTGTAGGTCAGCGTGTCGATATCCGGCGAGATCGCGAGGCCGAGATGCTCGAAATCATCGCCGGTATTGGCGATGATCACCAAATTCTCCGGCGCCACCACGTGGGAGAGGCCCAGCGCCAGCTTGGCGCCGCCAATGCCGCCGGAGAGCGCGACGATGAGATCGCGGCTCCCCAAATCACTTCTCATCGGAACAAATCCTCGGCGGGCGGGCGCACCAGATCGGCCGCCGTGCCCTCCGGCACCGACCAGCGCAACCCGCTGACCAGCACCGCCGGCTGCCCCTCATCGGCCTGCCCCATCAACAGCGATGCGGCCGCGGCGACCTCGTCGGCATAGCCGATGATGGACACCTCAAGGATGCGGCCGAACAAATCCGGCCGCCCGCGCAGATCGACCAGCCCGGGCAGCCCCGCCGCCCCGATGGCAATCCCCGCCGTGCCCCGCCGCCAGGCGCGGCCGAAACTGTCATTGATCACCACGCCCAGCTTCACCCCGAACCGCGCCGAGAGCGCCGCGCGCAACCGCTCGGCCGAGGCGTCCGGATCTTCCGGCAGCAGCAATAGCCGGCCGCCACCCTCATGGTTCACGTTGGACTGGTCGATCCCCGCATTGGCCATCACCCAGCCGCGCTTATGCTCGACGATGATGAGGTTCGGCCGCGCCCGCACCACACGGGCGGCCTGGCTGAGGATCACCTCAACGACTCGCGGGTCCTTGCCCACCTCCGCCGCCAGCGCCTCGGCGCGCGCCGAGGCCGTCACCGACGCGATCTCGACGATGCGCCCCTCGGCCTTGCTGACGATCTTCTGCGCCACCACCAGCACGTCACCGTCCCCGGGCGGCGCGCCCGCCATGGCATCGCCAAGAATCCCGGCGAGATCATCGCCGGGAGCGAACATCGGCAGCCCCGGGATCGCCCGCAGGCGCAGCTCGCGCGCCGGCACGGCTCAGCCGAACTTCTTGCGCAGGCGCGGCATCACATGCTCGGCGTAAAGCCGCATGAAGCGCGCCTGGTCCGGCCCCGGCGCGTGAAACACCAGATGGTTGAAGCCGAGCTTCACGTAATAGCCGATCCGCTCGACATGCTCCTCCGGATCATCCGAGACGATCCAGCGGCTCGCGGCCCGCTCAATCGGCAGCGCGTCCGCCAAGCGCTCCATCTCGGCCGGGTCCTCCACCGACATCTTCTCTTCCGGCGTCAGCGCCAGCGCCGCCCAGTGCCGCGTGTTCTCCAGGGCCTGCGCCTTGTCAGTGTCGAACGAGACCTTCACCTCGATCATCATGTCGTAGTCCGAGACGCCAAGCTTGCTCTCGGCCCGCCCGGCCGCGACGTTGGGCAGCAGCGTATCGGTATACAGCGCCGGGTTCTTGCCGGAGGTGCAGATGAACCCCTCCGCCATCCGCCCGGCATATTTCGCCACCATCGCGCCGGCGGCGGCGACGTAGATCGGCACCATCTGCTCGGGCTTGTCATAGATGGTGGCGTTCTCGGTGTGGTAATACTGCCCCTCGAAGGTCAGCCGATCCTCGCTCCACAGCCGGCGCATCAGCGTCACGCTTTCGCGCATGCGAGCGTAGCGCTCCTTGAACTCCGGCCAGGGCTGCCCGGTCGAGGGCACCTCGTTCAACCCTTCCCCGGTGCCGATCCCCAGCACCACGCGGCCCGGAAACATCGAACCCAGCGTGCCGAACGCCTGGGCGACGATGGAAGGATGATAGCGGAACGTCGGCGTCAGCACCGAGGTCCCCATCACCACCCGCTCCGTCCGCGCGCCGAGCGCACCGAGCCAGGCGAGCGAGAAGGGAGCGTGCCCGTCCGTGTGCTTCCAGGGCTGGAAATGGTCGGAGATGAACACGCTGTCGAACCCGCTCTGCTCGGCGAGAATGCCGAACTCCATGAGCGGACGGGGGGCGAATTGTTCGGCGGAGGCCTTGTATCCGAGCTTGAGCACGTTGGTGTCCCCTATGGCGTTGGACGGAGGTTAGCCGCCTGGGCCGGAGGTGTCACGGTGCTGGTGGGAAGGGAGGGGAAGCGGTTCTTTTTTGAAAAAAAGAACCAAAAAACTTTCATCCGCTTTGCTGCGAACCCACCCGGGAGGGGACCAATCAATCGGATAAAAAGTTTTTGCTTCTTTTTTCAAAAAGAAGCCCTTCCCCTCCCACCCTTGACCGCGGCGCGCGGTTCGGCAACAGAAGCGGCCTTTCCCCAACCGGCATCGGACCACCCCCATGCAGCGCATTTTCTCGGGCATCCAGCCCTCCGGCATCCCGCATCTCGGCAACTACCTCGGCGCCGTGCGGAACTGGGTGGCGCTGCAGGCCAGCCATGAATGCCTGTATTGCGTGGTCGATCTGCACGCCATCACCGTCTGGCAGGACCCGGCGGCCCTGGCCCAGCAGACGCGCGAACTCGCCGCCTCCCTGCTGGCGAGCGGGATCGACCCCAAGGCCCATATCCTGTTCAACCAATCCGCCGTGCACGCCCATCTGCGGCTCGCCTGGATCTTCAACTGCGTCGCCCGCATGGGCTGGCTGAACCGCATGACGCAGTTCAAGGAGAAGGCCGGCAAGGACCGCGAGAACGTCTCGACCGGCCTGTTCACCTACCCCAACCTGATGGCCGCTGACATCCTGGTCTACCACGCCACCCGCGTGCCCGTGGGTGACGACCAGCGCCAGCATCTCGAACTCGCCAACGACATCGCCCAGAAGTTCAACCATGATTACGGGGTGGATTTCTTCCCGCAGATCGAGGCGATGATCATGGGCCCCGCCGCCCGCGTGATGAGCCTGCGCGACGGCACCAAGAAGATGAGCAAGTCCGACGCCTCGGACCAGGCCAGCATCAAGATGACCGACAGCGCCGACGAGATCGCCCTGAAAATCCGCCGCGCCAAGACCGACCCGGAGCCCCTGCCCGAAACCATCGAGGGCCTCGAAGGCCGCCCCGAGGCGCGCAACCTCGTCGGCATCTACGCCGCCCTGACCGATACCGACCATGCCGCCGTGCTGCGCGAACATGGCAGCAAGGGCTTCGGCGCCTTCAAGCCGGCGTTGACCGACCTCGTGGTGAGCAAGCTCGCGCCGATCGCCGACGAGACCAACCGCCTGCTCGCCGATCCCGCGACCATCGAGGCCATTCTGCGCGACGGCGCCCGCCGCGCCGAGGCGCTGGCGGTGCCGATCGTCGAGGAAGCGGAGCGGCTGGTTGGCTTCCTGAAGGTCTGACCCCCAGGCCTATTTCCGCGGGATCATGTCCGACAGATCGGTGCCGTTCACCGTCACCTTGCTGTCGGCATACTCGATCCGCCACACCGTCTCGTTGCCCGAGGCCTCGCCGAGCCCCTTGAGCATCAGCAGCACCGGCGCCACCTGGGCGGCTTCCGGCACCTGACGCAGGGTGCGCAGCAGCGCATCCAGCCCGCTCATGCGCAGCTCCAGCGTGCCGCTGATATCGTCCGCCGCGGCGACGTTCACCTCGCCCGAGCCGCGCAGCCGGGAGATGCCGAGATCGATATCGAGATCGTCGAGCGCGATGGTGGCCGGGTTGTCAGCCAGCAGCGCCAGCGCATCGCCTGCGAGGTCGGTATCGGGGTCTCCCGCGGTGTCAATGGCGCGGCCGAGCAGGGCGAGCACTTCGGATTTCGGCACCCCGGTGAAGCGCGGCGCGATGGCGATGCGGCGGGGGACGAGCTGGCGCATCGGCCCCGCCGGCAGTAACGAGGTGGTCAGCCCGGCGAGCTCCAGCTGGGCGGCGAACTCGGCCTTGCCACCCGGCGCGGCCATGCGGGTCGCGACACTCAACTTGTCCAGTTGCCCGCTGCCGGCCGGGGTGGTCGCGGTCAGGCCCGACCAGGTCTGCTCGGTCTCCAGCCGGACGAACAGTGCCGCGAGACTGTCGAGCACCGTGTGCATCAGCTTGCGCTGCCCCGCGGTCGGCGCATCCGCCCGCGCCCGGTCCGGCGAGGCGATCACGTCCCCGGCCAGGGCCGCGATGGCACGGATCGCGGTCCCGATATTGGCGGGGCTGACGCCGATGCCCTTCGAACGGGCGGTCAGCTCGCGCACGGTGATGCGCAAAGGCTGCCCGTCGGGCAGCGTCTGCTCGATGCTGTAGCCAGCCGTGCTGATCCGGTCGGCGCTGTCGATCAGCCCGGCGCCCGCCGGTTCCCAGCTGCCGGAGTAGGCCACCGTCGCCATGCGGGTGGTGCTCTTGCCCTGCGCGACGCCGACCGTCTCGACCACGTCGGTATAGCGCCCCTCGAAGCGCGAGGGCGTGCGCAGCGCGGGGTCAAACTCGCCGCGCGCCTGCTGCGTGCCGATCGACATGGCGAAGAGCGGCGCCGCCTCCTTCGCCATACTCGCCGTCAGCGCCGCGGGCAGGCGCAGATCATCCACCGCCCAGCGCCCATCCGGCAGCGGCCGCAGCTGCGCGGTGAGCGCGATGTCCGGCGTGATGCTGAACCCTGGTACCGGCACCATGCCGATCTCCATCCGGAAGCCCTCGCCACCCGGCAGCACCCGCAGCGGCACCGCCGCCGGATCGACCAGCGGGGCCAGCAGCCCGGCCGCCCAGCCGCGAAGGTCGCGCTCCAGCGCTGCGGCATCCTCGGCCGTCACTGCCGCCTGGGCCGGCATGGCGAGCATCGCCGCGAGCCCCATTCCGGCCATCCCGCCGTTCATCATCCGCATTCGCTGTCTCCTCATCGCGTGCGGGCTTGTAGCGCGGAAGCGATGAACGGGGCAGCCAATTCAACGGAGATGTGATGCTGAGCGCCGCTGGGGTCTCGCCAGACCCACCCGGCATGCCATATGTGCAACGCAACATATGCCGTCCGGGGGATTCTCCCCGCCGGTGCTGCCCGGGGTGATCCGATGCGTCTTGCCGTCCTGCTGCTGCTTTGCATGCTCGCCGCCCTGCCCGCCGCCGCCCAGTTCGGCCCGCCCGGCCCCCCGATGGTGGGGGTGCTGACCGTGCAGAAGCGGGCGGTCACCGAGACGCAGGATTTCGTCGGCCGCGTGCAAGCCACCGACAAGGTGGACATCGTCGCCCGCATCACCGCCACCATCATGGAACGCAGCTTCGCCGAGGGCGCCGAGGTGGCGCAGGGCGACCTGCTCTACCGGCTGGAGCGCGCCCCCTTCGAGGCCGATCTCGCCGCCAAGCAGGCCGCCGTGGCCCAGGTCGCGGCGCTGCTGAAAAACGCGGTGATCACCACCAACCGCGCCCAGACCCTGCTCTCCACCCCCTCCGGCCAGCGCTCCCACTATGACGACGCGGTGGCCCAGCAGGCCAGCCTCGAGGCGCAGCTGCTGGCGGCCAGGGCGCAGGTGAAGGTGGCCGAGATCAACCTCGGCTATACCGAGATCCGCGCCCCAGTCGCCGGCAAAATCGGCCGCTCTACTCTCGCCGCCGGCAACGTGGTGACCCCCGCCTCCGGCCCCCTGGTCAGCATCGTCAGCCAGGATCCGATGTACGTGCTGTTCCCCGTGCCCACCCGCACCACCAACGCGCTGCGCGACCGCTATGCCGGCGAGGGTGGCTTCTCCGCCGTTGCCGTGCGCCTACGCCTGCCGGATGGCAAGGCCTATGGCCCCACCGGGCGGATCGACTACGCCGCCCCCTCCGTCACCCCCGGCACCGATACCGTGACGCTGCGCGCCCGCGTGCCCAATCCGCTGCGCCCCGGCGCCAAGCCCGGCGAGCCCGGCAACCGCGATCTGGTGGATGGCGCCTTCGTCACCGCATCGGTGGAGGGCATCGCGCCGATCCAGGCCGTCGCCGTGCCCCGCGCCGCCGTCGGCCAGGACCAGCAGGGCGCCTTCGTCTACGCGGTGGACGAGGCCAAGAAGGTGCAGCTCCGCCGTATTCAGCTCGGCGCGCCGCAGGGCACGCTGGTGCTGGTCGCAGGCGGCCTCAAGGAAGGCGAGACCATCGTGGTCGACGGCATCCAGCGCATTCGCCCGGGCATCGAGGTGAACCCGATCCCGGCCGGCGCTCCCCCGCCCGGCGCGCCGGGTGCGCCTGGCGCTGCCCCCGCCCCGAAGCCGGCCGGCTGAGCCGATGTTCTCCGCCATATTCATCGACCGGCCGCGGCTGGCGATCGTCATCGCCATCGTCACCACCATGGCCGGGCTGATCGGCATGCTGCGCATCCCCGTCGCGCAGTTCCCCGATATCGTGCCGCCGCAGGTGCAGGTCAGCACCCGCTACCCCGGTGCCGCCGCCGCCGTGGTGGAGGCCACCGTGGCCCAGCCGCTGGAGGCGCAGGTCAACGGCGTCGACCAGATGCTCTACATGAAGTCCAACAGCTCCAACGACGGCAGCTACGGGCTCACCGTCACCTTCGCGCCCGGCACCAACCCCGACATCGCGACGGTGAACGTCAACAACCGCGTGCAGGCCGCTCTCGCCCGCCTGCCGCCCGAGGTGCAGCGCAGCGGCCTCACCGTGCAGAAGCGCTCCTCGGCGATCCTGTCCTTCCTACAATTCTACAGCGAGCTGGGGCCGGACGGAAAACCGCTGCAGGAACCGCTGTTCATCAGCAACTACGTCACCATCAACGTGCTCGACGCCATCTCCCGCGTGCAGGGCGTCGGCCAGGCCTTCGTGTTCGGCGCGCTCGACTATTCGATGCGCATCTGGCTCGACACCGAGCGCATGATCCAGCTCGGCCTCGCGCCGTCCGACGTCATCGCCGCCATCCAGGCGCAGAACGTGCAGGCCGCCGTCGGCCGCCTCGGCGCGAAGCCGACGCCCGACACCCAGCAGATCCAGATCAACCTGCAAACCAAGGGCCGCCTGTCGAGCCCCGACGAATTCGGCGCCATCATCCTGCGCGCCAATGCCGACGGCTCGGTGCTGCGGGTGCGCGATGTCGCCCGCGTCGAACTCGGCGCTGCCAGCCAGGACACGGAGAGCCGGCTGAACGGCAACCCCGCCATCTCAATCGGCATCTTCCTCGCCCCCGGCGCCAACGCGGTGGAGACCTCCAAGCGCGTCGCCACCACGCTCGACAAGCTGGCCGCCCGCTTCCCCGAGGGGATGAAGAAGATCGTCTTCTACGACAGCTCCAACTTCGTCTCCGACACCATCCGCGAGGTGATCAAGACGCTGGGCGAGGCCTTCATCCTCGTCGTCATCGTGGTCTTCCTCTTCCTCGGCAATCTCCGAGCCACCATCATCCCCATCGTCGCCGTGCCCGTCAGCCTGATCGGCACCTTCGCCGTACTGCTGGTGATCGGCTTCACCGCCAACACCGTCACCCTGCTGGCGATGGTGCTGGCGATCGGCATCGTCGTCGATGACGCCATCGTGGTGGTGGAGAACGTCGAACGCGTGCTGGAGGACGAGCCGCACCTCTCCCCGCGCGAGGCCGCCAAGAAGGCGATGCGGCAAATCACCGGCCCGATCATCGCCATCTCCCTGGTGCTGCTCTCGGTGTTCGTCCCCATCGGCTTCATCCCCGGCCTCTCCGGCCAGCTGTTCCGTCAGTTCGCCGTCACCATCAGCGTCGGCATGGTGATCTCGGCGATCAACGCGCTGACCCTGTCGCCCGCGCTCTGCGGCGTCTTCCTGCGCCACACCGACAAGAACCGCGGCATCATGGGCCGCGTGCTGCGCGGCATCGATGGCACGCGCGATCTCTACGCCGGCGGCGTGCGCCGCCTGGTGCGCGTCGCGATCATCGCCATCCCGCTGATCGGCGGCTTCGGCGCCGGCATCTGGGGCCTCTCGCTGATCACTCCCGGCGGCTTCCTGCCGGAGGAGGACCAGGGCGCCTTCTTCATCCCGGTCCAGCTGCCCGACGGCGCCTCGGTGGCACGCACCCGCGCCGTGGTGGCGCAGATCGAGGGGCTGCTGAAACAGATCCCGCAGGTGGAAAAAACGCTCGCCATCGTCGGCTTCTCCTTCCTCGACAGCTCCGCCCAAAGCAACGCCGCCTTCATGGTGGTCGGCCTGAAACCCTTCGTGGACCGCGCCACCGCGGCTGACAGCGTGCAGGCGGTGATCGGCCGCGTCTTCGGTGGGCTGCAAGGCGTGCGCGGCGCCATCGCCTTCCCGCTCAACCTGCCCCCCATCATCGGCCTCTCCACCGGCGGCGGCTTCACCTACCAGATGCAGAACCTTGAGGGGCGCGAGCCCACCGAAATGGCCAGCGTGCTCGGCGGCCTGATGGGCGCCGCCAATTCCGACCCGCGACTGACCCGGGTATTCTCCACCTTCTCCGCCACCACGCCGATGCTGTTCCTCGACATCGACCGCGACAAGGCGCAGGCACTGGGGCTCGCGATGAGCGACGTGTTCAACGCCCTGCAGGCCACACTTGGCGGCATCTACGTCAACGACTTCAACCTGTTCGGCCGCACCTGGCAGGTAAACGTGCAGGGCGAGGCTGCCAACCGCACGGATATCGAGTCGATCTGGAAAATCCACGTGCGCAACCGCCAGGGCGGCATGGTGCCGCTGCGCGCCATCGCCGATATCCGCATCGTGCTCGGCCCGCAGACCATCAGCCGCTACAACAACTACCGCACCATCACCCTGCTCGGCTCGCCCCGCCCCGGCATGTCCTCGGGCGACGCGCTGCTGGCGATGGAGGACGTCTCCACCCGCGCGCTCCCCGCCGGCTACGACTATGAATGGACCGATACCTCCTACCAGGAGAAACTCGCCGCCGGGCAGACCGGCCCGATTCTCGCCCTCGCCGTGCTGTTCGCCTACCTCTTCCTGGTCGGGCTCTACGAAAGCTGGGTGATCCCCATCCCAGTGCTGCTCTCGGTCGCGGTCGGCGTGTTCGGCTCCTATGCCGGGCTATGGCTGACCGGCAAACCGCTCGATCTCTACGGCCAGATCGGCCTCGTCGTGCTGATCGCCCTCGCCGCCAAGAACGGCATTTTGATCGTCGAGTTCGCCAAGGAACAGCGCGAGGAAGGGGTGGCGATCCGCGAGGCGGCGGTGCTCGGCGCCCGCATGCGGTTCCGCGCCGTCATGATGACCTCGATCGCCTTCGTGCTCGGCCTAGTTCCCCTAGTCACGGCGCAAGGCGCCGCGATGCTCTCCCGCCGCTCCGTCGGCCTGCCCGTCTTCGCCGGCATGATCGCGGCCAGCGCCATCGGCATTTTCCTCATCCCGATGCTTTACGTCACCTTCCAGTCCCTGCGGGAATGGTCGGGCCGGCGGAGTGCTACGGCGCCGCATCCGTAGCCGGCCCGATCGCCGCCGCCAGCCGTCGCGCCGCATCGGCGGCCAGCGCCGGCGGGGTGGTCGCGAAACCGATCACCAGGCCGTTCATCCGCGGCGGCCCGCTGAAATAGGCGGCGAGCGGGGAGACCGCGAGGCCACGCGCGCGCGCTGACACGACGACGCGGGCGGCATCGACCGAGTCGGCAAGGCGCAGCACGAGGTGCAATCCGCCCGGCGCCGCCACCGGATCGGCCTGCGGGCAATGCCGGGCCAGCGCGGCGAGCAGTGCGGCGCGGCGGCGGGCATATTCGGTGCGCATGCGCCGGATATGCGGGCCGAGCCGTCCCTCGCCGATGAAATCGGCCAACACCGCCTGCTGCAACGTGCCGGGCCCGCGATCGCCCAACCCCCGCGCGCGCACGAAGGCGGCGGTGAGCGGCGCCGGCACCACCGCGAAGCCGAGCCGCAGGGCGGGCGCCAGCGTCTTGCTGAAGGTGCCGCAATAAATCACCCGCCCGCTGCGATCGAGCGAGGCGAGCGGCGGCAGCGGCTTGCCCTCCCAGCGGAACTCCGAGTCGCAGTCATCCTCCAGGATCCAGGCCCCGGCGCGGGCCGCCCAGTCGAGCAACGCCAGCCGGCGCCCGATCGGCAGCGCGCCACCGAGTGGGGTGGCATGCGAGGGAGCGACCAAAGCCAGCCGCGCGGCGGGCGCCAGGGCGATGCCGGCGGCGACATCGATCCCCTCGGCGTCGGACGGCACCGGCACCAGCAGGGCCCCGGCCGCCGCCAGCGCGCCGCGCCCGGCGATATAGCCGGGCTCCTCCACCCAGGCGGGGTCCCCGGGGTCGAGCAGCAATTCGGCGGCGACCCGCAGCGCCTGTTGGGTGCCGGTGGTGATGACGATCTGCGCGGGGTCGGCGATCAATCCGCGCGTGGCGGCGAGGTGTGCGGCAACGGCGGTGCGCAGCGCGCCGAGGCCCTGCATGTCCGGGTATCCGGTGGAGTCGGAGGGCAGATCGCGCAGCACGCGGGCGGTGGCGCGCGCCCAGGCGGCGATGGGGAAGAGATCGGTGGCGGGCACGCCCGGGGCGAGCAGGTTCGAGTGCCCCGCCACCGGCCCGGCGGTGGAAATCGGCGTCGCCGCGATCAACGCCCCGCGGCGGGAGAGCGGTGCTGCCGTCTCGCGGGCCGCCGGGGCGGCGAGGGGAGCGGCGTCCGGCAGATCCGTCGCGACGAAGGTGCCGCTGCCGATGCGGGCGCGGACATAGCCCTCGGCCGCGAGGCGCTCATAGGCCAGCACCACCGTCTGGCGCGCCACCCCCAACTCCTCCGCGAGATGGCGGCTCGGCGGCAGTCGGCTGCCGGAGGGCAGGGCACCGCTGAGAATGCCGCCGCGCAGCCGCTCGAACACCGCATCCTGGCGGGATTGGTCTGGCATTATTAGGGGGTTTTGGTTGTTCATGGCGGACCAATCATAGCCTATGGCAGGCTGACCACAAGTGAAGGAACCGCCCCCATGTATCTGCGCCCCGTGTTCACCGTCGAGGATCAGGCCCGCATCGTCGCGCTGATCGCCTCCAACCCGTTCGGGGTGCTGGTCACCACCGGGGCCGGGGGCATGGAGGGCTCGCATCTGCCCTTCGTCGTGCGGCAGGAGGAAGGGGCGCTGGTGCTGGAAGCGCATGTCGCGGCGGCCAATCCGCAGGTGGCGGCGCTCGCCGGCGGCACCGCGCTGGCGATCTTCACCGGCCCGCACGCCTATATCGCCCCGGGCTGGTACCGCACCCAGCCGGCGGTGCCAACCTGGGACTACGCGGCGGTGCACGTCCATGGCACGCTGGAACTCTGCGATGGCGCCGACGAGACCGCCACCATCCTGCGCACGCTCGGGGTGGGAGACCCCGCGGGTTTCGATCTCGATGCCCTGACCGAGACTTACCGGGCGCAGATGTTCAAGGGAATCAGGGCTTTCCGCCTGCGCGCGACCAAGGTGGAGGCGCAGTGGAAAATGAGCCAGAACCGCAGCCGCGAGGACCGTGAGAGCGTGGTCGCGGCGCTGCGGGCGCAAGGCAATGCCGCCTGCGCCGACCTCATCGCCGAAACCCTGTAGCCGAGCAAACGCGGACCGCGGCCAACGGGGGTAGCCCCCCGCGCCGCGACGCACGCTATTCTATCGTAACCCGGCTGGCGCGATGCGCCGCGAACCGGTTCCTGGAGCGGGTGTCAGAACCCTTCGCGCTCCAGGCGCTTGCGCTCCATCTTGCGAGCCCGGCGCACGGCTTCCGCGGCTTCGCGGGCCCGGCGCTCCGAGGGCTTCTCGAAATGGCGGCGCAGCTTCATCTCACGGAAGATCCCTTCCCGCTGCATCTTCTTCTTGAGCGCCTTGAGCGCCTGATCGACATTGTTGTCACGAACGAGAACCTGCACTTGGCCGCCTACTCCTCTGCCCGGGGGCGCCCCGACGATCGGAGCGACAAAAAGGGTCCGGGACGGACTGCCCGTACCGGAAGGCGGGCGCTATAACATGGCCGGACGGATCGCAAAACCCTCAATTCACGCCTCAGGATCGCAGCAGCCATGGCTATACTGAAAATCGCCCGCATGGGACACCCGGTTCTCTTCCAAAAGGCCGAGCCGGTGGCGGACCCCACCGCCCCCGAAATCCGCAAACTGGTCGCCGATATGTTCGAGACGCTGGATGACATCCAGGGCGCCGGGCTCGCCGCGCCGCAGGTGCACGTGCCGCTGCGGCTGTTCATTTTCCGCGTCCGCCCCGAGCGGGTCGGCGGCGATGCCGATGACCGGCCGATCGCCAACACCACGGTGATCAACCCCGTGCTCACTTTCCTCGGCGAGCAGCGCCAGATCGGCTGGGAGGGCTGCCTGTCCATCCCCGGGATCCGCGCGGCCGTGCCGCGCGCCTGGCGCATCCGCTACGCGGGGGTGGACACGGATGGCAACCCGGTGATCGGCGAGGCCACCGGCGCCCACGCCGCCATCGTGCAGCACGAATACGACCATCTCGACGGCATTCTCTACCCCATGCGCATGCACGGCGCCGATTTCGCCCATTTCGGCTTCATCGAGGATCTCGCCAAGGCCGGCCAGCCAGAGTTTCGCCGGTCGGTGCCGATCGCATGACGGAGCACAGCGAGGCGGCGGTGCTGGCGGCGGTCGCCGAGGCGCCGCGCATCGGCTGGGCGCTGGCGGCCGGCCGCGCCGAACCGCCCTTCGAGGGCGCGGGCGCGCTGCTCGCCGCCTTCGCCGCCCTGGCCGACCGCTGGATGGCAGAGGACGCCGCTGCCGCCGACATGGCCGGCCTGCGCACCCCTGGGCGGGTGCGGGCGGTGATCGCCCTGCGACTCGCCCGCCTCGCCCCGTACCGCGAGGCGCTGCGCCGCGCCGCCGGGCTGCGGTTGCTGCCGCATGTCGCCCCCTGGTCCGCCCGTTCCATGGCGGCGACGGTGGACGCGGTGTGGCACGCCGCCGGCGAAAAGCTGGACGATGCGACCCGCCACACCAAGCGGGCCACCCTCGCGGCGGTGCTCTCGGCGACCATGCTCTACTGGCTGCGCGGCGATGCGGCAGCCACCCTCGCCTTTCTCGACCGCAGGCTGGCCGATGTCGGGCGGATTGGAAAAATTCGCGCGCGGGCCGGGAATATGCTCACGCGCAAATCGTCACGCGCCTGACACGGCTGTGCTGGTTGATTTCACCGGGCGCGGCGGCTTCTATGTGGCACAAGCAAATTGGGGAACCGAAGTATGCGTAAACTGATTCTCGCCGGAATGATTGCGGCGTTCGGCTTTGGCGGCGCCGCGCAGGCGCAAACCGCCGATGCCGCCATCGCGGCGCGCAAGGCCGGCATGGACCTGCTCGCTGCATCGACCGGGGCGCTCAAGCGCGCCGTCGATGCCAAGACCACCGAAGTGAAGCCGCTGAAGGGCACCGCCGATGCCATGGCAGCGTGGGCCGCAGCCTTCCCGGGCCTGTTTCCTGCCGGTTCCGACAAGGGCGCCACCAAGGCCACCGCCGAGGCGTTCTCCGACAGCGCCGGCATGATGAAGGCCGCCATGGCGCTCAACGCCGCCGCCATGAAGGTCTCGGCCGCCGCCGACGCCAATGACGCCGCGGCGTTCGCCGTAGCCTTCGGTGAAGTTGGCGCCGCTTGCGGCGGCTGCCACCGCACCTACCGCCAGCGCTAAGCCGCGCCGGCCGATATCACCCCGGGTGGCCGCAAGCCGCCCGGGGTTTTTCGTGACTGCGGCTTAGCTCGCCAGAATCTCGGCGATCGCCGTCGCCATCACCTGGCAGCCCAGCACGATATCCTCGTCAGACGTGTTCTCGCTCCAATGGTGGCTGATGCCGCCGATCGAGGGCACGAACAGCATCGCGGCCGGCATCACGCGGGCCAGCCATTGCGCGTCATGCCCCGCCCCGCTCGGCATGCGCTGGTGCAGCCCCGGCGCGAAGCGCTCGGCGGCGCGTTCCAGCGCATCCTGGAAGCCGGCATCCATCAGCGACGGTGTCGAGCGCGAGACGTTGTGCAGCGCCGCCCGGCACGGCCCCTTGTCGGCCTCCGCCACCAGCCCCTCCAGCGCCGCTTCCATCCGCTTAAGCACCTCGATATCGGCATCGCGGATCTGGAACACCACCTCGGCGCCGCCGGGGATGATGGAGCCGGCCCCGGGATCGAGCGTGATGCGCCCGACGGTCCAGACGGTGCGTTCGGCGCAAATGGTCGGGAACAGCGCGTCGATCGCGGCAACAAGCTTCACCGCCGCCAACCCGGCGTCACGGCGGATCGCCATGCGGGTGGTGCCGGCGTGGTTCTGCACCCCCTCGAAGGTGATGCGATAGGCCCAGATGCCGACGATGGAGGTGACGATGCCGATCTTCTCGCCGGTGCTCTCCAGCGTGTCGCCCTGCTCGATATGGGCCTCCACGTAACCCTTGTATCGCCCGGGTTCGAACGCCACCCGGCGCCGCCCGGCCAGCCCGGCGGCGGCCAGGGCCTCCCGCATCGAGACACCCTCGTACTTGTTGCGCCCGGCGTCGATATCGGCCTCCGAGAAGGCGCCGATATAGGAGCGGCTGCCGGGGAAGCTGGAGTAGTGGCCCTCTTCATCGGCAAAGGAGATCACGTCCACCCCGCGGCCGACGGCGCGGGCAACCTCGAGCCCGTACATCACGCCGAGCGCGCCATCGAGCCAGCCGGCATAGGGCTGGGTCTCGGTGTGCGAGCCGAGCAGCACGCGGGGACCATCGCCCTCACCGCGGCCGATGACGTTGCCGATGCCGTCGATCTCCGGCGTGAGCCCGGCCTCGCGCATGCGCTCGCAGATCCACGCGCGGCTTTCCATGTCCACCTTGGAGTAGGTCGGCCGGTGCACCCCGGTCTTGTAGGTGCCGAATTCCCTGAGCTTGTAGAGATCGGCGAGCAGGCGCTTGCCGTCGATGGAGACGTTGGAGAGGGGCATGGCGGGTCCTATTGCCTGATCTGAATTCCCTGGGGCCGTAGCAGCCCGTCCGGCACCGGCGCAAAACCGGAGAGCCGCTCGGTGGTGCCGAACAGCCAGGTCTGATGGTACATCACCACGAAGGGGCGATCCTTCAGGTAGATGTCGGAAATCTCGCCATACATCGTCTTGCGCGCCGCGACGTCGGTCACCCCGCGGGCCTTGACCAGCAGGGCGTCCAGGGCGGGGTTGTCGTAGCGGCCCCAGTTGAGGAAGCCGTCCTTGGCCAGCCAGATCGCGATGTTGCCGTCGGGGTCGGCACGGCCGGACCAGATGCCGGTGGTCATCTGGTACTCCCCGTTGATCGCGGCCGTGGTGGCGGCGTTGGCCTCCATCATTTTGAGCTTGATGTCGAACCCGGCCTCTCCCGCCATCGACTGGATCAGCTCGGCGGTCTGCTGGGCGATCGGGGCGTTGTAGGTGAGCAGCTCGAAGCTGACCTTATCGTAGCCGGCCGCCTTCAGCAGCGCCTTCGCGCCCGCGAGGTCACGCGGCGGCACCGGATGGCCAGCGTTCCAGTAGGGCGAGGTCGGGGATTCCACCTGGTTGTTGGGCACGAACATGCCCTCGCCGATCACCTGGTTGATCACGTTGCGGTCGATCGCCTTTTCGAAGGCCTCGCGCACGCGGGCGTCCTTGCCGAGCGGGTTATCGGCCATCGGGCCATGGGCGAGATTGATGAACAGGCTCTGATAGGCGATCGCCGGCGAGGTCAGCAGCCGCAGCTTGGGGTCGGCCTTCACCCGCGTGGCGTCCGAGGGCGGCATGCGCTCGATGAGGTCGAGCTGGCCGGATTGCAGGTTGATGAGGCGGATATTGCTGTCGGCGTAGGGGCGGTAGACGATGCGATCGAGATGCACCCGCCCGGCATCCCAGTAGCCGGGGAAGCGGTCAAACGTGATGTGGTCCTGCGCCACCCGCTCGGTGAATTTGAACGGACCGGCGCAGACCGGATCCTTCGATACCTCGGCGCCGAGCCGGGCGAGCGCCTTCGGCGACATCATCATCCCCGCCCGATCCGCCAGCACGGCGACCAGCGGCGCGTAGGGCTGGGCGAGCTTGAGGCGGACGGTCAGCGGATCGACCACCTCGATCGCCGCGATCGGCTTCACCTCGCCCTTGCGGACGCTTTCAGGGGCGGATTGGTAGCGCGTGAGGTTGATGCGGACGGCCTCGGCGTCCACCGCCTCGCCGTCATGGAACTTCACGCCGGGCCGCAGCGTGACGGTGAGCGCCATGTTGTCGGCCGACCATTCCCACTTGGTGGCGAGCTGCGGCTGGAAGGCGAGCTTGGCGTCGATATCCACCAGCTTGTCGCACAGCGCCGCGAACAGGATGCGCCCGACATAGGAGCCGGAGCGCGCGGGGTCGAGAATATCGGGGTCCTCGGCGATGCCGACGCGCAGCGTGCCGGCGGCCTGCGCCGTGCCGGCGAGCAGCGATGCGGTCAGGACGGCGACGATGCGGAATGAGCGCGCGGCGATGGCCATAATCCGGTCTCCTGTTGCGGGCTCGATGTCACCACGTGTCCCGCGCCAGGGAAAGACCTCGCATGTGTTGGTGTATCTGCCGCCGCGCGAATTGGTCAGCGATCCTGTGGAAACCAGAATGGGGGGAAGACGATGCGACGCATTCTGATGGCGGCAATGGCGCTTGGCGCGCTGACCGCGACGGCAGAGGCGCGGATCACCCGCCTCGAAAACCTCAAGGTGCAACCGGCGTTCGGCGGCAAGCTGTTCGGGCCCGCCGGCACCTATGAGCGGGTCACTGCCCGGGCGCATGGCGAGGTCGATCCGAAATCGCCGCTCAACGCCAATATCCAGGACATCCGGCTCGCGCCGCGCAACGCCCGCGGCATGGTGGAATACGACACTGATCTCGACATCATCCGCCCCGCCAATCCGGCGGCCAGCAACGGGGTGCACCTGTTTGAGATCATCAACCGTGGCAACAAGCTCGGGCTGGCCTTTTACCATGCCGACGTGACGGGCGGCATCGCCAACCTTAACGCTATCGATGACGCCGGCGACGGCTGGATGCTGAAGCAAGGTTACACCTTGGTCTGGTTCGGCTGGCAGGCCGACGTGGCGCCGGGTGATAACCGCATGACGCTCCACGTCCCCGCCGCACGCAACGCCGACGGTTCGCCCGTCACCGGCGTGGTGCGCAGCGAATGGGGGCTGCAGGCGCCGGCCAAAAGCATCAACCTCAATGGCGGCTGGTTCAACGCCGGCAACACCACCTCCTACCCCACCGCCAGCACCGACAACCGGACCAAGCTGGCGGACGGGTTCCTCCCCGTGCTCACCGTGCGCGCCCACGAGAAGGCGGCGCGGGTGGCCATCCCGAACGACCAGTGGAGCTTCGCCGACTGCGCCGGCGCCACCACCACGCCGAGCGACACCAAGATCTGCTACAACGCCGGCTTCGACGCCGGGAAACTCTATGAGCTGATCTATCGCGCCAAGGACCCGCTGGTGATGGGCCTCGGCTTCGCCGCCGCGCGCGATCTCGCGGATTTCCTCAAGCATCGCGACAAGGATGACGCCGGCACCGTAAACCCGGTGGCGCATGGCAAGGATACCAAGGCGATCGTCATGGGCTCATCGCAGTCCGGCCGGATGATCCGCACTTTGCTGCATCTCGGATTCAACCGCGCCGAGGCCGGCGGCATGGCGTTCGACGGCATGCTGCCCCATATCGGCGGCGGGCTGCTGCCGCTCTCGCTGCGCTTCGCCCAGCCCGGCCGCGCCTGGGGCGAGCAGATCGACCACCTCTACCCCGCCTATGACTTCCCCTTCACCTACGCCCGCCAGACCGACCCGCTGACCGGCCGCACCCAGGGCCTGCTCGACCGCTGCACGACCGACAATACCTGCCCGCGCATCGTGCATGCCGCCACCGCGCTCGAAGTCTGGGAAGGCCGCCAGTCCCTCGGCCTCACCGACCCGCTGGCCACCAAGGACGTTGCCGACCCCGCCAATGTGCGCACCTACATCATGGGCTCGACGCAGCATTCCCCGGCGCCCTTGCCGCTCCCGGCGCCGACGCTGTGCCAGTATGCGGGCAATCCAAATCCCTATGTCTGGACCATGCGGGCCCTGCTTGACGGCCTGACCAAATGGGTGCGCGACGACAAGCGCCCGCCGGCCGCCGCCGTGCCGCGGATTGCCGATGGCACGCTGGTGGCGCCCGATTCCGTCCACTTCCCCGCCATCCCCGGCCTGCGCTTCACCGCGCTCTCCAACCCCCTGCATGTCCTCGATCGCGGCCCCCGCTACAAGGCCGGCGACACCATGGGCATCCTGGACGTCGAACCGCCGAAACCCGGCTCCGCCAGCTACGGCGTGCTGGTCCCGCAGGTCGATGCCGATGGCAATGACCTCGGCGGCGTCCGCTCGCTGTTCGTGCAGGTGCCGGTCGGCACCTATACCGGCTGGAACAAGTTCCGCGCCGACCTGTTCGATGGCGGTTTCTGCAACCTTTCCGGCAGCTTCATCCCCTTCGCCGCCACCAAGGCCGAGCGGCTGGCCAATGGCGATCCGCGCCTCTCCATCGAAGAACGCTACCCCACCAAGGCCGCCTACGTGAACGCCATCCGCGTTGCCGCCGACCGCCTGATCCGCGCCCGCCTGCTACTGCCCGACGATGCCTATCGCCTCGTCACCGAGGCTGAGACCAACGGCATCCGCAAGGGGCCTTGATCCCACGCGACTGGCCTGGCATCGCAGAGGAAACGCCACGTGGGAGTGGCGCGCGATGTCCGCCCGGTTCCGCTCTACCCCGCGAACTTCACCAACTTGCCGGCGGGCGCTCCCAGCACCTCGTCGTCCCGCATCACCGCGTTGCCGCGGATGATGGTGGCCACCGGCCAGCCCGTGATGTCCATCCCCGCGAAGGGCGTCCAGCCGCAGGGGGAGACGATCCAGCTTTCCTCGATTTTCCGCCGCGCCTTCATGTCGACGATGGTGAAATCGGCGTCGTAGCCGGCGGCGAGCCGGCCTTTGCCGACCACGTTGTAGACGCGGGCCGGGCCGGCGCAGAGCAGGTCCACCAGGCGCGGCAGCGTGAGCCGCCCGGCGTTGACGTGATCGAGCATGACGGGGACGAGGGTTTGCACCCCGGTCAGCCCGGCGGGGCACTCGGGCCAGGGCTTCTCCTTGGCCGCGCGGGGGTGCGGCGCGTGGTCGGAGCCCACCGTGTCCACCGTGCCGTCGCGCACCGCGGCCCAGCTCGCCTCATAGTGGCGGCGGCCGCGGATGGGCGGGTTCATCACCCCGAAGCCCCCGAGGCGGTCGTACACATCCGGCGCCATCTGGGTGAGGTGGTTGACCAGCACCTCGGCGGTGGCGATGTCGCGGTAGCCCTTGAGGTAATCGAGTTCCTCGGCGGTCGAGACATGCAGGATATGGGCGGGCCGCCCGGTCTTGCGGGCCAGCGCCATCAGGCGGCGGGTGCCGAGGAAGGCGGCCTCCTCGTCGCGCCATTCCGCGTGGCTGGAATAGGGATCGCCCGACTTGAACAGCCCCTTGCGTGCCTGCAGGCGGTATTCGTCCTCGGAGTGGTAGGCGATGCGGCGGCGGCCGGAGCGCATGACGCGCTCGAGGTTCTCGTCATCCTCCACCATGAGATCCCCGGTGGAGGAGCCGGCGAAGATCTTCACCGCGCAGACGCCGCGGCCGAGTTCGAGCGCGGCGAGCGCGGCGATGTTGGTTTTGGTGCCGCCGACATAGAGCCCCATGTCGCACCAGGCGGCCTGCTCCACATAGCCCTGCTTCCACGCCAACGTCTCGGCATCGACGATCGAGGGCGTGGTGTTCGGCATATCGAACACCGCGGTGAGCCCGCCGAGGATGGCCCCCCTGGTGCCGGTGGGGATGGTTTCCACCGCGGCGTTGCCGGGGTCTCGCAAATGGACGTGGGGATCGATCAGCCCGGGGAGCACGTGCAGGCCGGTGGCATCGATGGTCTGCTCGGCCGTGGCATCGTGGCTCACGCCGAGGCCGGCGATGCGCCCCTCGCGCACGCCGATGGAGGTCTGCTCCATGCCCCAGGGCAGCACGGCGGTGCCGCCGCGGATGATGAGATCGAAATGGGGCATGGCGTGTCTCCTCGAAATGCCCTGGGTTTGTCGCGCCAAATCGCTGAAATTTCTATCCCCCGCCGGGCGATCGCTGGAAGCGGGTGCCCGGGTACGGCGCGGGGTGCCCGTGTTTCGGCCCGGAGAAGGAAATAAATTTTGACGTAAGAGAAAAATAGCTTGCAATTCATCGATGGATATGGGAACATTTAGGGAATATCAATCACACAGGAACCCGTGCCATGCCGCCCCGCCCCTCCCACCTCCAGACGCTGTTGCGCGCGCTGCGGCATCTGCTGCTGGTGCTGGGTGGTGTGCTGGGCGCACGGGCGGCCGCGTTGCGTGCACGGCGCGATGCGCTGCCGCCGGGGCATCGCCGCCGGACGGGGCTGGAGAAGGCGCTTCGGCGGATCGCCTGGGCGCAGGAGGCGCTCAGCGACCCCGGATTGCTGGATGATGCGGGCTTCCGTGGCAAGCTGGCCGAGGTCGCGCGCGTGCAGGCCGACGCCGGGCGGCGGGCGCTGGCGCGCCGTTCCATTTTCCCGACGCCGCTCACCCGGCTGCGCGGCGCCCGGCCTGTCGCGCAGGGGCGCCCGGAGGAGGGCCGATGTACCGGCGGCATCGCCGTCGTCGTGTGCGCTGCGGGGGGCTCTCGCGCGGCGGCGCGGGCGTGTGTACATTCGGCGGGTGCTTGTCGTCCCCTCCGGCCGGACGCAGTATGTGCGTCTACAGTCATAAGGGAATGATGGCCATGAAGAAGGGTATCAAGCAGCTCCTCGCCGAGGCGGAGGCGGAGATCGCCCGCGTGCCGGCGGCCGAAGCGGTGAAGATGGTGGGCCAGGACGACGTGGTTTTCGTTGATATCCGCGACCCCCGCGAGATCGAGCGCGAGGGCACCATCCCCGGCGCCTTCCGCTGCACCCGCGGCATGCTGGAATTCTGGATCGACCCGGACAGCCCCTATCACAAGCCGATTTTCGCCGAGAAAAAGCAGTTCGTTTTCTTCTGCGCCGCCGGCTGGCGCTCCGCGCTCTCGGCCAAGACGGCGCAGGACATGGGGCTGGAGAACGTGGCGGACATCGTCGGCGGGCTGACCGCCTTCAAGGAAGCCGGCGGCACGCTCGAGGCGCTGGCCCCGAAGAAGCCAGCCTGATGGAAGACCCAGGTCCGCTCTTCGCTCGGGCAGCGGCCCTGGCGACGGAATTCCGCCGCGATATCGCGACCGCCAAGCAGCGGCCGACGCATAATTACGCCGCCGCCGTGCCGGATTGGGAGGGGCCAACGCCCGAAGCCGGGCAGCCGGCGGAAGCGGTGCTGGAGGAGCTGGTCGCCCGCGCCGCGCCCGGCCTGCACGCGATGACCGGGCCGCGCTTCTTCGGCTGGGTGATCGGCGGCTCGCACCCCGCCGGCGTGGCGGCGGATTGGATGACCTCCGCCTGGGGCCAGAATGTCGGCAACCACCAGGCCGCCCCGGCGGCCTCGGCGGCGGAGCTGGTGAGCGGGCAATGGCTGGTCGATATCCTCGGCCTGCCCGCCGGCAGCTCGGTTGGCTTTGTCACTGGCGCGACCATGGCCAATCTGGTGGGCCTGGCCGCCGGGCGCAGCGAGGTGCTGCGCCGCGTGGGCTGGGATGTCGAGGCCGATGGGCTGTTCGGTGCGCCGCCGATCCGCATGGTGGTTGGCGAGGATGTGCATGTCTCGGCGCTGTCGGCGCTGCAATTCCTCGGGCTCGGGCACTCCCGGGTGATCAAGGTGGCGACGGATGGCGAGGGACGGATGATCCCGGACGGGCTGGTGGCGGCGCTGGAGGGGGGCGAGGGCCCCGCCATCGTCATGCTGCAGGCCGGGCAGATCAATACCGGGGCCTGCGACCCCTTCCCCGAGTTGATCCCGATCGCGCGGGCGCATGGCGCCTGGGTGCACGTGGATGGCGCCTTCGGCCTGTGGGCCAAGGCGGCGCCGGGGCGTGCCGCGCTCGCGGCGGGGGTGGAGGATGCGGATTCCTGGGCGACCGACGGCCATAAATGGCTGCAATCGCCCTACGATACCGGCTTCGCCATCGTGCGGGACCCGGAGGCGCATCGCCGCGCCATGGCGTTTGGCGCGAGCTACCTGCCCGCAGTGGCCGCCGGCGAGCGGGACCCGACGCATTACGTGCCCGAACTCTCCCGCCGCGCCCGCGGTTTCGCCACTTGGGCGCTGCTGCGCCATTTCGGCCGCGCCGGCATCGCCGAGATGGTGGAGCGCAACTGCCGGGTCGCCGGGCAGATCGCCGCCGCGCTGCGCGAGGAGCCCGGTATCGCCGTGGTGAACGCGGTGGCGCTCAATCAAGTGATCCTGCGCTTCGGTCCCGAGCGCAACGCGGAGGAGGCGGATCGCCTGACGCTCGCCACCGTCAGCCGGCTGCAATCCGACGGCATCGCCTTCGCCGGCGCCTCGCAGTGGCGCGGCCAGTGGTTGATGCGCGTGTCTGTCAGCAGCTACGCGACAACCGAGGCCGATGGGAGGATGACGGCAGGCGCCATCCGCGCCGCCTGGCGGACGGTGCGCGGCAGCAACACGTGAGCGCCCTCACCCGCGCGTTTGGGGCAGTTTCCAACCCAGCAGGCGCGCGGCGACGAGGGTGCGCAGCACCTGGGCGGTGCCGCCGGCGATGGTGAACATCCGCACGTCCCGCAGCATGCGCTCCAGCGGCAGATCCCGCGAATAGCCGCGGGCGCCGAACACCTGCAGCGCGTCGTTGACGATTTTGATCGCGGCTTCGGAGGCGAAGATCTTGGCCTGGGCGGCCAGCATCGGGTCGGGGAAACGCCCGCCAGGGCCGGTGGAACGCGCGGCCGCGTGCAGCATCAGGCGCGATGCGGTCAGCTGGGTCTGCATGTCCGCCAGCATCCATTGCAGCCCCTGGAACTCGCCGATCGGGCGGCCGAACTGTTCGCGTTCGCGGGCGAAATCAAGCGCACGATCGAGCGCCCCGGCGGCGATGCCCATCGCCACCGTGCCGGCGCCGACGCGCTGGCTGTTATAGGCATTGATGAGATCGGCAAAGCCGCGCGCGAAGCCGTTGGGCATCGGCAGCGCCATCCCGGCGGGAATTTCGAGATCGCGGAAGCCAAGCCGCCCCTCCGGCATGCCGCACAGCCCAAGCGTGGGCTCGCGGTACTCCATCTCCAGCCCCGCCGCCGGACGCAGGGCGATGAAGCCGCCGATGCCAAGCTCGGCGCCCGCCTCGTCGAAGGCGCGGGCGAAAATCAGGTGCAGCTTCGAGACCCCGGCGCCGGTGATCCAGTGCTTGGTGCCGTTGATGATCCAGCGATCGCCCTTACGGTCGGCCCGCGTGCTCATCGCGGTCGCGTCCGATCCCGCCTCGGGCTCGGTGATGCAGATCGCCGGCTTGTCGCCCGCCAGCACCAGCCCGGCGGCGAGGCGGCGCTGGTCCTCGGTGCCATATTCCATCACCGCGGAGACCGCGCCCATATTGGCCTCGACGGCGATGCGCGCGGTGACGGTGCATTCCCGCGCCATCTCCTCGATCACCAGCGCGGCATCGAGATACGAACGGCCCTGGCCGCCATATTGGGCCGGGATCGTCATGCCCATGAACCCCTCGGCGGCGAGGGCGGCGACAATATCGTGCGGATACTCCCGGCTCGCGTCGATCGCGGCGGCGCGGGGACGGACGACACGGCGGGCGAAATCGCGCGCGCGGGCTTGCAGGTCGAGTTCGGCCTGAGAGAGCATGGGCGTTGGGTGTTCCTGGTCTTGCGCGTGCGGCTGTTTTTACTTCGGCGATGCTTCCCCCGCCTCCACATCGACATAGCCTTCAATGCGCGAACCGGCAATCGGCTTGCCTGATCCGTCGTTTCCCCGCACCATGCCCCATCGCCGACCCGGAGAACTCCACCTGCCCTTCGCTGACGTGCACGGCGTCGTCTTCATCGGCGACATCCACCGGCGGTGGGATCTGGTGGCGCGCGGCATCGCGGCGCTGCCGGCGCCGCCGCGCCATGTGGTGCTGCTGGGCGACATGGAATGCACCGCCCCGCTCGATGACCTGACCGCCCCGCTGCGCGCGGCCGGCATCGGCCTGCACTGGATTTTCGGCAACCACGACTATGACGGCGGACCCGAAATGTGGGCCAACCTCGCCGACCCCACGCGCAATGCCGCCACCGCGGCCGGTGCCTTGCACGGGCAGGTGGTGGAGATCGCCGGGCTGCGCGTTGCAGGCCTCGGCGGCACCTTCCGTTCACGCATCTGGAACCCGCCGCAGCCGCCCCGCCTGCATGGGCGCGCTGAACTGGCGGCGGACATGGCCGCCCTCGGGCCAGGCTGGAGCCCGGATTCCGCCGCCGCCCTCGCCCATTCCCTGGCGGCCATGGCGATCTGGCCCGAGGATATCGTAGCACTCGCCGCCCAGCGCGCCGATGTGCTGGTCACCCACGAGGCCCCCTCCAGCCACCCCGCCGGCATCGCGGTGATCGACGGGCTGGCCCGCGCGATGGGCGCGCGGCTGATCATCCACGGCCATCACCATGTCACCTATCGCGCCGATGCCGCCGACGGCCTCGCGGTGCTCGGCGTCGCCGCCGCCTGGGGGGCCGATCTCGCCGGGCGCGCCTGGTGGACAGGCGAGAAGGAACGCGTGCTGGCCGCCCCGCCGGCGGGCTGGTCGTACCGCTGATCCAACCGGGATTGGACAGGCCGCGCCGCTTCGGCACAATGCCGGCAGGGAGCGAGGGAATGCCCATGGAGACCGACTACATCGTCATCGGCGCCGGCTCGGCCGGCTGCGTCGTCGCCAGCCGCCTAAGCGAGACCGGCGCCTCCGTCACCCTGCTGGAGGCCGGGCCGACCGACTGGTACCCCTGGATCCACATCCCCGCCGGCGTCATCAAGCTGATGAAAAACCCGCTGGTGAACTGGAACTACGAATCCGAGCCCGAGCCAGGCACCGCCGGGCGCGCCATCCACTGGCCGCGCGGGCGGGTGCTCGGCGGCTCCAGCTCCATCAACGGCATGCTCTACGTGCGCGGCAACCCCGCCGATTTCGACCATTGGGCGCAAACCGGCTGCCGCGGCTGGAGCTATGAGGACGTGCTGCCCTATTTCCGCAAATCCGAACGCTACGCCAAGGGTGACCCGGCCTATCGCGGCAAAACCGGCGTGATGGAAGTGCGGGACTACCCGACCATACTCCCTCTCACCCACCGCTTCGTGGAAGCGGCGCAGCAGGCCGGGCACGCCTTTCAGCCCGACCTCAACGGCGCCGGGCAGGAGGGCGTCGGCTACTCGCAGAACACCCGCAACGGCCGCTATCGCGGCTCCACCGCCACCACCTTCCTCGCCGCGGCGCGCCAGCGGCCCAACCTCACCATCCTCACCAAGGCGATCGCGACCCGCCTGCTGTTTGACGGCACCACCTGCACCGGCGTCGCCTTCCGCCAGGGCGGCGCCGAGCGCCAGTTACGCGCGCGGCGCGAGGTGATCCTCTCCGGCGGCGCGGTGAACTCGCCGCATCTCCTGCAAGTCTCCGGCATCGGCCCGGAAGACCATCTGCGCGCCATCGGGGTGGAGCCGCTGCGCGATGCCCCCGGCGTCGGCGCCAATTTGCAGGACCACTACATCGTCCGCGTCGCCCATCGCGTGAAGGGCAGCGTGACCACCAACGAGCTCGCCCACGGGCTGCGCCTCGGCTTCGAGGCGGTGCGCTTTGTGCTGCAAGGCAAGGGCGCCTTCACCTTCGGCACCACCACCGCCCAGGTCTTCACCCGCTCGCGCGAGGGGCTGGCGAGCCCCGATCTGCAATTGCTGTTCACCCCCGCGAGCTACGACCCCAAGCGGGCGATGACGTTGGAACGCGCGCCCGGCATGTCCTGCGCGGTGTGCCCCGTCCGGCCGGACAGCCGCGGCACGGTGATGGCGCAATCGGCCGATCCGCTGGCCAAGCCCGTCATCCGCCCCAACTACCTCTCCCACCCCGAGGACCTGCGCGTGCTGAACGCCGGCATCGCCCAGGTGCGCGCCATCTTCGCCTCCCCCGCGCTCAGCCAGTTCAGCGTGGAGGAAATCGCGCCGGGGCCGACGGTCACCAGCGCTGCCGACCTAGCCGACTTCGCCCGCCGCGCCGGCAACACCATCTACCACCCCGTCGGCACCTGCCGCATGGGCGAGGACCCCGCCGCCGTGGTCGATTCCCGCCTGCGCGTGCGCGGCATCGCCGGGCTGCGCGTGGCCGACGCCTCGGTGATGCCGCGGTTGACCACCGGCAATACCAACGCCCCCACCATCATGATCGGCGAGAAGGCGGCAGCGATGATCCGCGAGGATGCCGGGCTGCCGGCGTGACGCTTCCGGCCGGGCGCGATCGGGCCTAGATTGATCCGACGCAGAGGAGACACACCATGTCCCGCATCGATGAATCCCGCCCCTTCCTGCCGGTGAACATCGCCGTGCTCACCGTGTCCGACACGCGGACGCTGGAGAACGACACCTCCGGCGCCACGCTCGCCGCCCGCATCACCGCCGCCGGCCACACCGTCGCGGTGCGCGCCATCGAGAAGGACGAGGCGGACCGCATCGCCACCCAACTCGAAACCTGGATCGCCGATCCCGCGATCGACTGCGTCATCACCACGGGCGGCACCGGCATCACCGGGCGGGACGTGACGCCCGAGGCGTTCAACCGCGTGCTGGAGAAGACCATCGAGGGGTTCGGCGAGCTGTTCCGCATGCTGAGCTACGCCAAGATCGGCACCTCCACCATGCAGTCCCGCGCCATCGGCGGCGTGGCGCGTGGCACCTATCTGTTCGCGCTGCCCGGCTCCACCGGCGCGGTGAAGGACGCCTGGGACGACATCCTGGTCTGGCAGCTCGACAACCGCCACCGTCCCTGCAACCTCGTCGAGCTGATGCCGCGCCTGCAGGAGCACCTGAAGGCCGCCGAGTAGCGCTGATGCCGCACCAACCCTGCGGGCTGGTATCAGTTCAGGGTGCGCGCGAGGAAGGCCTTCACCCGGGCGAAACTGTCCTCGGCGGCGGCATGGTCGTACTCTACCCGGTGGCCGAAGCTGAAGGCGCGGCGCACCAGGTTCCGGTTGTCGAAGGAATGCGCGACGCCGGGATAGGTGACGACCTCAACCGGCGCCCCCGCCCCCAGCCGCTCCGCGAATTGCCGGCAGGAGACGGCCGGATTGCCCCAGTCATCCGCCTCGCCCGCCAACACCAACAGCGGCAGCCCGCCATAGCGCTCGGCCGGGCCACAGGAGCCGTAATAGTCCACCGCCGCCCGGATCAGCCCCGGAAACGCCGTCGCTGCCGGCTTTAGCGCCACCCACGCCGCCGTGGCCCCGCCATGGGAGAAGCCAATCACCGCGATTCGACCGGCATCGATCTCCGGCCGGCCGCGCAGGGCGAGCGCCGCGCTCACCGCATCGCCGGCCCGGTCCCACGCCGTGACTTTCGGCTGCGCCTCCGGCGAGCAGACGGTGCTGACGCCGCGTGGGGCGAAACTATCGGGCACCAGCGCCGCATAGCCCCAGCCATTCACCCGGCTGACCCATTGCTCCACCAGGCTCGGCCCACCCATGCCAAGCCGCGACAGCCCGCCACAGGTATGCAGCACGACCAGCGCAGGAAACGGCCCGCTACCGGAGGGGAGGTGCAGCCGCGCCGGAATCGGGTTCGGCGCCGGCCGCCCGCCGGCATTGAGCTGCGGCGCGATCTGCATGTCGATACCGCCCCAGCCACCCGTCAGCACCAGCGCCGCCAGCAGGCAGAAGAGCCGCGCATTCCGGTTCATATTCTGTTCTTGACCATCGGCCGCGTCTTTGCCAAATTACCGTCGGAACGGATGGGGAACTCAGCCATGCGGGAGTTTGAAGTGGATCGTGCCATGACGCCTTGCGAACCCTACCAGGGGCGGCGTGAGCTGGTGCGCGAGATCGAGCATGTCGAGACCTATGACGACGATGTTCCGGCCAGCCCCATCATCCGCCTGCGCCCGCCCGCGCGCAACCGGGCAACCCTGTCGATCCCGCCGGCCCCCGTGCCGGTGGTCTCCGCCTCCACCCTGCCGGCCGGTGAGCGCAAGGGCCGCGGCGCGACCGTGAACCCGCCCAACCGCTTCGAAGCCACCGCCGCCACCCCCTTCGATGATGGCTGGGACACCCTGACGGCCGACCTCGCGGACCTGCCGCCGCTGCCCACGACCCTGCTGCGCGACGCGAGCCGCAGCGTCATCAGCTACAACCAAAGCCCCGATCTCGGGTTCGATCGCGCGATCAACCCCTATCGCGGCTGCGAGCATGGCTGCGTCTACTGCTACGCAAGGCCGAGCCACGCCTATCTCGGCTACTCGCCCGGCCTCGATTTCGAGACCAAGCTGCTGTTCAAGCCCGATGTCGCGGAACTGCTGGAGAAGGAGCTGCGCAAGCCCGGCTACGTGCCGCGCCCCATCGCGCTCGGCTCCAACACCGACCCCTACCAGCCCATCGACCGCACCCTGAAGCTGACCCGCGCGGTGCTGGAGGTGCTGGAGCGCTTCGGCCACCCCGTCACCATCGTCACCAAATCCGCCGGCGTGCTCCGGGATATCGACGTGCTGCACCGCATGGCCGAGCGCAATCTGGTGCGGGTGTGCCTCTCCGTCACCACGCTGGATGGCACGCTGGCCCGGCGGATGGAGCCCCGCGCGGCGGCGCCGGCCAGGCGGCTCGATGCCATCGCCCAGCTCGCCCGCGCCGGCATCCCCACCGGCGTGCTGGCCGCGCCGATGATCCCCGGGCTGAACGACGCTGAAATGGAGCGCATCCTCGAAGCCTCTTCCCGCGCCGGCGCGCGGTGGGGCGGCTATATCCTGCTGCGCCTGCCGCATGAGCTGAAACAGATTTTCGAGGACTGGCTGAACCAGCATTTCCCGGACCGCGCCCGCCACGTGCTGGAGCTGATCCGCGAGACCCGCGCCGGCGGGCTGAACAGCGCGAAATACGGCGAGCGTTTCAGCGGTACCGGCGTCTACGCCGACATGCTGTCCCGCCGATTCGCGCTGGCGGCGCGGCAATGGGGGCTCGACAACCGCGACGCCCTGGACGTCCGGCAATTCGCGGTGCCGGACGCGCCGAAGGGCCTGGCGGAGACCCAGCTTTCGCTGTTCTGATCGCCAGGCCGGCGGTGCGTTACTGAACCGCCGAGAAGCCGGTCGGGCGGGTGATGCGGTTTTCCATCTTCACCAGGCAGTCGGCCTTGGCCACCGCGGCGAGATAGGCGCCCCAGGCGGGGTCGGCGGCCATGGCGTTGCGGCGGGCTTCACGGTCGGCCTGGTTCTCATAGCCCCAGATATGCACGACGGTGTTCAGCTCGCCCTCGATGGTGGTGAACCAGCCGAGATTGCGGCCGAGATACTTCGACTGCAGCGGCCAGGCCAGCTCCTCGTAGATCTTGACGAATTCACCCATCTTGTTGGGCTTGCAGGTGTAGATGCGGACATCGGCGATCATGGGGCGCTTCCCGTTGGCATGTTGCTGACAAACCGGCGGCGCCGGCCGCCGGACCCTACAAGCCACGCGCCCCGCCGGCAATCCGCGCCCCCCTGACCATGTCGGTTGCCAGCGCCGCGGGCCGGGCGATAGCCTCACGCAAAACCAAGAGGGAAGCGCAATGAAGGATTTCTCGGGCAAAACGGCCATCGTCACCGGCGGCGGCACCGGCATGGGGCGCGAACTGGTGCGCCAGCTGGTCGCCGAGGGCTGCAACGTCGCGCTCTGCGATGTCTCCGCCAGCGCCATGGCCGAGACCGTCGCGCTCTGCCAGACGACCGGCCTGCCGCAGGGCCTTCGCCTCACCACCCATATCGCTGACGTGTCCGACGAGGCACAGGTGCTGCGCTTTCGCGATGAGATGGCGGCGCAGCACGGCGTCGACCATATCCACCTGCTGTTCAACAACGCCGGCATCGGCGGCGGCGGCAGCATGATCGCCGATAGCCGCGCCGCCTGGGAGCGCACCTTCAACATCTGCTGGGGCGGCGTCTATCTCAACACCCGCGCCTTCCTGCCGATGATGCTGAAGGCGCCGGAGGGCCACATCATCAACACCTCCAGCATCAACGGTTTCTGGGGCAGCATCGGCCCGCACACGCCGCACACCGCCTACGCCGCCGCCAAATTCGCGGTGAAAGGCTTTACCGAGGCGCTGATCGCCGATCTCCGGGTCAACGCGCCACACATCAAATGCTCGGTGGTGATGCCCGGCCATATCGGCACCTCGATCGCCGCCAATTCCCGGCGCATCCACCTCGGCACCGACAGCGACGCCATGAGCGCTCCCGAAATCGCCGCCGTGCGCGCCCGCCTGAAGGCCCAGGGCATGAATGCTACGGCGATGACCGACGAGGCCATCGCCGCCTTCGTCGCCGAACGCGCCCGCCGCTTCCAGGAGGATGCGCCGATGACGGCCGCCGCCGCCGCGACCGTCATCCTCGATGCCGTCAAGGCCGGGCAATGGCGCATCCTCGTCGGCGATGACGCCCACAAAATCGACGCCCGCGTCCGCGCCACCCCCGAGGCGGCCTATGACATCGACTTCTTCACCGATTTCGCCCGCGAAGTAGGCTGGCTTCTCGGGCGCTGAACGGCCGTCGCCGCCTCCGGCGATGCCGGGTTGCCAGCAGGCGTGGGACAACCCTAGGCTGCAATCCACACGATAGAAGGGACGACCCTCGATGCCCCATTCCCTGACGCAAGCCGCCGCCGCCGGCAAGCTTGATGCGCTGCACTGGCGCGGCATCGGCCCCTCCCGCGGCGGCCGCGTGGTCGCGGTCGCCGGCGACTTCAAGAACAAGGCGACCTTCTATTTCGGCGCCTGCGCCGGTGGCATCTGGAAAACCGAGGATGGCGGCGTCTACTGGCGCAACGTCTCGGATGGCTTCCTCAACACCGCCGCGGTCGGCGCCATCGCGGTGGCGCGCTCGGATTCCAACGTGATCTACGCCGGCATGGGCGAGACCACCATCCGGCTCGACGTCTCGTATGGCGATGGCGTCTACAAGTCGACCGATGCCGGGCGCAGCTGGAAGCATATGGGGCTCGCCGCCAGCAAGCATATCGGCCGCATCTGCATCCACCCCACCAACCCCGACATCGCCTATGTCGCAGCACTCGGCGATATATTCGGCGACCATGAGGAGCGCGGCGTCTACCGCACCATGGATGGCGGGCTGACCTGGCAGTGCGTGCTGCACCGCGACAGCAAGACCGGCGCGATCGACATGTCGATCGACCCCGACAACCCCCGCGTGCTGTTCGCCAGCATGTGGCAGACCCGCCGCAATTTCTGGAACATCTCCTCCGGCGGCCCCGGCTGCGGCCTTTTCCGCTCGATGGATGGCGGCGATACCTGGGAGGAGATCACCACCGCCCCCGGCCTGCCCACCGGCATGCTCGGCAAGATCGGCGTCACCATCTCGCCGGCGCAATCCGGCCGCGTCTGGGCGCTGATCGAGGCGCCGGGCGAGGCCTGCGGCCTCTACCGCTCCGACAACTATGGCGCCGCCTGGAAGCTCGTGTCCAACAGCCGCGACCTGATGCACCGGCCCTGGTACTACACCCATGTCTTCGCGGACCCCTGCCACGCCGGCACCGTCTACATCACCAATCTCAACATGTGGAAGTCGACCGACGGCGGCGCGACCTTCACCGAGATCATGACCTCGCATGGCGACAACCATGATCTCTGGATCGACCCGTCCGACCCCAGCCGGATGATCGAGGGCAATGACGGCGGCGCCCAGGTGACCTTCAACGGCGGCATCACCTGGTCGAGCATCTACAACCAGCTCACCGGCCAGTTCTATCGCATCGATGTCGATAACCGGTACCCCTACAACGTCTACGGCACCCAGCAGGACAACACCTCGATCGCCGTGCCCTCCTCCTCCGTGTGGGGCGCCATCACGCTCGGCGACTGCTTCTACCCCGGCACCGGCGAGAGTGGCTTCATCGCGGTGAAGCCCGATGATCCCGATATCGTTTATGTCGGCGCGGTGGGCTCGAGCCCGGGCGGTGCCGGCGCGCTGCAGCGCTATGACCATCGCACCAAGCAGATCCAACTCGTCAACGTCTGGCCCGAGCAATCCGCCGGCGTCGCCCCGCGCGACCTCAAATACCGCTTCGCCTGGACCTACCCGATCCTGTTCTCGCCGCATGACAGCGGCACGCTCTATGTCGGCGGCAACCACGTGTTCCGCTCGCGCGACGAGGGCATGAGCTGGCAGCCGATCTCGCCCGACCTCAGCCTCAATGACCGTAACCGCCAGGACCATTCGGGCGGCGACGTCACCCGCGAGAGCGCCGGCGCCGAGGTGCACGCCACCTGCGCCAGCGTGGTCGAGTCGTCGCACCGCAAGGGCGAGATCTGGGCCTCCACCGATGACGGGCTGGTGCATGTCACCCGCGATGACGGGGCAAACTGGCACAACGTCACCCCGCCCGGCATGCCGGCGCTGGCCTATGTCGGCTGCGTTGAAATCTCCGCACATGACCCGGACACCGTCTACGTCGCCGCCACCCGCTACAAGCTGGCGGATTACGAGCCCTACCTCTTCCGCACCACCGATGGCGGCAAGACCTGGCAGTCCATTATTGGTGACTTCCCGGCAGGCGAGATCACCCGCGTGCTGCGCGCCGATCCGGTGCAGCCCGGCCTGCTGTTCGTTGGCACCGAAACCTCGGTGTTCTTCAGCGCCGATGACGGCACCACATGGGCGCGGCTGCCCGGCGGGCTGCCGGTGGTGCCGGTCTACGATCTCAAGATCAAGGACAGCGACCTGATCGCCGGCACGCATGGCCGTTCGTTCTGGATCCTCGATGACATCTCGCCGCTGCGCAGCCTCGCCGCAGGGGCCACCGCGCTGCTGCCGCCGCGCACCGCGGTGCGCACCAAGCTGCACCATGCCGCGCTCGGCGGATTGAAGCCCGGGACCACCTTCGCGCTCGCCTTCGGCATCGCCGGTGGCATCACCACCCATGAGATGCCCGATGGCTCGCGCCGCCGCGAATATCTCGACATCGGCGAGAACCCGCCGATCGGCGCGGTGGTGCATTACTGGCTGGAGGATGGCGCCGGCCCGGTGACCCTCACCTTCAAGGATGCGGCTGGCAACGTGGTGATCAGCCTGCGCTCGGACGACAAGAGCATCGGCATCGCCAAGCGGCCCACCGCCAAGCCCGGGCTCAATCGCTATGTGTGGGACCTCAAATACCCCGGCCCCGCGAAAATCGACGGCAGCCTGTTCACCCCTAGAGTGAAGCCACTGGTCAACGAACCGGATGGCGCCGCCGGCCCCACGGCGGTGCCCGGCAGCTACACGGTCGATCTCGCGGTGGGCGGCACCACCCATAGCGTGCCACTGGCCATCGTGCGGGACCCCCGCCTTGCCACCGCCGACACGGACTACGCCGACCAGCTCGCGCTGCTGCAAACGCTGAACGCCGCCATCGGGCGGGGCAATGAAGCGGTTAACCGCGCCCGCCGCCTGAAGCGCCAGCTTGCCGCGCTGTCGGACCGGCTCGGCCCCGATGCCGCACTCGGCCCGGCCATCGGCGCGGCGACCGACGGGCTCACCGGCGTCGAAGGCGTGCTGGTGGACGTACATCGCGTTTCCCCGCGCGACACGCTGCGCAACCCCTCCGGCCTCACCGACACGCTGGCCGCCCTGGTCGCCTACGTCTCCAACGCCGATAACCGGCCGACCACCCAGGGCTATGCCATCGTCGCCGAGAAAGTGGGCAAGCTCGACGAGCAGATCGCCAAGCTCGAGACCCTGATCGCTACCGACATCGCCGCCATCAACCACGCCGCCGGCAACGGGCCGCACATCGCCGCCTGATCCGGCAAACCTGGGAGTATTGACATGGACTTCTTCGAAACCCTGTTCGGCCTGTCGCCCGATGGCGGCGATGGTTCCACTGAGGCGCTGTGGGCCGGCGCGATCGCCGTCGCCGCGGCGGCTTTCCTGTTCCGCCGCCGCATCCTCGCCTGGGTCGCCGCGCGCCGCGGTTCCTGAAGGCACGCCACCGGGCCGTTGTTGCAACGGCCCGGTGGGATGTACATAATCCCGATCAAGAACAATTCGATCGGGAGGACGGCCGATGTATCCTGGCGCTCATGCGGTGACGCGTGCCGACCAGCCGGCGGTGATCATGGCGCCGAGCGGCCGCGCGATGACCTACCGGGAACTCGAAGCCAATTCCAACCGCCTCGCTCATTTCCTGCGGGCGCGCGGTCTGCAACGCCTCGATCACTTCGCGATCTTCATGGAGAACCATCTCCGCTTCGTCGAATGCTGCGCGGCCGGCGAGCGGGCCGGGCTCTACTACACCACGGCGAACTCCTTCCTGACCGAGGATGAGCTCGCCTATATCCTCGAGAACAGCGAATCCCGGCTCATCATCACCTCGCAGGCCAAGCGCGAGGTGGCGATCGCCGCCATGGCGCGTTGCCCGCTTGTGACGCTGTGCCTGGTGATAGACGGACCGGGCGATGGCGATGCCGTGCGCAATCTCGACGAGGCGGTGGCTGCCTGCCCCGCGACGCCGATCGCCGATGAGGCGCTGGGGGTGGCGATGCTCTATTCCTCCGGCACCACCGGCCGGCCGAAAGGCATTCTCCGCCCGCTGCCGGACCAGCCGCCGAGCGTGGGCCTGCCGATGTATGGGGTGCTCGGCAAGATCTGGCATCTGCGCGAGGGGATGACCTATCTCTCCCCCGCGCCGCTCTACCACGCCGCGCCGCATGTCGGGGTCAATCTCACCATCCGCCTCGGCGGCACCGCGATCATCATGGAGCGCTTCGACCCCGCGCTCTATCTCGACCTCGTCAGCACCCATCGCGTCTCGCACACCCAGCTGGTGCCGACGATGTTCTCGCGCATGCTGAAACTGCCGGACGACGTGCGCCAGGCTGCCGATCTCTCCTCGCTGGAGGTCGCCATCCATGCCGCCGCCCCCTGCCCGGTGCAGGTGAAGGAGGCGATGATCGCCTGGTGGGGGCCGATCATCCTGGAATATTACGGCTCCACCGAGGCCATGGGCTTCACCGCCTGCGACAGCGCGGAGTGGCTGGCCCATAAGGGCACGGTGGGAAGGCCGCTGTTCGGCGAGATCCATATTCTCGACCCCGAGATGAAGGAAGTCCCGGCCGGCGAGATCGGCGAGGTGTGGTTCAAGCTCGCCTCAGAGTTCACCTATTTCAACGACCCGGACCGCACCAGCGAGGCGCTCTCCGCTGACGGCACCATGGGTACGGTCGGCGATGTCGGCCATGTCGATGCCGATGGTTTTCTCTACCTCACCGACCGCGCGACCTTCATGATCATCTCCGGAGGAGTGAACATCTACCCGCAGGAATGCGAGGACCTGCTGATCTCCCACCCCTTGGTGGCCGACGCGGCAGTGTTTGGCATTCCCAACGAGGACCTCGGCGAGGAGGTGAAGGCTGCGATCCAGCTCGTCGAGGGCATCGAGCCGGGCCCCGAAGTGGCGGCCGAACTGATCGCGTTCTGCGGGCAGCATCTCTCGCGCCAGAAAGTGCCGCGCTCCATCGATTTCGAGGCGCAATTGCCGCGCCTGCCCACCGGCAAGCTCTACAAGCGGGTGCTCCGCGACAAATACTGGGCCGGGCGCGGCAGCCGGATCGTCTGATCAGCCCTCGGCCACCGGCAGCCACACGCTGAACACGCTGCCATTGCCCTCTTCGCTGTCGATGACGAGCTGGCCGCGATGGCGGTTGACGATATGCTTGACAATGGCGAGCCCGAGCCCGGTGCCGCCCGCGCCGCGCGACCGCGCCTTGTCGACGCGGTAGAACCGCTCGGTCAGCCGGGCGAGATGCTGGCGCGGGATGCCCGGCCCGTCATCGGCGACCGAGACCACCACGCCCGGCCGCGCCGGCCAGCGCGGGCCCGCCGCCGGCCGCAGCCGCAGGCGGATCTCACCGTGCTCGGCCCCGTATTTGATGGCGTTGTCGATCAGGTTGCCGAACACCTGCGCCAGTTGGTCGGCATCGCCGGTCACCTCCGGCACCTCAGGCGCGATTTCGAGATTGAGCCGCCCGGCGGGCAGACGCGGCTCGAAACCGGCGGCCACGCTGCGGACCAGCCGCGCGAGGTCCACCCGCTCGGCCGGGGGCAGATGTTCATTCAGCTCGATGCGTGAGAGGCTCAGCAGGTCGTCGATCAGCCGGTGCATGCGCGACGCCTGCTCGGCCATGATGCCGAGGAAGCGGCGCTGCGCCGGCGGATCATCCGCGGCGGGCCCGCGCAGGGTCTCGATGAAGCCGATCACGCTGGCAAGCGGGGTGCGCAGCTCGTGGCTGGCGCTGGTGACGAAATCCGATCGCATGCGCTCCACCGCACGCTCGCGTGTGCGGTCAGACAGCACGACAAGCGCCGTGGTGCCGTCGGGCAGTACCGGATCGAGCAGCATCACGCTGGCCTGCACGTCGCGCGGCACCGGCACCGGCAAGGTGATGTCGGCGGTTTGTGCCTGGCGGGTGGCGAAGGCGCGGTCGATCGCGCCCCGCAGCAGGGGGTGGCGCAGCACGGCGGCCATCTCCGTGCCGAAGGCGGCGCGGGCGGCGGCGTTGCTGCGCTGCATCGTGCGATCGGCACCGAACAGCAGCAGCGGATCGGGCAGCGAATCGAGGATCGTCTCGCTCGCCCGCCGGGCCGCGGCGGCGTCGGCAGCCAGTGCGTCGAAGCGGCGGCCCTGGCGGTCGATCCCGGCGGCGAGGCGGCGCAGGTCGCGGCGCAGCAGCAGGATCGCGGCCCCGCCACTGGCCAGGCAGGCACCCGCGGCCAAGGCCGACGGGGCCGCAGCGAGCCAACCGAATGCCCAAAGCAGCGCAATCGCCGCAACCGGCACCGCGGCGAAGCCCGCCAGTCTCTGCACGACCGGCATGGGCTCAGATGCCGGGCGCGGCCAGGGTGTCTGGCGAGGCGTCGATCAGCGTGGCGCCGCCGCGCTGGATCTCGAAAATCGCGAGACCACGGCGCACCCGCCCGTCCGGCTGCAGGCCGACGATACCGTTCACCCCCGCGAAGCCCTCGGGGCGGCACAGCGCGGCCATGCTGAAGCCCTCGCCGCGCAGCACCAGCGCACGGGCGATGCTCGCCGCGTCATAGGCGTAATCGGCGAGGCCGGGCGGCGAGGCGCCATTGGCCGCCTCGTAGCGGGTGGCGAATTCGCCGCGCAACGCGGGGTCGGGTGCGGCATACCAGGCGGCTTTCAACTCCGTCTCGCCGGCCACCAGCGGGTTGCTCCACTGTGCCGGGCCGATCACCCGCACCGCAGGCGGGTCGATGTCATAGTAAGGGAGCAGGCTGGCAAGGGTGTGCAGGGTGTCGCCGAAATCCGACAGCAGCAGCGCGTCCATCGGCGGCGGCGGCACTGGCTGCTTCACCAGCTCGGCCGCCCGCTTGCGCCCCTCCGGCGTGCCCAGCGCCCGCGCCGCCTTGATCTGCGCGTCGAGCGGGCCGCGGCGGCTGCCGTAGTCCGATACCTCACGCATCGTCGCGTTGGCCGACTGTATGGTGCCGCCGTGGAAGCGGATCACCGGCGGCGGCAATGCGGCCTCGGCAAGCGCCTCGGTGAGGGCCGTGCTCATCGCCTGGCCGAAGGCGTCCTGCGCCAGCACGGCGGAAATCCGCGTCTTGCCCTGGGCGGCGAGCGCGCCGACGAGGCGGCGGACCTGCTGGGCAGGGGTCAGCCCGAGAGTCCAGACGCCCGGCTTGGCCTGGGCGGTATCATTGGTGAAGGCCAGCATCGGTACCCCCGCCGCGGTGGCCGGTCCGGCGGCGGCCGCGGTTTCGGCGGCGGTCAGCGGGCCGATCAGCATCGCCGCCCCGGCCGCGATCGCCTGGCTGGCGGCTGCGTTGGCGCCCTCGGCGGTGGAAGCGGTGTCGAACACTTCCAGCATCGGCGAGCCCGGCGGGGCCAGCGCGAGCTTCGCCGCCGCCACCAAAGCCGCGCCGCGCTCGGCATTGGCGCCGGTGAGCGGGGCGAGAATGGCGACCAGGCTGCCAGAGGGCGCGCGGGTGGAGAGCGCTTCGGTGGCCACCAGCGGCTGTGCCGGCGGGGCCGCCGGCTTCGCGGCCGGCCGTGGCGCCAGCACCGATTGCGCCGGCGCCGAGCCGCCCGCCGTTTGCGGGGCGCCGCCGCAGCCGCTTAGTGCTAGAAGAGCGGCGGCAAAGGCAAACCATGTCCGACGAACCATTCGACCCACTCCAAGATGACGGCCCAACCCACGGCAGTTCGCCGCCACAGGGTCTTGTGCTGATTCCCACGCCAATCGGCAACCTCGGCGACATGACAATCCGTGCCGTCGAGGCGCTGAAAGCCGCCGATACCATCCTCTGCGAGGATACCCGCACCAGCGCCCGGCTGCTGCAACATTTCGGGATTACCGGGCGCACCATGGCGCTGCATGAGCACAATGAGGATGGCCGTATTTCCCAGGTGCTCGGGATGCTGCGCGAAGGCAAGCGCGTCGCGCTCATTTCGGACGCCGGGACGCCCCTGGTGTCCGACCCCGGCTACCGGCTGGTGCGTGCCGCCATTGCCGCCGGGCTGCCGGTGGGCGGCGTGCCGGGCGCTAACGCGGCGCTGCTGGCCCTCACCCTGTCCGGCCTGCCGCCGCATCCCTTCCTGTTCCTCGGCTTCCCGCCGCCGAAGGGCGCCGCCCGCCGCGCCGCCTTCGCCAGCCTGCGCGCCGCCGAGGCCGCCGGGCTATCGGCGACGATGATTTGGTACGAGGCGCCCCACCGACTGGTCGAAACCCTAGAGGATCTCGCCGCCGTGCTCGGCCCACGGGAGGCGGCGGTGGCGCGCGAGCTCACCAAGCGCTTCGAGGAAGTGCGCCGCGGCACCTTGCCCGACCTCGCCGCCGATTTTACCGCGCGTGCGCCGCGTGGCGAGATCACCATCGTGGTCGGCCCGGCCGTTGACACACCGCCCGACGCCGAGGATCTCGACTCTCGGCTGCGCGCGGCCCTTGCCGGCCATCGCCTCAAGGAGGCCGTCGCCGTCGTCACCGCGGCGACCGGCCTCCCGCGCAAGCAGGTTTATGCGCGGGCGCTGCTTTTAGAGCAGTAGGAGGGCGGCGCGAAATTCGCCCCCTGTTCCGGTCCGCACCATTCCATGGCAGCATCCCCGCAGCAGGAGGGCCCCGCCATGGACGGAATGACGCAATCGCGCCGGAACATCAGTGACATCGAGTGGCAGCTGCGGGTGGATCTCGCCGCCTGCTTCCGCCTTGCCGTCGAATTCGGCTGGCACGAGGCGATCGCCAACCACTTCTCCGTCGCCCTGCCCGGCCCCGGCAACAAGTTCCTCATCAACCCGAAATGGCGGCATTTCTCCCTGGTGAAAGCCAGCGAACTCCTGCTGCTCGATGCCGATGACCCCGAGACGATGAACCGGCCAGACGCGCCGGACGCCTCGGCCTGGTCGATTCATGGCCGCATGCATGCGATGGTGCCGCAGGCGCGCTGCATCCTGCATGTCCACTCCGCCTACGCCACCGCGGTTGCCTCGCTGGTGGACCCCACCGTGCTGCCGATCGAGCAGAACACCGCGCGCTACTACAACCGCATCGCCTATGACCTGGACTACGGCGGCATTGCCGATGACGTGGCCGAGGGCGAGCGCGTCGCGCACGGCATCGGCCAGCATGCCCGCATGATGATGGGCAATCACGGCGTGCTCGTGGTCGGCGCCACCCCTGCCGCCGCTTTCGACGATCTCTACTACCTCGAACGCGCCTGCCAGACACTGGTGCTCGCCCGCTCCACCGGCCAGCCCCTCGCCGTCATGTCCGACGAGCTCGCCGAGCGCACCGCCAAGGGCTGGGAGGCCTATGGCGGCGCCGATGTCGCGCATTTCGAGCAGATGAAGCAGGTGCTCGACCGCAAAGACCCGTCCTACGCGGAATAGCACCGATGGATTTCGGCCTCACCCCGGAGCAGGATCTCGTCGTGCGCACGGTGCGCGACTTCGTGGAGCGCGAGCTCTACCCCCTCGAAGCCGAGGTGGAACGCAGCGGCGAGGTGCCGCTCGAAATAGGCCGCGACATCCAGCGCAAGGTGATGGAGCTCGGCTTCCACGCCCCCAATATCCCCGCCGAATACGGCGGCGGCGGGCTCGATCACCAGACCTTCACCCTGCTGGAGCGCGAACTCGGCCGCGCCTGCATGGCCCTGACGGTCTGGTGGGGCCGCCCCTCCAACATCCTCTGCGCGGGCAACGCCGAACAGCGCGAACGCTACCTCCTGCCCTCCGTGCGCGGCGAAAAAATCGACGCACTCGCCATGACCGAGCCCGGCGCCGGCTCGGACCTCCGCGGCATGAAAACCTTCGCCCGGCGTGACGGCACGGACTGGGTGCTCAACGGCAGCAAGCACTTCATCAGCCACGCCGACATCGCCGATTTCGTCATCGTCTTCGTCGCCACCGGCGAGGATGCGCCAGGCCGCAAACGCATCTCCTCCTTCCTGGTCGATCGCGGCACGCCCGGCTTCGACGTCCGCAAAGGTTACCGATCCGTCTCCCACCGCGGCTACAACAACTGCATCCTCACCTTCGACGACTGCCGCCTGCCCGCCGCGCAAATGCTGGGCGAGGAGGGCCAAGGCTTCGCCATCGTCAACACCTGGCTCGCCGCCACCCGCCTCACCGTCGCCGCCATGGCCGTCGGCCGCGCCCGCCGCGCCTTCGATCTCGCCCTCGCCCATGCCGCCCAACGCGAGCAATTCGGCGAGAAAATCGGCCGCTACCAGGGCGTCTCCTTCCAACTCGCCGACAGCATCACCGAAATCGACGCCGCCGACCTCCTCACCCTCATGGCCGCCTGGCGGCTCGACCAAGGCCTCCCCGCCAACCGCGAAATCTCCGAAGCCAAAGTCTACGCCACCGAAATGCTCGCCCGCGTCACCGACCGCGCCATCCAAATCCACGGCGGCATGGGGCTGATGGACGACCTCCCCCTCGAACGCTTCTGGCGCGACGCCCGCGTCGAACGCATCTGGGACGGCACCAGCGAAATCCAGCGCCACATCATCAGCCGCGAACTGCTGCGGCCACTCGGGGCATGATGGGCGGGCGGCGGGACGGAAGGAAGGCCAGGGGCGCTGCCCCTGGACCCCGCCAGAGGCAGCGGCCTCTGGACTCATTAACTTTAAGGGTCTTGCTGAAGAGGGGGCCAACTCAGTGGTTGCAACCGCTGCGGTCGGCCCCCTCTTCAGCAAGGCCCTTGAGTCACGGGTTCCAAGGGCCTCTCGGCCCTTGGCGGGTCCAGGGCAGAGCCCTGGCCTTGCCTTTCCATCCGTCGCTCCACCCATGACGCTCGAGCGGTTGCTGCGGCCGCGGTCGGTGGCGGTGTTTGGGGGCAAGGCGGCGGCGGAGGTGGTGCGGCAGAATGGGTTGATGGGGTATGGCGGCGCGGTTTGGCCGGTGCATCCGTCGCGCGATGAGATGGGTGGGAGGCGGGTCTATCGGGGGGTGGCCGATCTGCCTGGCGTGCCGGATGCGGCGTTCATCGGGCTCAACCGGCATTTGACTTTGGGGGTGCTGCGGGAGTTGGCGGAGGTCGGCTGCGGCGGGGCGGTGGCCTATGCCTCGGGGTTCGCCGAGAGCGGCGAGGAGGGGTTGCAGGCGGAGTTCCGGGCGGCGGCGGGGGATATGCCGGTGCTCGGGCCGAACTGCTACGGCTTCGTGAACTATCTGGATGGCGTGCTGCTCTGGCCGGACCAGCATGGCGGGCGGCGGGTCGCCCGCGGGGTGGCGGTGATCACCCAGTCCGGCAATATCGGCGTCAACATCACCATGCATCGCCGCGCTTTGCCGCTGGCCTGCCTGATCACGCTGGGGAATCAGGCCGTGGTCGGCATGTCCGCGGTGATCGCGGCCCTGCTGGAAGACCCAAGGATCACCGCGATCGGCCTGCATATCGAGGGGATCGACGATGCGGCGGAATTTGCCGCGGCGGCGATCGCGGCGCAGGCGCGCGGGGTGCCGATCGTGGCGCTGAAGACCGGCGGCTCGGCGGCCGGGGCCGCGCTCACCGCGAGCCACACCGCCTCACTGGCCGGGGGTGACGCGCCGACGCGGGCCTTCCTGCGCCGGCTCGGCGTGGCGCAGGTGGCGAGCGTGCCGGCGCTGCTCGAGACGCTGATGGTGCTGCACGTCGCGGGCCCAATGCGCAGCCGCGACATCGCCTCGATGAGCTGCTCCGGCGGCGAGGCGGCCCTGGTCGCCGATCGCGCCGAGGGCAGCGGGCTCACCTTCCGCCCCCTCGATCCGGCCAGCCATGCGGCGGTATCGGCCACCCTGCCGCCGCTGGTGACGGTGAGCAACCCGCTGGACTACCACACTTTCTCCTGGGCCAACGGCCCCGCGCTGACCGCGACCTTCGGCGCCGTGATGGAGGCGGGCTTCGGGATGACTGCCCTGATCCTCGACTTCCCGCGCGATGATCGGTGTGACGGCGCCGACTGGGCGATCGCCGCCGACGCCATGATCGCCGCCCACGCCGCGACCGGCGCACCGGCCGCGGTGATCGCCACCCTGCCCGAGGCGATGCCGGAGGCCCGCGCGCTGGCATTGGCTGAGGCGGGCGTAGTGCCGCTCTGCGGGCTCGACGAGGCGCTGGCAGCGCTCCGGGCGGCCGCCGAGATCGGGGAAGCGGTCGAGCGCCCGGCGCCACTCGCCTCCCCAGCGCCAGCCGGCGAGGCGCACAGCCTCGGCGAATGGCGCGGCAAGCGCACGCTGGCCGGGCACGGGCTCGCGGTGCCCGAGGGCCGCCTGGTGGTCTCCCCGGCCGAGGCCGTGCTGGCCGCCGAGGCGCTCGGCTTCCCCGTCGCGATGAAAGCCGGCGCCACCCACATCCTGCACAAAACCGAAGTCGGCGGCGTCCGCCTCGGGCTCGACAGTGCGGACGCGGTGATGGCCGCCGCCGAGGCGATGGCAGCCTTCGGCGGCCCGCTCATCGTCGAGCGCATGGTGGAGGACGCGGTGGCCGAGGTGATCATCGGCGTCGCGCGAGACCCGGTAGTGGGCCTCTATTTGCTGCTCGGCTCCGGCGGCGTGCTGGCGGAATTGGTCGGCGATACCGCGGTGCTCTGCATGCCCTCCGATGCCGGCGAGATCGAAGCCACGCTGCGCTCCCTGCGCGTCGGGCGCCTGCTGGCCGGGTTCCGCGGCAAGCCTGCCGGCGACGTCGGCGCGGCGGTGGCCGCGGTGCAGGCGGTGCAGCGCTTCGCCATCGCGCAGGCGGGCGCGCTGCTGGAGATGGAGATCAACCCGCTGATGGTCCGCCCCGCCGGGCGCGGCGCGGTCGCGGCCGACGTGGTGATCCGCATGACGAGGGAGCGCGCATGAGCGAACCGCCATTCATTCTCCGCCGCGATGGCGCGGTGCTCGAAGTGCTGCTCAACCGCCCCAAAGCCAACGCCATCGACGCCGCCACCAGCCGCCAACTCGGCCAGGTCTTCGCCGATTTCCGCGATGACCCCACCCTGCGTGTGGCCATCCTCGGCTCCGCTTTGGAGCGGTTCTTCTCCGCGGGGTGGGACCTTAACGCCGCGGCCGAGGGCGAGCCGCCGGATGCCGATTACGGCGCAGGCGGCTTCGGCGGCTTGCAGACCCTGCCCGGCCTCAACAAGCCCGTCATCGCCGCGGTGGGCGGCATCGCGGTCGGCGGCGGGTTCGAGATCGCGCTTGCCGCCGATCTCATCATCGCCTCCGAGACCGCCCGCTTCGCCCTGCCCGAAATCCGCTCCGGCACCATCGCCGATGCCGCCACGCTGAAGCTGCCGCGCCGCATCCCCTACCACATCGCCATGGAGCTGCTGTTCACCGGCCGCTGGATGGAAGCAGCGGAAGCGAAGCACTGGGGCCTGGTGAATGACGTCGTTGCCCCCGATGCCCTGATGGACCGCGCCCGCACCCTCGCCGCCCAACTCGCCGCCGGGCCGCCCCTCGTGTTCGCCGCCATCAAGGAGGTGGCGCGGGAAAGCGAAGGGGTACCCTTCGTCGAGGCGCTCGCCCGCATCAACGCGCGCGCCTTCCCCAGCATCGCCACGCTCTATACCAGCGAGGACCAGCTGGAAGGTGCCCGGGCTTTCGCCGAGAAGCGGGCGCCGGTATGGAAGGGGCGTTGAACTTGGGGGAAACATCACCGTGAAAGCCGCCGTCTGCCGGGAATTCGGCCAGCCCCTCGTCATCGAGGAGATCGAGCTCGCGCCGCCCCAGGCGGGCGAAATCAAGGTGAAGCTCGCCGCCACGGCGATTTGCCACAGCGATATTTTCTACGCCCAGGGCGCCTGGGGCGGCAGCCTGCCGGCCGTGTTCGGCCATGAGGCGGCAGGCGTGGTGGTGGAGGCCGGCGCCGGCGTCTCCCATGTCGCGGTCGGTGACCATGTGGTGGTGACGCTGATCCGCTTCTGCGGCACGTGCCCGGCCTGCGCCGAGGGCGGCCAGGTGTTCTGCGAGGCGGTCTTCCCGCTCGACGCGCAATCGCCGCTGAGCAAGGGGTCCGAGCGCCTGGTGCACGGGCTGGGCACCGGCGCCTTCGCGGAATACGTCGTCGTCGAGGCTTCGCAGGCGGTGGCGATCGACAAGGACGTGCCGCTCGACAGCGCCTCCCTCATCGCCTGCGGCGTCATCACCGGCATGGGCGCGGTGATCAACACGGCTGGCGTCACGGCCGGGAAATCGGTGGTGGTGATCGGCTGCGGCGGCGTCGGGCTCAACGCGGTGCAGGGCGCCCGGCTGGCCGGCGCCTCGCCGATCGTCGCGGTCGATCTGGCAGACAGCAAGCTGGATGCGGCTCTGCGCTTCGGCGCCACCCATGTGATCAATGGTGGCCGCGCTGACGTCTCCGCCGCGCTGCTCGACGTCACCGGCGGCCGCAAGGTGGACTATGTGTTCGTCACCGTCGGCGCGCCGAAAGTGGTGGAGCAGGCGATCGGGCTGATGAAGCGCAACGGCAGCACCGTGATCGTCGGCATGCCCGCCTCGGGCGTGATGGCGAGTTTCGATCCCGGCTGGATCGCCGCCGACGGGCAGCGCATCATCGGCTCCAAGATGGGCTCCTCCCGCATCCGCATCGACATCCCGAAGATTGTCGAACTCTACAAACAGGGCCGCATCAAGCTCGACGAGCTGATCAGCGGCCGCTTCCCGCTGTCCGACATCAACGCCGCGATTGAGGGCGTGGTGAAGGGCGAGGCCCTCCGCAACGTGATCGTGTTCCCCCAATGAAAATACAGTCCCTCAAGACGTTCATCGTCGGCAACCCGCCGCCCTATAACGGCGGCTGGTATTTCATCTTCGTCAAGCTCGTCACCGACAACGGCATCCAGGGAATCGGCGAGGTCTACGCCGCCTCCTTCTCGCCCGAGGTGGTGGTGAAGATGGTGGAGGATGTCTTCGCCATGCATGTGGAGGGCATGGACCCGTTCCGCATCGAGACGCTGTGGCGCAACGTCTATGGCCGCGGCTACTCGCAGCGGCCGGATATCTCGCTGATGGGCGTGCTCTCCGGCATCGAAATGGCGCTGTGGGACATCAACGGCAAGGCGCTCGGCAAGCCCGTGCACGCCTTGCTCGGCGGCAAGGTGCATGAGCGGCTGCGCAGCTACACCTACATCTACCCGCGCCCCGGCGAGGGCCACGCCTATTCCGACCCCGCCGTCTACCGGGACCCCGATGCGGCGGCCGAGCGGGCGGTGGAATATGTCGAAATGGGCTTCACCGGCCTGAAGTTCGACCCTGCCGGCCCCTATTCCACCTTCGATCCGCGCCAGCCCAGCCTGGAGCGCATGGAGCTCTCGGAGGCCTTCTGCAAGCGCCTGCGCGAGGCCGTCGGCACCAAGGCCGACCTGCTGTTCGGCACCCACGGCCAGTTCACCACCTCCGGCGCCATCCGCCTCGCCCGCAAGCTCGAAGCCTATGACCCGCTATGGTTCGAGGAGCCGGTTCCGCCGGAAAAGCCGGAGGAGATGGCCATCGTCGCCCGGCAAACCACCATCCCCATCGCCACCGGCGAACGGCTGACCACCAAATACGAATTCGCCCGCGTGCTGGAACTGCGCGCCGCCTCCATCCTGCAAATGGCGCTCGGGCGCGTCGGTGGTATTCTCGAAGCCCGCAAGATCGCCGCCATGGCCGAGGCACATTACGCGCAGGTGGCGCCACACCTCTATTGCGGGCCGATCGAGGGCGCGGCGAACATCCAGTTCGCCGCCTGCACGCCCAATTTCCTCATCCTCGAATCGATCGAGCGCTGGGAAGGCTTCCACGCCAAAATCCTCAAGAAGCCGGTGCAGTGGGAGGACGGCTACGTGATCGTCTCGGACGAGCCGGGCCTCGGCGTGGAACTCGACGAGGAGGTGGCGCTGGCCCACCCCTATACCGACAAGAAGCTGCACCTCGTGCCGGCCTACCGGCCGGTGAACCATCCGGAGTAGTGCGATGAGGTACGGTTTTGTCGGCCTCGGCAATCTCGGCGGCAAACTCGCGGCCAGCCTGGTGCGCGCCGGTTTCGACGTGACGGTGTGCGACCGGGACCCGGAGGCGGTGGCCCGCCTTACCGCCCTCGGCGCTAAGGCGGCTGCCACGCCCCGTGAGGCGGTAACCGGGGCGGATGCGGCGATCACCTGCATGCCCTCGCCGAAAGTCTCGATGGCCGTGCTCTCCGGCTCCGATGGCATCCTCGCCGGGCTCGGCCAGGGGGGAACCTGGATCGAGATGTCGACCAACGACCAGCAGGAAAGCGAACTCCTCGCCGCCCATGCCGAAGCCCATGGGGTGACCATGCTGGAAGCCCCGGTCACCGGCGGCGTGCATCTCGCCGCGTCCGGCGACATCACCGTGCTGATCGGCGGCGACGAGGCGATCTTCGAGCGTCACCGCCCGGCCTTCGAGGCGATGGGCGGCAAGATCCTGCACATGGGCCCGCGCGGCAGTGCGGCGGTGATCAAGGTGATCACCAACATGCTCGCCTTCATCCACCTCGTTGCCGCCGGCGAGGCGCTGATGCTGGCCAAGCGCGGCGGGCTCGATCTCGCCAAGGCCTTCCACGCGATCAAGGCGAGCTCCGGCAACAGCTTCGTGCACGAAACCGAAAGCCAACTCGTGCTCAACGGCTCCTACGACATCGCCTTCACCATGGACCTCGCCTGCAAGGACCTCGGCTTCGCCATGCGGCTGGGACAGCAATTCGGCGTGCCGCTCGACCTCGCCGGCATGACCCACCAGACCTTCATCCGTGCCCGTGAGACCTTCGGCGGCGAGGCGTGGTCCACCATGGTGGTCAAACTCCTCGAAGACGCGCTGAAAACCCCCCTCCGCGCCGAAGGGTTTCCGGCGCGGCTGGAGGCCTGAACCAGGCGGCCCGTGCGGTGCCGCTCCGCCTATCCGTTCACCTGCCGGATCCAGTCGCCGAGATTATAGTGATTGGAGATGCGCGCGACCTTGCCTTCGCGCAGCGTGAAGAAGGCGCCGGCGGGCAGGCGGTAGGTCTGGCCATTGGCCGCGGCAGTGCCGGCGGGCACACCGGGGTCGGTGGCAATATAGCTGCCATGCACGAGGAATTCGGCGGCCGCGCGGCTGCCATCCTGGCTCACCATCACGGTGACATCCGTGATGGTCTCCCGGTAGCAGCGGTCCATATGGCCCATGAAGCGGCGGAAGGCGGCCTTGCCGACCTCCCGGCCACCCTGGCTGATGTCATGCACGACATCATCGGTCAGGAGGGCCAGGAACACCTCGGTGTCGCCAGCATTGAAGGCCGCGTAGTAGGCACGGATCAGGGTTTCGGCGTCGCTCATGGGAGTCCTGTCTGGAAATCGGGCCGCCACTATACCAACGCGCGCGAAATCCGGGTATTGCGCGCGGCACCATGGATGCGCCGATCGCCCCCGACGAACTGACCCACGGCCCCCTGCCGGCCTATCGCGCCCGGGTTGCGGCCGGGCACCTGGCGGCTGACCCATCGCAGTTGATGGCGGCCGAGCGGTTGCAGGATTTATGGATCAAGCTGCAAGGCTATGATCCGGAGCCCGCACCAGCAGCCGCCAGCAAGGGGCTGCTCGCCCGCTTCTTCCGCCGCAAACCGGCCGAAGGGGCGGACGAGGCGCATCCCAACGGGCTCTATCTCGTGGGCTCCGTCGGGCGCGGCAAGTCCATGCTGATGGACCTGTTTTTCGCTGCCGCGCAGGTGAAGCGGCGCAAGCGCATCCATTTCCACCGCTTCATGCAGGACGCGCATGCCCGCATCCACGCCTGGAAACGCGCTAACCCCGGCGGCGATGACCCGATTCCACCGCTCGCCGACACGATCGCCGCCGAAGCGGCGCTGCTGTGCTTCGACGAGTTCCAGGTCAACGACATCGCCGACGCGATGATCCTCGGCCGGCTGTTCCAGGCGTTGTTCGATCGGGCGGTTGTGGTCGTGGCGACCTCGAACATCACCCCGGATGACCTGTTCAAGGGCCAACCCGGCCGCGATGCCTTCCTGCCATTCATCGCCCTGATAAAGAAGAGGCTGGACCTGCTGGTGATGGATGCCGGCCGCGATTTCCGCCGCGCACGCCTGCGCGGCATGCCGACCTGGCATGTGCCGCCGGGGGCGCGGGCCGAACGCGCGCTCGACAGCGCCTTCGCCGAGCTCACCGGCCACGCCGAGCCGCGGGCGGAACGGCTCCTGGTGATGGGGCGAACCGTCGAGGTTCCCGTCGCCGCCGAGGGCGTGGCGCGCTTCGATTTCTCCGCTTTGTGCGGCCAGGCGCTGGGGGCCGGCGACTATCTGGCGCTCGCCACGCACTACCACTGCGTGGTGCTGGACGGCATTCCCCGCCTGTCACCCGATAATTTCGACCAGGCACGCCGCTTCATCGTGCTGATCGACACGCTCTATGATCATCGTGTGAAGCTGGTGGCCTCCGCCGAGGCGATGCCAGACCAGCTCTACCAGCGGGGCGAGAACGCCAAGATGTTCGAGCGCACGGCATCCCGGCTTGAGGAAATGCAGAGCCAGGAGTATCTGGCCCTCCAACACTTGACGTAGACGTGTTGCGAAGCAAGCCGGCCATAACGGTTTCTTCATGGGTGGGAGCGCAGATTGGCATGCGCGGGCATGTTGCCCGTGCTTGCTGCATCTGGGGGTTTGGGCTAGTGACCGCGCACCTTTCGGGCGGATAGGCGCCTGGCGGGCGCTGTTTCCCTGGAAACACCCCTCCTGCGCCCCCCTGAAACCACCTTGCTATCTACCTCAAGGATCCACTGATGGCTCGCAACAAGATCGCCCTCATCGGGGCCGGCAATATCGGCGGCACGCTCGCCCACCTGATCGGGCTCAAGGAGCTCGGTGACGTCGTCATGTTCGACGTGTTCGGGGGCGTGGCCGCCGGTAAGGCGCTCGACCTGATGCAGTCCGGCCCGGTCGACGGGTTCGACAGCATGATGACCGGCGGTTCCGACTATGCCGCCATCGCCGGGTCCGACGTGGTGATCGTCACCGCTGGCTTCCCGCGCATGCCCGGCATGAGCCGCGATGACCTGCTGACCAAGAACGCCGGCGTCATCGCCCAGGTTGCCGAGGGCATCAAGACACATTGCCCGGACGCTTTCGTCATCGTCATCACCAACCCGCTCGACGTGATGGTGTGGGTGATGCAGCAGAAGTCCGGCCTGCCCGCCAACAAGGTGATCGGCATGGCCGGCGTGCTCGACAGCAGCCGCTTCCAGCTCTTCCTGGCGCATGAGTTCAACGTCTCGGTCGAAGATGTCACCGCCTTCGTGCTCGGCGGCCACGGCGACACCATGGTGCCGCTGACCCGCTACTCCACGGTGGCCGGCATTCCCGTCCCCGATTTGATCAAGATGGGCTGGACGACGCAGGAGGCCATCGACGCGATCGTGACCCGCACCGCCAATGGCGGCGGCGAGATCGTGAAGCTGCTGGAGCGCGGCTCCGCCTTCTACGCCCCGGCCGCCTCGGCGATCGCCATGGCCGAGAGCTACCTGAAGGACAAGCGCCGGGTGCTGCCATGCGCCGCCCTGCTGACCGGCCAGTACGGCGTGTCCGACCTCTACGTCGGCGTTCCCGTGGTGATCGGCAAGAACGGCATCGAGAAGATCATCGAAGTCGAACTCAACGCCGCCGAGCAGGCCGCCTTCGACAAGAGCTGCGGCGCCGTCCGTGGCCTGATCGAAGACTTCAAGAAGCTGGGGGTCTGACCGTATGAACATCCACGAGTACCAGGCGAAGGAACTGCTCAAAAGTTACGGCGTCACGGTGCTCGAGGGCCACGTGGCCTGGACCCCGGAGGAGGCGGCCGCCGCGGCCGCCAAACTCCCGGGTCCGGTCTATGTGGTGAAATCGCAGATCCACGCCGGCGGCCGCGGTGCCGGCCGCTTCGCCGATGATCTGAACGGCAAGGGCGGTGTGCGAATCGCCAAGTCGGTCGAGGACGTTCGTGCCGCGGCCGAGGCGATGATCGGCCATACGCTGGTGACCAAGCAAACCGGCCCGGCCGGCAAGCGCGTCAACCGCGTTTATATCGAGGCAGGCTGTGACATTGCCCGCGAGCTGTATCTCTCCCTGCTGGTGGATCGCGCTACCGCGCGCGTCACCATCATGGCTTCCACCGAGGGCGGCATGGAGATCGAGGAGGTGGCCGAGCACCACCCCGAGAAGATCATCCGCGTCGCGATCGACCCGGCGGCTGGCATCTGGGGCTTCCATTGCCGCAAGCTGGCCTATGCGCTGGGCCTGACCGGCAAGCAGATCGGCGCCTTCACCAAGTTCGTCACCGCCATGTACGAGGCTTTCATCAAGCTCGACTGCGCGATCGTCGAGATCAACCCGCTGGTGGTGACCGGGGCCGGCGAAATCGTCGCGCTCGACGCGAAAGTGTCGTTCGACGACAACGCGCTCTACCGCCATCCCGACATCGAGAAGCTGCGCGACGAGTCCGAGGAGGACCCGAAGGAGCTCGAGGCCGCCAAATACAGCCTCAACTACGTGGCGCTCGACGGGCAAATCGGCTGCATGGTCAATGGCGCCGGGCTTGCGATGGCGACGATGGACATCATCAAGCTCTACGGCTCCTCGCCGGCCAACTTCCTTGATGTCGGCGGCGGCGCCACCAAGGAGCGGGTGACGGCGGCGTTCAAGATCATCCTCTCGGATCCCAACGTCGAGGGCATCCTGGTCAACATCTTCGGCGGCATCATGCGCTGCGACGTGATCGCCGAGGGCGTGGTCGCCGCGGCCCGCGAGGTTTCGCTCAGCGTGCCCCTGGTGGTGCGGCTCGAGGGCACCAATGTGGCGCTGGGCAAGGAGATCATGGCCAAGTCCGGCCTGCCGATCATTTCCGCCGACAATCTTGCCGACGCCGCCGAAAAGGTGGTCAAGGCCGTGAAGGAAGCCGCCTGATGGCCGTTCTTGTCGACGCGAACACCACCGTCATCTGCCAGGGCTTCACCGGCGCCCAAGGCACGTTCCATTCCGAGCAGGCCATCGCCTATGGCACCAAGATGGTCGGCGGCGTGACGCCCGGTAAGGGCGGTTCCACCCATCTCGGCCTGCCGGTGTGGGACACCGTGGCCCAGGCGGTTTCGGCCACGCGGGTCAGCGCCTCGGCGATCTATGTGCCGCCGGCCTTCGCGGCCGACGCCATTCTCGAGGCGATCGAGAGCGAAATCGCGCTCATCGTTTGCATCACCGAAGGTATTCCGGTGCTCGACATGGTGCGGGTAAAGCGCGCCCTCTCGGGCAGCCGGTCGCGCCTGATCGGGCCGAACTGCCCGGGCGTCATCACGCCTGACGCCTGCAAAATCGGCATCATGCCTGGCCACATCCACAAGCGCGGCAAGGTCGGCATCGTCTCGCGGTCGGGCACGCTGACCTATGAGGCGGTGGCGCAGACCACGGCCGCCGGGCTCGGCCAGTCCAGCTGCGTCGGCATTGGCGGTGATCCGGTGAAGGGCACCGATTTCATCGAGGTGCTGGAGATGTTCCTCGCCGACCCCGAGACCGAGGCCGTCATCATGATCGGCGAGATCGGTGGCCAGAGCGAGATCGATGCTGCCGAGTTCATCGCCGCCAACAAGGTGAAGAAACCCACCGTCGGCTTCATCGCCGGCGCCACCGCACCGCCGGGTCGCCGCATGGGCCATGCCGGTGCGGTGATCAGCGGCGGCAAGGATACCGCCGCGGCGAAGTTCGAGGCCATGCGTCTGGCCGGCATCCACGTCGCCGAAAGCCCGGCGGCGCTCGGCAGCACGATGGTGAAGGCGCTCAGGGGATAACACCCCTCAAGGGATGACAGCCCAACCGGGCTGATGACGGGAGGAGCGCGGCGGCAGCGCCGCGCCGGACAAGAAAGCCGCCGCTAACCAATGGCGGGTATAAGCTGATCGGGCGGCTTCACATACTCGGGTATGTGGCGCCGCTTCAGTATATTGTTCGAGACGGCGCGCCGTCCTCACGGCACGCCAGTGCAAGAGGGAATTGCCATGGCCGGCGTCGATATCCTTGCTTCGGCATTCAGCGGGGCGAATGCGGCGTTCATCGCCGAAATGTATGTGCGCTGGATGGCCGATCCTGCGAGCGTAGACCCCGGGTTTGCCGCGGTGTTCGAGGCGATGGACGACGATGCCCGCGCCGTGCTGATGGATGCCTCCGGCGCATCCTGGGCCCCGCGCGAGGGTGTGGTTGAGACCAGGCCCGCCGCTGCCAATGCTGCACCAATCTCCGAGGCCCCCCTCGTTGAGCGGCGCGTCGCACAGCCGGTGCCGGCGACCTCCGACACCGTGCGGGCAGCCACCAAGGACAGCCTGCGCGCCCTGATGATGATCCGTACCTACCGCGTGCGCGGCCATCTGGAAGCGAAGCTCGACCCGCTCGGGCTGCAAGCGCCCAAGAACCACCCGGAACTCGACCCCGCGACCTATGGTTTCGGCCCCGCCGATATGGATCGGCCGATTTTCATCGACCACGTGCTGGGGCTGGAAACCGCCACCCCGCGGCAGATCCTGCAGGTGCTGCGCGAGACCTATTGCGGGCCGATCGGCGTCGAGTTCATGCATATCCAGGATCCGGACCAGAAGGCCTGGATCCAGCGCCGCGTCGAGGGCGCACCGTGGCGTAGCGCCTTCGGACGCGCGGCCAAGAAGACCATCCTCCAGCAGCTCACCGAAGCCGAGGGCCTCGAAACCTTCTGCCAGCGCCGCTACGTCGGCACCAAGCGCTTCGGGCTTGAGGGGGGCGAGGTCACCATCCCCGCGCTGCACGCCATCATCGAGACGGCCGCCAAGTCCGGCGTGCGCGAGATCGCCATCGGCATGCCGCATCGCGGCCGGCTCAACACGCTCGTGAACATCGTCAAGAAGCCCTACGCCGCGCTGTTCAGCGAATTCGGCGGCTCGTCGTTCAAGCCCGATGACGTGCAGGGCTCGGGCGACGTGAAATACCATTTGGGCACCTCGACCGACATCGAGATCGCCGGCCACATGGTGCATCTTTCGCTGCAGCCCAACCCGTCCCACCTCGAAGCGGTGGACCCGGTGGTGATCGGCAAAGTGCGCGCCCGCCAGGACATGGCCGGCGATACTCGCGCGCGCCGCTCGGTGATGGGCATCCTGATGCATGGCGATGCCGCCTTCGCCGGCCAGGGCCTGGTCTACGAGACGCTGGCGATGAGCCAGCTCATCGGCTACCGCACTGGCGGGACCGTCCATGTGGTGGTGAACAATCAGATCGGCTTCACCACCGTGCCCGCGCACGCCTATTCCGGCCTCTATTGCACCGATGTCGCCAAGTCGATCCAGGCGCCCATCCTGCACGTCAACGGCGACAACCCCGAGGCCGTGGTGTGGTGCGCGCAGATGGCCGCCGAGTTCCGCATGGAATTCGGCACCGACTTCGTGCTCGACATCGTCTGCTATCGCCGCCACGGCCATAACGAGACGGACGAGCCGGCCTTCACCCAGCCGATCATGTATCGCGCCATCAAGGACCTGAAGACCACCCGCACCCTCTACGCCGAACGCCTCACCGCCGAAGGCGTGCTGAGCGCCGAGGATGCAAAGGGACTGTGGGACGGGTTCATCGCCACGCTTGATGCCGCCTACCAGGCGGCCCAGGCCTACAAGCCGAACAAAGCCGATTGGCTGGAAGGCCATTGGGCCGGCCTCGCCGTGCCGGCCAGCCAGCCGGAGAGCCCGGAGGCGCAGGTAGAGTTGCAAACCGCGGCGCCGCTGGAGCAGCTTCGCCGCGTTGGCGTGGCGATTTCCCGCGTGCCGGCCGGTTTCGACGTCAATTCCAAGATCACCCGCCAGCTCGAAGCCAAGCGCGCCATGATCGATGGCGGCGAGGGGATCGACTGGGCGACCGGTGAGGCGCTGGCCTTCGGCACCCTGCTGCTCGATGGCCACCGCGTCCGCCTCTCGGGCGAGGATGTGCAGCGCGGCACCTTCAGCCAGCGCCACGCCGTGCTGGTGGACCAGACCAATCAGAACGAATACCTGCCGCTCAACAACATCGACACCGGGCAGGCCCGCATCGAGATTTACAACTCGCTGCTCTCCGAGGTCGGCGTGCTCGGCTTCGAGTACGGCTACACCCTGGCCGACCCGCGCAGCCTTGTGCTCTGGGAGGGGCAGTTCGGTGATTTTGCCAATGGCGCGCAGGTGATCATCGACCAGTTCCTCGCCTCGGGCGAAACCAAGTGGCTGCGTATGTCGGGCCTGGTGATGCTGCTGCCGCATGGCTACGAAGGGCAGGGGCCGGAGCATTCCTCGGCCCGACCGGAGCGCTACCTCCAACTCTGCGCCGAGCGCAATATGGTGGTGGGCAACCTCACCACCCCCGCGAATTACTTCCACGCGCTGCGCCGGCAGCTCAAGCGGAGCTATCGCAAGCCGCTGGTGCTGATGACGCCGAAATCCCTCCTGCGGCACAAGCTCGCGGTCTCGTCACTGGAGGAGTTCACCCCCGGCCATGGTTTCCGTCCGGTGATCGGCGAGACCGATAGCCTGGTGGCGAACGAGGACATCCGCCGCGTCGTGCTGTGCACCGGCAAGGTGTACTACGACCTGGTGGCGGAGCGCCGTGCCCGTGGCATCGACAACATCGCCATCGTGCGCGTCGAGCAGCTCTATCCCTTCCCGGTGATCGCGCTGCCGCGCGAACTCGCGAAATACCCCGATGCGCAGGTGGTGTGGTGCCAGGAGGAGCCGGAGAATATGGGCGCCTGGACCTTCGTTGACCGGCGTATCGAGAAGGTGCTGGGCGGGCTCGAAAATCGGGCGAAGCGACCGGCCTATGTTGGCCGCCAGGAGGCCGCGAGCCCCGCGACCGGGCTTGCCAAGGTGCACGCTGCCGAGCAGGCGGCGCTGGTGGCCGCGGCACTTTCGCTGGATTGAGCTACTTCACTCCCGATCTGGAGTTTTCAAAATGTCATTTGAGATCAAAGTGCCGAGCCTCGGCGAAAGCGTCTCCACCGCCACGGTAGCGCGCTGGCTGAAAAAGGCCGGCGATGCGGTGGCCGCCGATGAGCCGCTGGTGGAACTCGAGACCGACAAGGTGACGGTTGAGGTGCCCGCCCCCGCGGCCGGCGTGCTGGCGGAAATCGTGGTCGCCGAGGGCGGCGAAGTTGGTGTTGGCGCCGTGCTCGGCATCGTCGGTGAAGGCGCCGGCGCGGCGCCCCGCCCGGCGGCCCCCGCCGCTGCCCAGCCTGCCG
>CAIPLM010000146.1 GCA_903865895.1 uncultured Rhodospirillales bacterium | reverse complement strand
GCCAAACGCTGGGGCGTCGCCGCCAAGATCACTCCGCTCTCCGTCGAAGGCCGCGTGCCTGAGGTGAAGCTCGGCCGGGTTGACGTCACCATCGCCAACCTCGCCTACACGCTGAGCCGCGCCGAGCAGATCCAGTTCAGCGACCCCTACTACCTCGCCAAGGAAATGCTGGCGGTGAAGGCCACCGACCCCGGCACCGCCAAGGCCGATTTCGTCGGCAAGCGCATCGCCGCCACCAAGGGCTCCACCTCGGAACTCTCGATCAAGATGAACAACTCCGAGCCGTTGACATTCCAAGACACCGGGTCGGTCTACATGGCCGTGCAGCAGAACAAGGCGGTCGGCATGGTCGCCAACACCATGACCATCACCAAGCTGGTCAATGAATCCAAGACCGCCGGCGTGCCGATGAAGATGATCGCCGAGCCGATGGTCTATCAGCCGATTGGCGTCGGCATGAAGAAGGACGAGCCGGCGCTGCTCACCAAGGTCAACGAGACCCTGCTGGCGATGGACCAGGCCGGCGAGATCAACACGCTGTGGGACAAGTGGCTCGGCCCCAACACCGAGTTCAAGATGACCCGCACCGACAAGGTGGTGCCCTTCAAGGACCTGAAGTTCACCCCCCTGCCCTGATGCCGCAGCGGGGCGGCGGAAGCGATCACGCCGCCCCAACCGCGGAATTATCGGATATGCGATACTGGCCGGCTGCCGGCCAAGCCCATGGTTGCACGAACCGCCATGTGACAATCTGCCCCCGCCAGGAACATCGCGACGGATCGCCGGCGCAGTGACAGGGAGCAGGCAGCAATGAACGACAGCAACACCGCCCATCTCGGCGCACCGGCCCGGCGCCTCGACGTCATCATCGTCGGCGCGGGCTTCGGCGGCATGTATGCCGTCTACAAATTCCGCGAACTCGGCCTCGCCATCCAAGGCTTCGAGGCCGGCGGCAATGTCGGCGGCGTGTGGTACTGGAACCGCTACCCGGGCGCCCGCGTCGATCTGCCGAGCATCGACTACAGCTACGCCTTCTCCCCCGAAATCGAGCAGGAATGGACCTGGAAGGAGCAGTTCGCCGCCCAGCCCGAACTGCTCGACTACATCAATTTCGTCGCTGACCGGCTCGATCTGCGCAAGCACATCCAGTTCAACACCCGCGTCACCTCCGCCGTGTGGGACGAGGCGCGGCAGCTCTGGCGGGTGACCACCGATCAGGGTGATGTCTGCGAGGCGCCGATCTGCATCATGGCGACCGGCCCGCTCTCCATCCCCAAGGACCCCGAAATCCCCGGCCTCGCCAGCTTCAAGGGTGATCTGCTGCGCGCCGCCAAGTGGCCGCACCAGCCGGTCAGCTTCGCGGGCAAGCGCGTCGGCATCATCGGCACCGGCTCGACGGGCATCCAGATCATCCAGGAGATCGGCCCACAATGCGGCGAGCTGTTCGTCTTCCAGCGCACGCCCAGCTTCACCATGCCGATGCGCAACGAGGAGCTAACGCCCGACTACGTCGCCGAGGTAAAGCGCAACTACAAATCGATCCGCGAAGCCGCTCTCAACAGCGCGGTGGGCGGCGTGCGGCCGACCTCCACCCGCGGCTTCTTCACCGTCACGCCCCGGCAGCGCCAGTCGCTCCTGGAGGACGCCTGGAAGCAGGGCGGGCTCAACATGCTCGGCACCTTCTCTGACCTGCTGCTCAACGAAGAGGCCAATGAACACGTCGCCGAATTCGTGCGCGGCAAAATCAGCGAGATGGTCAAAGACCCCGCCACCGCCGAGGCGCTGAAGCCGCGCGGCTACCCGATCTTCGCCCGCCGCCCCTGCCTCGACAACACCTACTACGACACCTTCAACCTCCCCACCGTGCACCTCAAGAACTGCCTGGTGGACCCCATCCTGGAAATCACCGAGCGCGGCGTGCGCCTCGAATCCGGCGAAGTCGAGCTCGACATGCTCATCCTCGCCACCGGCTATGACGGGCTGACCGGTGCCCTGATGGCCTTCGACGTGGTGGGCCGCGGCGGCCTCACCGTCAACGAGGTCTGGAAATCCGGCGCCCGCGGCCATCTCGGCCTCATGATGGCCGGCTTCCCCAACCTCTTCCTCACCACCGGCCCCACCGGCCCCGCGGCACTCGCCAACATCATCCGCACCAGCGAACACGACGTCGACTGGATCGCCACCGCCATGGCCCATATGGACGCCAAAGGCCTCACCGCCATGGAACCCACACCCGCCGCCGAAGACCGCTGGATGGCCATCGTCGCCGCTCTGGCGGAGCGCACCCTCGTCTCCAAAGCCAAGACCTGGTACGTCGGCGCCAACGTCGAAGGCAAATCCCAGGGCCTCACCATGTTCACCGGCGGCTTCGTCAAATACCGCGAATACTGCCGCACCGCCGCCGAAGCCGGCTACACCGACTTCACCTTCGAACCCGCCCGTGAAATGGCGACAGCCTGAGCTGGCGCGCGCTCGGCGGAGTGCGGCGGGAAGGAAGGCAAGGGGCTCTGCCCCTTGACCCCGCTGGGGGCGAGCGCCCCCAGACCCGCATCCGTTGAAGAGGGTGCGATATGTGAGAGGGGGCCATCTCCGTGGTT
>CAIPLM010000145.1 GCA_903865895.1 uncultured Rhodospirillales bacterium | reverse complement strand
CGCCTCGGCGTCATCGGCCCGGTGCTGCTCGGCCTCGCCGGCGTCGGCGTCATCGCCTGGGATTCGCTCTCGGCGTCCGGCATCGTCACCGATGACCTCATCGGCATCGCCGCCGCCTTCGGCTCCGCTGTCACCTACGCCTTCGGCAATGTCCTCCTCCGCAGCCAGGCGCAACGCGACAACGCAACCTCCATCGTGCTGATCCAGCACGTGGTGCCCACCCTCCTCGCTTTGCCCATCGCCGCCACCGGCTGGGCGGCGCCTGAGCCGGCACAATGGGGCATCTTCGTCCTGCTCGCGCTGTGCGGGGTAACCGGGCATTTCCTCCTGGTCTGGGCTTTCGGCCGCGCGCCGGCCGGGGTGCTGGCAGTGGTGGACTACCTCGCGCTGCCCTATGCGGCGCTGATCGGCTTCTTTTTCTTCGGCGAAATTCCCACCCCGGCGATGTGGGTGGGCGCCGGGCTGATCGTGGTGGCGAGCGTGATCGTGACGCGGATGCGCGCCTGAGCCGCCGCTACGAGGCCGCGGCGATCATGGCGATCGAGATGCGCATCCCCGGCACCCGCACCGGCAGCTTCGCGCCCTGACGCGCCGGCGGCTCGGCCGGGAACCATTTCACCCACTCCTCGTTCATGCCCGCGAAATCCTCCTCATTGGCGAGGATGACGGTGGCACTCACCGCATTGGCGAGGCTGGTCCCGGCGGCGGCGAGAATGGCCGAGATGTTGCGCAGGCACTGCGCGGTCTGGCCCTGAATGCTCTCCGCCTCGATCCGCCCGGCCGCCGGGTCAACCGGGAAAGTGCCGGAGACGAATACCAGCCCGCCGGCGGCGACCGCCTGGCTGTAAGGCGCCCGCGGCACCCCATCGACCGCGATGGCGGCAGGGCTCGGCACATCAGGCGTGTGGATAATACGGCGCGTCATCACGGTTCCTCCTGGGGTTACTTGAGCAGGCTGTCCTTGCTGGCACGGCGGTTCAACAGTTCGGGGCGCGGCCGGCCATCGATTTCGGCCTGGCATGGCACACAGGTGCGCACGCCGGCCACCGCCTGCCGCCGCCGCTCCGGGATCGGCTCGCCACATTCCACGCAATGCGTCTCCCCCGGCCCCGCCGGCATGCGCGCCCGGGCGCCGAGGATCGCGTCCTTCACCGTATCGTCGATCTGATCCTGCACCGCGCCATCGCGCGTCCATCCACCGGCCATCGGGGGGCTCCATCAGCTAGCGGCCGCAGCATAAGCCGGGCCGGCGGCGAGGCCAAAGGGAATCCGCGGCGCGGCCGGCCCGTCGAGGTGGCGTTGACACGGGGCGCGGACGCATGCGAGCCTATTTTCCCAATGAATACTCCCGCACGCAAGCTTGCGAATAAGCACTTCGTTCGCTCGGCCCTGGCAGCGATTGCCAATGCGAGCCCCGCCACTCTCCCCGCCGCACTGGCCGCGGCGTATCACCCGCAGGCGGCTTGGCGCGGGTCACACCCGATGAACGAGATGACGGGCGTCACGGCGATCGCCAAGCGCGTCTGGCTGCCGTTGCTGACCAGCTTCCCCGATCTTGAACGGCGCGAGACGATCCTGGTCGGCGGGGAATACGAGGGCAATGATCTGGTGGCGAGCGTGGGCCACTATGTCGGCACCTTCCAGCGCGATTGGCTCGGCATCCCGGCGACCTTCCGCACGGTCTATCTGCGCTTCGCCGAGGTGCACCGGGTGGTCGAAGGCAAGATCGCGCAAAGCTCCGTGCTGATCGACGTGCTGGACGTGATCCGTCAGGCCGGGTTCTGGCCGGTGGCGCCGAGCCTGGGCGTGGAGGAGCAATGGCCCGCCCCCTTCACCTGCTCCGGTATCGTGCTGCACGAGACCGACCCCGCCGTGGAGGCGGCGAACTGGGCGCAGACCCGCAAAATGCAACTCGCCCTTGGCGATCACGGCGATGTCGCGCGCGATGGGCGCGACGCGCTGCTGATCCCATCGCAGCGCGAGGGCTGGCACCCCAAGATGATGTGGTACGGCCCCTGCGGCATCGGCACCGCCCGCGGGGTGGAAGGCTTCGTCGATCACCACCGCCTGCCGTTCCGCATCGCATTCCAGAACATCAGGGGATATCAGCACTACGTCCGCCTGGCCGACGGCGATATCACCGTCACCGGCGGCTGGCCGAGCGTGACCTGCGAACACCTCGGCGACGGCTTCATGGGCATCGGCGCGACCGGGCGCCCGGTGACGATGCGGGTGATGGATTTCTACCTGCATCACGAGGGCCTGATCCGCGAGAACTGGGTGCCGATCGATATCATCCATTTGCTGCTGCAAATGGGTGTCGACGTGCTGGGCCGGCTGCGCTCGATGCGGTGGCGGAGCGGGAGCTAGGGTGGCTGCTCCGGGCGGGGTTCGGCACTTATGCTGGGCACGCTGGAAGAAAGCGATCGCGCAGCAGCGCTGCCTACGCGGCGAAATACCGGGTGTGTTGACTGGTCATTCCGGAAGACCCAGCGACCGATAGATCGCGACGCGCCGGGCGATGACCTCCGCTGGCCAGACGGCCATATCGTCCAACTGACGCCCGACCGTCATCTCGGGGTTTCGCTTACGGATCGCAGCAAACTCGGCCTTCGCCTCATTCGGCCGGTCGAGCGCGAGAAGTGCATAGACGATGTACATCCTCCCAAAATCCCGCCCTTTCCCGACTGCGAGACTCTGGTGGGCAAATTGCAACGCCTCCTCCGGACGCCCGAGTTCAAGCAAGGCGCAGGACATGCCTGACAGGATGTAACGCATGTCCGGATCGAGCGGGCTCAGGCGAATGGCGAGGCGGAGTTCGTCATGCGCGGCTTGCCAGGCGCCACGGTGAAGATTGACCCAGCCGCTATAAGCACGTACCACGCCGGAGTTCGGATTGAGCGCGATCGCCCGATCCAGCGCCGCCCGCGCGATGGCCTTTCCGAACGCACAATAAGACATCGCCAACCCCGCGAAACGCAAGGTCGTCGGATCATCGCGCGCGTCGGCGAGGGCGGCTCGGGCCGCCGCAATCGCTTCGGTCATTTGCGCACTGTCGCGCGTGACAAGGCGAAGGGTGCATTGCATGCCCGTCGTATAGGCAAACAGCGCCTTCCCAAGCGAAAACAACGGATCGAGCGCGATCGCACGGCGCAGCAAGCCAATCGCGGCTTCGAGATCGGCTGGGGTATATTGATCGAGATGCCGGAACGCACGCAGATAGAGGTCGTAGGTATCGAGGTTGGCCGTGGGCTTGTTGACGGCCCTGGCGATCTCGGCGGTGCGCAACGCGGGTTCAATCACGCCGGCAACCGCTTCGGTGACACGATCCTGAAGGTCGAAGATGTCGTCGAGCGCCCCATCGAACCGGTCGGCCCAGAGATGGGTGGCGGTCGCGGCTTCGATGAGCTGGGCGGTGATCCGCACCCGCCCGCCCGCCTTGCGCACGCTGCCCTCGACGACGTAGCGCACCCCCAACTCCCGCCCGACCGCCTTCACGTCGATCGGCTTGCCCTTGAACGTGAAAGCCGAGTTGCGCGCGATGACGAACAACCCGCCGATGCGCGAGAGGGCAGTGGTGATGTCCTCCACCATCCCATCGGCGAAATACTCCTGCTCGGGGTCGCCCGACATGTTCTGAAACGGCAGCACCACCAGCGACGGCTTGTCCGGCAGCGTCAGCGCGGGACGCTCCGGGGCGGCGGGGCGGATGCGGAAGACCTGGATGGGCTGGGCGATGTTTTTCAGCGCGGGGGTGCCGAGGTCCTCGAAGGCGAGATCGAGCTTCCCCACGGCATCCTCGCGAATGCGCGCCGACAGCGCGATCCCGCCGGGTTCGGCGAGCGGCTCGATGCGGGCGGCGATGTTGATGCCGTCGCCGAGCAGATCATCCCCCTCCACCACCACGTCACCGGTGTGCAGGCCGATGCGCAGCGTGAGGGCATCCGGGTTGGCGCGCTGCCGCTCCTGGATGGCGATGGCGCAGCGCAATGCCTGCACCGCGGAAGGGAACTCGGCCAGCAGCCCGTCGCCGGTCGTCTTGAACACGCGGCCGCCGTGCTCAGTCATCAGCGGCTCGATGACCTCGCTCCGCAGCGCGCGCAGACGGGCGAGGGTGGCGGCTTCGTCGGCGCCGATCAGGCGCGAGAAGCCGACCACGTCGGCGGCGAGGATAGCGGCGAGGCGGCGGGGGGTCATTCGGGCATGCCCAGTTCGCGATAAATCGCGAGCTTGCGCGCAGCCATGTCCGACGGCCAGAATTGCATGTCCTCCCTTCGGCGGGCGAGCGTGTAATTCGGCTCCCGAGCGATGATCGCCTGCAACTCGGCGCGGGCCTCGTCGTGCCGGCCGAGCGCCCAAAGCGCCAGGACCACATAATTGGCGCCGAACGGGCGTCCCTTGCCGATGGCCAGGCTTTTCCGGGCGCAGTCGAGCGCCTCCTCGGCGCGTCCGAGTTCGAGCAGCGCACAGGACAATCCTATCAGGTTGTAGCGCATGTCGGGACCGAGCGGACTGAGGCGGATCGCGAGGTTGAAATCCTCAAGTGCGGCAGCCCAGGCGCCACTTTGCAGATTGACCCATCCGCTCCCTGTCCGGACGGCGCTGGAATTGGGGTTGAGCGCGACGGCACGATCCAGCGCCGCGCGGGCGACAGATTTTTCTACCGTGCTGTATGAAATGCTCGCACCGGCGAGGCGAAGGGTGATCGGGTCGTCGCGCGCGTCAGCGAGTGCGGCGCGCGCCATTTCGATCGACTCCACCAATTCGGCGCTATCGCGTGTGAGAGCCCCCAGCGTGATCTTCATCATGGTTGCGTAGCTGAACAGGGCCTTGCCCAGCGAGAACCGAGGATCGAGCCGGATGGCCGTCCGCAGCATGACGATGGCGGCTTCGACGTCGGCAACCGTGTATTGATCAACTAGGCGGGTGGCGCGGAGATAGAGATCGTAGGCATCGAGATTGGCGGTTGGCTTGTTCAAGGCACGCTCGACTTCAGCGTTAAGCAGGGTGGGCTCGATAGCGCCGGCGATGGCGGAGGTGACGCGATCCTGAAGGTCGAAAATATCGTCCAATGAGCCGTCGAACCGGTTGGCCCAAAGGTGCGTGGCCGATGCAGCTTCGATAAGCTGTGCGGTGATGCGCACCCGCCCCCCGGCTTTGCGGACAGAGCCCTCGACGACATAGCGCACGCCAAGGTCGCGCCCGACCTGCTTCACGTCAATCGGCTTACCCTTGTAGGTGAAAGCCGAGTTGCGCGCGATGACGAACAACCCGCCGATGCGCGACAGCGCCGTGGTAATGTCCTCCACCATCCCGTCCGCGAAATACTCCTGCTCGGGATCCCCGACATGTTCTGAAACGGCAGCACCACCAGCGACGGCTTGTCAGGCAACGCCAGCGTCGGGCGCTCCGGGGCGGCGGGGCGGATGCGGAAGACCTGGATGGGGTTGGTGATATTTTTCAGCGCGGGGGTGCCGAGGTCTTCGGTCTCGATCGCCACCTTGCCCATCGCATCCTCGCGGACACGGGCGGACAGCGCGATGCCGCCAGGGTCGGCGAGGGGTTCAAGCCGGGCGGCGATGACGACGCCGTCGCCGTGCAGGTCGTCGCCGTCGGGGATCACCTCGCCCTGGTGCACGCCGATGCGCAACATAAGCGCGCCCTCGGCACGTTGAGCGGCTTGGATCGCGAGCGCGCAGCGCAGCGCCTGCACGGCGGAGGGGAAGGCGAGGAGGAACCCGTCGCCGGTGGTTTTGAACAGACGGCCGGCATGGGCGGCGGCTTGCGGTTCGATGATCTCACTGCGCAGCGCGCGCACACGGGCGAGCGTCGCCGCCTCGTCCTGCCCGAGCAGGCGCGAGTAGCCCACGACGTCCGCCGCCACGATTCCCGCCAGGCGCCGCTCCGGCTCTTGCATGCGCTCCCCGCCTTTCGCCGCCGCAACTATGCCGCCGAACGGGGGAGCGGCGCCAGGGGCCTACTCCGCGGCCTGCGCCAGGAACGGCACCGGCGCATTGGTCACCCGGCTCGGCCCTTCCGTCACTTCGTAGATTTGGGTTGTGAGGTTGGCGATGGTGGGGGTGGATTTGATGCGCGCGACGATGGGGCCAGCGAGATAGGCTTCAGCGTCCGCCCGGCTGGCGAAGCAATAGAGGCCGCCGACCTTGGGGCCGCCGCCGGTGTTCAGCCAGATCGTCCACAACAGGCCCGGCACCTGCAGGAAGGGTTGCGCCCGCTCCGGCGCGCCGTTCGCTGCGTGCAACTCGGGCGACATGTTGGTGTATTCGAAATTGACCTGAAGCATGACGGCCATAGCGGTTTCTCCCATATGTCCGGCCGGTTGCTCCGGCCGGTTTTGTCGCAAAACTAGACGGTCGCCTCCGAGCCGAACAGCACCGTCACCTGGCTCGACAGCACGCCGCCATTGCCATGGGCCAGCGCGACGTCACAGCCCTGCACCTGACGGGCCCCGGCATCGCCGCGCACTTGCCGGATCGCCTCGATCAGCACCAGCAGCCCGTACATGCCGGGATGGCAGTAGGACAAGCCGCCGCCCGAGGTATTCACCGGCAGAACCCCTCCCGGCGCGATGCCGCCGCCGGCGATGAAGCGCCCGCCCTCGCCTTTCGGGCAGAAGCCGAGATCCTCCAGGAACAGGATCGTGTTGATGGTGAAGGCGTCATAGACCTGGGCGGTGTTGACGTCCTTCGCGCTCAGCCCAGCCATCGCATAGGCGATCGCGCCTGAACGCGCGGCGCCGGTGACGGTGAGATCGGGCATCGAGGAGATCGACATATGCGAGAGGTGCTCGCCCACCCCCAGCACGAAGGCCGGCTTCTGCCGCAGGGTTCGCGCCCGCGCGGCCGAGGTGAGGATGATCGCGCCGCCGCCATCGGTGACCAGGCAGCAATCCCGCACCGTCAGCGGATAGCTCACCATCCGCGCGCCCAGCACCTGCTCGATGCTGAGCGGCTCCTTCTCCCAGGCCACCGGGTTCATCAGCGCCCATTGCCGGGCGGCGACCGCGACCTCGGCGAGATGCTCGCGGGTGGTGCCGAACTGGTGCATGTGGCGCGAGGCGGCGAGCGCGTAGGCGCTGGCTGGCAGGAACGGCTTGTAGGGGCTCTCGTAGGGATTGAACTCCCGCGGGCTCGCCGCTGCCCGGCTCACCGTGCGCTGGGTGCTGCCATAGGCGACCAGCGCGACCTCGCAGAGCCCGTGCTCGATGGCGAGCATGGCGTGCTGCACATGCGTCATGAAGGAGGAGCCGCCGATGCCGGTGCCGTCCTGGTAGCGCGGCGCAATGCCGAGATATTCGCATAGCGACAGCGTGGGCATGCGCAGCTGCGAGGCGTTGGTGAACACCCCGTCGATATCCGACAGCTTGAGCCCGCAATCATCCAGCGCACGCCGCGTCGCCTGGGCCATGAGGTCGACCGGGGTGGTTCCGGGCGCGACCTGCCCGAGATCGGATTCGGCGGCGCCAACAACGGCGACGCTCCCGCGGGTGAGCCCGCTCATGCGCCCGCCTCCACGGTGAACACGGGATAGGCCGGCTGCGCCTCGGTGGCCGGATGCATGCGCACCCGCACCCGCATGCCGATCTGCACCGCCATCGGGTCGATCTCCTCGACGCGGCTCATCAGGCGGAACCCCTCGTCCATGTCGATCAGCACCACGTTATGCGGCGGCTCGCCACGCGTGTGGACCACGGTGGTGGCGTAGACGGTGCCGAGCCCGGCCGACACGCGCCACTCCAGCGGCGCGCCGGTGCCGGGCGCGATCACGCGCGGATAGAACACGGCGGCGCCGGTGCTGGTATCCACCTGATAGGCCAGCTCACCCTTGGCGCAATGCGCGGCGTAGGTGGCGTTGGGCGATGCGGTGCTCATTTATAGATCCTCACCACCGCATCCGCCCGTTTCTCAATCCCCGGCAGCAACTCGATGCCGATGCCGTTCTTGGTGAAATCGACGCTGATCTGTCCGTTGCTGACCGGCGGCACGGCGGTGACGAGTTCCTTGTACCAGCCGGTATAGAAGGCCCGCACGCTCTCCTGGATCAACGCGTTCGGCGCGAACAGCGAGACGTGGCACGAAGCCATGAACACCACAGGCCCGGTGCAGTCATGCGGCGCGATCGGCGTGTGCCAGGCCTCCGCCATCCCCGCGATTTTGCGCGCCTCGGAAATCCCGCCGCACCAGGCGAGATCCAGCATCACCACCCCCGCCGCGCCGGTTTGCAGATAGTCGCGGAAGGAATGCGTCATCGCCAGCGTCTCGGAGGCACACACCCACGCCTTCGAATGGCGGCGGTATTCCAGCAGGTCCTGCGGGTTATCGAGGCGGAAGGGGTCCTCGTGCCAGTAGGTGTCGAACTCCGCCAGGCGCTGCGCCAGCTTGCAGGCCATCGGGAAGGACCACAGCGAGTGGAACTCCACCATGATGTCCATCTTATCGCCGACGGCCTTGCGGATTTTGCGGAACGGCTCAAGCGCGGTGTTCAGCTCGGCCGCGGTAATGTCATACCCCTGGCTCCGCTCGGCCGCGATATCAAACGGCCAGATTTTCATCCCGGTGATCCCCTGCTCCAACAGGGAATGCGCCACCTCGTCGGCCCGGTTCAGGAAGCCGTCGAGGTCCTCATACGGCCCATCCGTCTCGCCGACATGCCAGTTGGCGACCAGCTGATTGGTGGCGTCGCGAATATACTTGTAGCCGGCGCAAGTGTTGTAGGTGCGGATCGAATCCCGCGACCGGCCGCCCAGCGCATCCACCAGCGGCATGCCCGCCGCCTTGGCGAAAATATCCCACAGCGCGATGTCGATCGCCGAATTTCCGCGCGTCTCGACGCCCGTCCCGCGCCAGCCCAGATAATTCACCAGCTCCTGCCGCCGCGCCTCGATGTGCAGCGGGTTCTTGCCGATCAGCCGCGGCCCGGCCGTCTCGTGGATATAGGCCTCCACCGCGGCCGCCCCCATGAAGGTCTCGCCGAGACCGGTGATCCCCTCATCGGTGTGCACGCGCACCCAGATAAGGTTCGGGAACTCGCCAAGCCGGATGGTTTCGACGGACGTGATTTTCATGCTTGCCTCCCCGCGTGGCGGGCTTGTTCGGAATTGGATGGCGCGTAGTCTCGCCCGACCCGCAGACCAACACAACAGGACACGCCGCCATGAAGATCGACCGCATGCGCTGCTTCATGAGCCGCGATGGCAATCGCCCCCGCGTTCTCCTGGCGCTCGATACCGATGACGGGCTCACCGGCTGGGCCGAATGCTACAATCACGGGCCCGACAACGCCCTCGCCCCGCTGCTCGAATACCTCTTCGGCTTCATCCGCGGCGAAGACCCCCGCCGCATCGAATACCTCATCCTCCACCTCACCCAGCAATGCCGCTTCCCCCCCGGAGCCCTCGGCCTCGCCGCCATCTCGGCGATCGATCACTGCCTGTGGGATATCTCCGCCAAAGCGCTGAACGTGCCCGTCTACCAACTCCTCGGCGGCCACGCCCGCGACCGCATCCGCGTCTACGCCGGCGTCTACACCGCGCCCGACCCCGAAGCCGCCCGCGACCAGCTCGACGCCCTCAACGAAGCCTGGGGCATGACCGCCTTCAAACTCTCCCCCTTCCGCATCGACCTCCACGCCAACCGCTGGGGCGAAGTCGTCCGCACCTCCGCCGAATACTTCCGCACGCTCCGCGAAACCAACCGCAGCGACTACGAATTCGCCTTCGACGCCCACGCCCAAATCTTCGAGCCCATCCAGGCCATCCAACTCGGCAACGCGCTGGCCCCCTACGATCCGCTCTTCCTCGAAGAGCCCATCCGCATGGAAAACATCGAAGCCTGGGGCGCCATGAAAGCCCAAATGGCCTGCACGCTGGCCACCGGCGAATCCCTCTACAACCGCTTCGAATTCCTCCGCCTGCTCACCGTCAAAGGCGCCGATATCATCCAACCCGATATCTGCGTCGTCGGCGGACTGCTCGAAATGCGCAAAATCGCCGCCATCGCCGAAGCCCACTACGTCACCGTCGCGCCCCATAACCCCATGGGCCCCCTGGCCACCGCCGTGAACCTCCACTTCGCCGCATCCCAACCCAATTTCCGCATCCTCGAATACCGCCTGCCCCACCAGGCCCCCTACATCAAAGACCCCTACCTCCCCAAAAACGGCTACCTCGAACTCCGCCCCGATCGCGCCGGATGGGGCGTCGACATCGACGAAGACCTCATCAAAACCCCCGTCACCACCCACTGGCAACGCAAATTCACCCGCCGCCCGGACGGGTCCACCGCCTATATCTGAGGCTTCGAGGTGGGGCGCGGAGGAAGGCCAGGGGCGCTGCCCCTGGACCCCGCTGGGGGATGATCCCCCAGACCCCATCCGTTTAAGAGGGTGAGAAGTGAGGG
>CAIPLM010000144.1 GCA_903865895.1 uncultured Rhodospirillales bacterium | reverse complement strand
GGCGGTGGCGCCGTAGAGCACGGTGTTGCCGATGATGGTGTTCTGCTGGCTGACGAGGTTGGAGGACGGCGCGGGGCGGACCACGATGGTCGCGCCCGACAGGCCCTTGCCCACGTAGTCATTGGCGTCACCAAACACTTCGAGCTTGAGCCCCTGCACGCCGAAGGCCCCGAGCGATTGGCCGGCCGAGCCGCGCAGACGGACGGTCACGTGGCCCGGCTGAAGCCCGGTCATGCCGAATTTGCGCACCACGCGGCTGGAGAACTTGGTGCCGATGGCGCGGTGCGTGTTGCGGATGTTGTACTGCAACTGCATCTTCTCGCCGCGCTCGAACAGCGCCGAGGCATCGGCGATCATCTGGGCGTCCAGCGTCTCCGGCACCTCGTTGCGGCCCTCGATGGTGCAGTAGCGGGCAAAAGGCCCAGGGTCGGCCTGCACCAGCAGGGGGTTGAGGTCGAGGTCGTCGAGGAATTCGGAGCCGCGGCTGACCTGGTGCAGCAGGTCGGAGCGGCCGATCACGTCGGCGAACCGCTTGACGCCGAGGCTGGCGAGGATGTTGCGCACGTCCTCGGCGATGAAGCTGAAGAGGTTGATCACCTTCTCGGGCGAGCCCTCGAACTTTTGGCGCAGCTTCTCATCCTGCGTGCAGACACCGACGGGGCAGGTGTTGGAGTGGCATTGCCGCACCATGATGCAGCCCATCGCCACCAGCGAGGCGGTGCCGATGCCGAATTCCTCGGCGCCGAGCATGGCGGCGATCACCACGTCCCGCCCGGTCTTGATCCCGCCATCGGTGCGCAGCTTCACTGTGTGGCGCAGCCGGTTGAGCATCAGCACCTGATGCGCCTCCGACAGGCCCATTTCCCAGGGCAACCCGGCGTACTTCACCGAGGACTGCGGCGAGGCGCCGGTGCCGCCGGAATGGCCGGAAATCAGGATCGCATCCGCCTTGGCCTTGGCGACACCGGCGGCGATGGTGCCGATGCCCGACCGCGCCACCAGCTTCACACACACCGACGCATCGGGGTTGATCTGCTTGAGGTCGTAGATGAGCTGGGCGAGATCCTCGATCGAGTAGATGTCGTGGTGCGGCGGCGGCGAGATCAGCATCACCCCGGGGGTGGAGTGGCGCAGCTTGGCGATCAGCCCGGTCACCTTGAAGCCGGGCAGCTGGCCGCCCTCGCCGGGCTTGGCGCCCTGGGCGACCTTGATCTCGATCTCGCGGCAATTGTTGAGATATTCCGCGGTGACGCCGAAGCGGCCCGAGGCGATCTGCTTGATCGCCGAGGAGGCATTGTCGCCATTGCTGCGCGGCTTGGCGCGCTCGGGGTCTTCGCCGCCTTCGCCGGAATCGCTCTTGGCGCCGATGCGGTTCATCGCGATGGAGAGCGTCTCATGCGCCTCGGGGCTCAGCGCGCCGAGCGAAATGCCGGGGGCGACGAGGCGCTTGCGGATCTCGGTGATGCTCTCGACGTCATCGACCGGGATGGGCTTGAGGCCGTTGGTGCGGAAATCCAGCAGGTCGCGCAGCGCGATCGGCGGCATTTTGCGCGCGGCTTCGGCGTAGCGGCGATAGGTGGTGAAGCTGTCGGTGGCCACCGCCTCCTGCAGCATGTGGATCAGCTTGCCGTCGAAGGCATGCGCCTCGCCGCGCTGGCGCAGCTTGTAGAGCCCGCCGATTTGCAGCACGGCCGCGCCCTCGGTCCAGGCCGCCTCGTGCAGCGAGAGCACCTTGCGGGCGATGCCGGAGAAGCCGATGCCGGAAATGCGGGACTGCATGCCCGGGAAGAACTCGGCCACCAGCGCACGCGACAGGCCGATCGCCTCGAAGTTGTAGCCGCCGCGATAGGAGGAGATCACCGAGATGCCCATCTTGGACATCACCTTGAGCAGCCCCTTGTCGATCGCCTTCTTGTAGCGCTGCACCGCCTCCTTCAGCGAAAGCCCGTCGAACAGGCCGCGGCGCTGGCGGTCGGCGATGCTTTCCTGCGCCATGTAGGCGTTGATGGTGGTGGCGCCCACGCCGATCAGCACGGCGAAGGAATGCACGTCCAAACAATCGGCCGCGCGCACGTTGAGGCTGGTGAAGGTGCGCAGCGAGGAGGCGACGAGGTGCGTGTGCACGCCGCCGGTGGCCAGGATCATCGGGATGCCCGCGCGCTCCGGCCCGATTGCCTCATCGGTGAGGATCACATGGGTGCAGCCGGCGCGCACGCCCTCTTCCGCCTCGGTGCGGATGCGCGAGAGCGCGGCGCGCAGCCCGGCCTCGCCCTCGGCGACGGGAAAGGTGCAGTCCACCACGCAGGCCGAGCGGCCCATATGGGCGCGCATGGCGGCGAATTCGGCGTTGGAGAGCACCGGGCTTTCGAGCTGCAAGAGGTCGAACTGGCTGGAATCCTCGTCGAGCACGTTGCCGAGATTGCCGAGCCGTGTGCGGAGCGACATCACGCGGGTTTCGCGCAGGCTGTCGATCGGCGGGTTGGTGACCTGGCTGAAGGCCTGGCGGAAATAATGGTGCAGGCCGCGATACTTGTCGGACAGCACGGCGAGCGGCGTGTCGTCACCCATCGAGCCCACGGCCTCCTGGGCATCCTCCACCATGGGGTGAAGGATCATCTCGAGCTCCTCCATGGTGGTGCCCACGGTGAGCTGGCGGCGGCGCAGGGCGTCGCCCTCGAACAGCACCGGCTCCGGCGCGTCGGTCTTCACGATGTGGTCGATCTGGCGGATGCGCTTGGCCCATTCGCCGAAGGGCTGGCGGGCGGCCAGCATGTCCTTCATCTCCTCGTCGGAGTAGAAGCGCACCGCATCAAGATCGACGCCGATGCACTGCCCGGGGCCGACCCGGCCCTTCTCGACGATGTCGCTCTCATCGAGCTTCACCATGCCGGTCTCGGAGCCGACGATGAGCATCGCGTGGCGGGAGATGGTGTAGCGCAGCGGGCGCAGGCCGTTGCGGTCAAGCCCCGCGATCACCCAGCGCCCGTCGGTGGCGGCGATCGCCGCCGGCCCGTCCCAGGGCTCCATGACGGTGTTGCAGTAAAGGAACATGTCCTTATGGGTCTGCGGCATCGTCGCGTCCTGGCCGATCGAGGCCGGGACCATCAGCGCCTTGGTCATCGGCGCATCGCGGCCGGCGCGCACCAGCACCTCGAACACCGCATCCAGCGTGGCGGTATCGGAGCCGCCGGCCTGGATGACGGGCTTGATGTCGTCCATCCAGGGGTCGAGCATCGGGTCGGACAGCCGGGTTTCGTGCGACTTCATCCAGTTGGTGTTGCCGGCCAGCGTGTTGATCTCGCCGTTATGGGCGAGCATGCGGAAGGGCTGGGCGAGGCGCCAGGTGGGGAAGGTGTTGGTGGAGTAGCGCTGGTGATAGATGGCGAAACGCGAGATGAAACGCGCGTCCAGCAGGTCGGGGTAGAAGTCCGACAGGCTCTCGGCGAGGAACATCCCCTTGTAGATGATCGAGCGGCAGGACAGGGAGCAGAAGTAGAGCTCCGGGATCTGCGCCGCGATCGCCTGCTTCTCGATGCGCCGGCGGATGACGTAGAGATCGCGCTCGAACTCCGCCTCGTCACGGCCCTCGGGCGCCCACAGCATGATCTGCTCGATCTCGGGCCGCGTCGCATTGGCCTTCTCGCCGATGCAGGCGACGTTGATCGGCACCTGGCGCCAGCCATAGATATGGTAGCCGAATGCGATGATCTCGCTCTCGACGATCTGGCGGCATCGCTCCTGGGCGGAGAGATCGGTCTTGGGCAGGAACACCTGGCCCACCCCGATCGGGCCCGGGCGCAGCCGGTCACCGCCGCGGCGGATTTCGTCGGCGAAGAAATCGGCGGGGATTTCGATATGGATGCCGGCGCCATCGCCCGTCTTGCCGTCGGCATCCACCGCGCCGCGGTGCCATACGGCCTGCAGCGCCGCGATCCCGGCTTCGACCACGTCACGTCGCTTCTGCCCGTCGAGCGCCGCGACGAGGCCGACGCCACAGGCGTCATGCTCCATCGTGGCGTCGTAGGTGCCCGCGAGGGCGGCCGTGTTGGCCGTCCATGAGGTGACGAAATCGGACCCGGTCTCGTGTGCCTGGCTCATATGTGCTCCTTCGCCTGATCCTCGGCGCGGGATCGCAATGCGACCCCGCAGGGGATCAGAACCTGAGGCCGCGCGCGATCAGCGCGTCCTTGTTCTTGTTGATGGTCGCCTGGTAGATGCGCTGCCCCCAGGCCTGCCCGGCGGACATGCCCTGCTGGGTCACCGTCGGCAGGGTGGCGATCAGCTTCTGGCCGAGGGGCGTGGCGTAGAAGGCGCGCAGGGCCTTGAGGTCCTCGACGGTGAAGTTGTTGGCCCAGACATCGATGATCTGGGTGTTGAGATCGGTCTGCTGGGCGATGAAGTCGGGCATCAGCACTTCATCGACGATCTTGGCGGCGTCCTCGGGCTTCAGCAGCTCGGCCGGCTTGGTCGGGTCGCCAGCGGGCGGCTTGGCGCCGGCGCGCATGACGAGCTGGACCATCTGATTGCGCAGAATGCCGATCAGCTGCTGGGTCTGCTTGGCGGCGCCGATCATCTCGGTCAGGGCGGCGGCCTCGCCATGGGCTTCGGCGCTGGCGGCCGGCACGGGCGGCGGGATCGCCGGGGCTGCGGGCGCGGTCTGTGCCAGCGCGCTGCCGGCCATAAGAGTTGAGGCGAGGAGGGGAAGGGCAAAACGCGTCAGGCGCATCGGGGTTACTCCGCTGCCACCGCGGCGGTGGCTTGTTGCACGTAGGCATGGATCTGCTGGGCCGCATCGCGGCCGTCGCGGATGGCCCAGACTACCAGTGACGCCCCTCGAACGATATCCCCGGCGGCGAACACGCCGGGCAGATTGGTCATGAAGGTCTTTTGACCGACCTTCAGCGTGCCCCAGCGGGTGACGCCGACATCCGGGGCGGCCAGCGCCGCCGGCATGTCCTCGGGGTCGAACCCCAGCGCCTTGATCACCAGATCGGCCGGCACGGTGAAGTGGCTGCCGTCGATCGGCTCCACCGACTGGCGGCCGGAGGCATCGGGCAGGCCGAGATGCATGCGCACCGCGCGCACCCCGGTCACGTGGTCGGCGCCCTCGGCGGTGCCGATGAAGGCCTCGGGGGCGGCGAGCCAGACGAACTCCACGCCCTCCTCCTCGGCGTTCTTCACCTCGCGCATCGAGCCCGGCATGTTCGCCTTGTCACGCCGATAGAGGCACTTCACGGAGGTAGCGCCCTGGCGCACCGCGGTGCGCACGCAGTCCATCGCGGTATCGCCGCCGCCGATGACGACGACGTTCTTGCCCTTGGCGTCGAGCGTGCCGTCGGCGAAGCCCGGCACCGCATCGCCGAGCCCGGCGCGGTTGGAGGCGGTGAGATAGTCAAGCGCGGCGACGATGCCGGGCAGGCCGATGCCGGGGCCGCCGATCTCGCGCGGCTTGTAGACGCCGGTGGCCACCAGCACCGCGGCGTGGCGGGCGCGCAACTGCTCCAGGCTGACGTCACGGCCGATCTCGGTGGAGAGGTGGAAGACGATGCCGCTCTCCTCCATCAGCCGCCAGCGCCGCAGCACGATCTCTTTTTCGAGCTTGAAGTTGGGGATGCCGTAGATCAGCAGCCCGCCCACCCGGTCATGCCGGTCATAGACATGCACCTGATAGCCACGGCGGCGCAGCTCCTCGGCCGCGGCGAGCCCGCCCGGGCCGGCACCGATGATGCTGATCGACTCCGCCCGCTCACGCACCGGGTGGATCGGCTTGACCCAGCCCTTCTCGAAGGCGGTGTCGGTGATGTAGCGCTCCACCGCGCCGATGGTGACGCTTTCAAAGCCCTTCTCGATGACGCAGTTGCCCTCGCACAGGCGGTCCTGCGGGCAGATGCGGCCGCAGATTTCCGGGAAATTATTGGTCGCCGAGCTGACCTCGTAGGCCTCCTCGAGGCGCCCTTCCGCGGTCAGCTTCAGCCAGTCCGGGATGTTGTTGGAGAGCGGGCAGTGCACCTGGCAGAACGGCACGCCGCACTGGCTGCAGCGGCTGGCCTGGGCGGCGGCCTGAGGCGGCTGGAAATCCGCGTAGATTTCGCCGAAATCGCTCCGCCGGGCGGCGCTGTCGCGCTTCTCCGGGGTTTGCTGTTCGAGGCGGACGAACTGCAGCATACGGTCGGGCAAACTCGGTCTCCATCCCTGGCGCGCACGAGGCCGCGCACCAGCGCCGACCGAGCCGCAT
>CAIPLM010000143.1 GCA_903865895.1 uncultured Rhodospirillales bacterium | reverse complement strand
GTAATCTATCCTCGGTCATCGGGTCCTCGTCGGTTCGGGTTGAAGCTTCGCAACTCCACCTTAGCCACACGATCCGATGGCCACCCCGATCGACACCCTCAAGCCGCTTGAATTTCCACCACCAACGCGGACGCTACCCGCCGCAGCGCTGTCCCCTGCACCACCGTGCTAAAAATTGTCCGGCAAGAACACAATTGTGTTGCGGCTTGATGATATCGTTGCGGGCCACAGCAGCCCCCCGCAGCACGGCAACCAATCTGGCCAGATTCATCACTGAACTCGACGCTGATAACATGCGCTTTGCCGAATAAACGAATGCCAAGGTCGAGGATTTCCAAGGTCGTGACTGGGCACCCGCCCCACGCAGATCAGTGATGCATGGCACCCGTCCAATGATGCCGCAGGCACGCTTGGAGGCATCAAGCTGAAAATTTGACCACAAGCTGATCCAGTAGAGCTATTCCTGCCCCACAGCATTCTTCAAAAAATCGGTATTGTTGAATGAATTCAACGGGATGGAATGGTGCCCAGGGGCGGAATCGAACCACCGACACTGCGATTTTCAGTCGCATGCTCTACCAACTGAGCTACCTGGGCATTCCGGTGCACCCCCGAGGGGATGCGGCAGTTGGAGGCGGGGGAGATAGCCTAGGCGCGGCGGGGGATCAAGCCATCAAATCGTCATCCGCGTCGCTTTCCGGCGGTGGGGCCGGCACCGCGTAGGATTCGGTGAACCAGCGGCCGAGATCGATATCGGCGCAGCGGACCGAGCAGAACGGGCGGAAGCGCGGTTCGGCTGGTTTGCGGCAGATCGGGCAGGCGGTCTTAGGGTCAAGCATGGGCGGTCTCGATGGTCCAGGCAGGGGGAGGTGAGAGGCGGGTCTCGACGAGGCTGATGGGCCGGCCGGCGCGGGCGGCGAATGCGACGAGGCCGGCGACATCTCCGCGCAAGGCGGTGACGATGGCGGGGGTGGCGTGCAGCGTGAGAGTCCGCCCGGGGTCCGCGGCCACGCGGGTAGCGGCTTCACGCAATGCTGCGAGCCCGGCGGCGAGGGGGCCGGTGGCGTATTCGGCCAGCGGCGGATGCACCCGCGGGCGCAGGATTTCCGCCAGCCCCAGGGCGGTGAAGCCGAGGAAGCGCGGCGCCAGCGGGTCGTCGCGCAGGGCGGCGGCGAAATCCGGCGCCAGGGCGACCCGCTTCTTCGCCGCCATGCCCCCGAGATCGACCAGGATGGCGCCGGCCAGGTTGCGCAGCCGGATCTGGCGGGCGATGGCCGGGATGAGGGCGCGGTTGGTGGCCGCCTGGGCACCGGCCTTGGCACGCCGTTCACCGGTGGCGGCGCCGAGATCGACATCGAGCGCGGTCAACGCCGGGGTCATGTGGACATGGAGCCGGGCACCCCCGGGCAGGTCGGAAGAGGGGGCGAACAGGGCGGAGAACTCCCCCTCCACCTCGTCATCGAAGGCGGCCCCGATCCGCATCCGGCTGCCGAGTGCGGGACGCAGGATTGCGGCGAGCGCAGGGTCATCCACCACCACCTCGGCGGTGGGGTGCAGCGCTGCGAGGCGGCGAACGGCATCCGGGCCACGCTCCAGCAACGCCGGAGGGCCGATGCCGGGATCGCGCTCGAGTCGCGCCAGCCGCGGCCCCTTGCCCCCCTGGGCGGCACGGGTGATGGCGACGGCGATCACATCCCCCTCGGTCGCCCGCTGGGCTCCGGCGCTATCGGGCAGGAACCCGTCGCCATCCATCAACGCCACGAAGGCACCGGCCAGCGCCGGCAGCTTGCGGGTGATGCGGCCACGATGAATGTCGCCCACCCCGTCCGGGCTGCCCGGCCGCCAGATCGCCGCATCCACCAGCGTGCCATCCCAGGCGGCGACCCGCACCTCGCCGGGGCTCACGCTGGCAAGGATTTTCACGGCAGCGGGAAGCCGGCGCCGCGCAGCAATTGGGCGGTCTCGAACAGCGGCAGGCCGATCACGTTGGAATGGCTGCCGGAGAGGAAGCGCACCAGTGCGGCGGCCCGGCCCTGGATCGCGTAGCCCCCGGCCTTTCCCCGCCATTCGCCGGACGCGAGATAGGCCTGGGTCTGCGCCGGCGTCAGCCGCGCGAAGGTCACCACGCTGTCGCACACCCGATGCGTGCGGGCGCCACCCGGGGCGATCAGGGTCACGCCTGTGAGCACGTGATGGCGGCGGCCCGAGAGCAGGTCGAGGCACATCGCCGCCTCCGCCTCCGTCTCGGCCTTGGGCAGCACCCGCCGCCCGCAGGCGACCACCGTATCGGCCGCCAGCACGAATGCCCCCTCCCGCTCCGCCGCCGCCGCCTTGGCCTCGGCCAGACGGGCGGCGAGCAGGCGCGGCTGCTCGGCCTTGCGCGGCGTTTCGTCGATATCGGTGGCGATCACCTCGTCGGGGGTGATGCCGATCTGCGCCAGCAGCGCCAGGCGCCGCGGGCTCGCCGAGGCCAGGATCAGCCTCACTGCCCGATGCCTACTTGAACCGGAAAGTGATCCGGCCCTTGGAGAGATCGTAGGGCGTCATCTCCACGTTGACCCGATCGCCAGCGAGCACGCGGATGCGGTTCTTGCGCATCTTGCCGCTGGTATGGGCGAGGATCGTATGTTCGTTGTCGAGTTTCACACGGAACATGGCGTTGGGCAGAAGCTCCATCACCATTCCGCTGAACTCGATCATGTCTTCTTTCGACATGGGTAATGTGAGTCCTAAAGGTTAGTTGGGCCGCAACATGGTTCCAGGGGGCGGTCAGGTCAAGCGAAGTCGCACGGCAACGCTTCTGGCATGCGCGCCGAGCCCCTCCGCTTCGGCCAGCGCCACCGCCGCGTGGCCGATTTCGGCCAGCGCCCGGGCGGGATCAGCCACGCCGGTGGAACTGATCCAGGTTGTCCGTTTCAGGAAATCGAACACCGAGAGACCGCTGGCGAAACGGGCCGAACGGCCGGTCGGCAGCACGTGGTTGGGCCCGCCGACATAGTCGCCGATCGCCTCGGGGCAAGCGCGGCCGAGGAAGGCGGCGCCGGCGTGGCGGATGCGGGCGAAGAAGGCCTCGGGGTCGGGCAGCATCACCTGCAGATGCTCCGGCGCCAGACGATCGACCAGCGGGATGGCCTCCTCGAAGCTCCGCAGCACGATGATCGCCCCATGCGCCGCCCAGGAGGCCCCCGCGATCGCCGCCCGCGGCAGCGTCTCCAGCTCCGCCGCCACCGCGGCCGCCACCGCATCGGCGAACCCCGCGTCATCGGTGATCAGGATCGCCTGCGCCGCCTCGTCATGTTCCGCTTGGGCCAGCAAATCGATCGCGACATGGCGCGGATCATTCGTCCCGTCCGCGACGATCACCACCTCCGAGGGCCCGGCTATGCTGTCGATGCCGACGCGCCCGAACACCTGGCGCTTGGCCTCCGCCACATAGGCATTGCCCGGCCCGACGATGCGATCAACCGGCGCGATCGTCGCCGTCCCATAGGCCAAAGCCGCCACCGCCTGGGCGCCACCGACGCGATAGATCTCGCTGACCCCGGCGCGGCGGGCGGCGGCCAGCACCAGCGGGTTCAGCACCCCATCCGGCGTCGGCACGCACATCGCCACCCGGCCGACGCCGGCGGCGCGGGCGGGGATCGCGTTCATCAGCACCGAGGACGGATAGGCCGCCTTCCCACCGGGCACGTAGATGCCCACCGCGTCGAGCGCGGTCCAGCGCATGCCGAGCGTGAGGCCGGTCGCATCCGGCAGCACCAGATCGGCTGGGAGTTGGGCGCGGTGGAACCGCTCGATGCGGGTCGCCGCCAAGTCAAGCGCAGCCATCAGCGCGGCCGGGATCGCGGCCACGGCTTCGTCAATTTCAGCAGTGGTGATCGCGAGCCGATCGGCCGTCACCACCATGCGGTCGAACCGGCCCGTATACTCGCACAGCGCCGCATCACCACGCGCCCGCACATCGGCGATGATGGCACCGACCACATCCCCCACCGTCTCGGTGGTCTCGCGCGCCTCATCCAGCAGGGCTGCGAAATCGGCGGCGAAGCCGGCCTCAGCGGTGGAAAGCCGCTTCATGCCGCCAGCGCCGCGCGGAACCTGGCGATCCAGGCGCCGATCTCCTCCGGCCGCGTTTTCAGCGCCGTACGATTAACAATCAACCGGCTGGTCACCTTGGCGATCACCTCGGTCTCCACCAGCCCATTGGCCTTCAGCGTCGAGCCGGTGGCGACGAGATCGACGATCAACCGCGTCAGCCCCAGCGCCGGCGCCAGCTCCATCGCGCCGTTGAGATGCACGATCTCCGCCTGCACCCCTCGGCTGGCGAAATGCCGCCGCGCGATATTGGGATATTTCGACGCCACCCGAACCCGCGACCACTCGCGCGGATCATCCGTCCCCGCCGTCGCCACCGGCTCGGCCACCGAAACCCGGCAAGGCCCGATCCCAAGATCGAGCGGCGCGTAGATCTCGGGGTAATCGAACTCCATCAGCACGTCGGCCCCGCAAATGCCGATCTGCGCCGCGCCATGCGCCACGAAGGTCGCGACGTCAAAGCTGCGCACCCGCACCACGTCCAGCGCGGGGTCCTCGGTCGGGAAGCGGAGATGCCGGCTGTCCTCGTCGTTCCAGCCGGCGCCGGGATGGATGCCGGCGCGATCCAGCAGCGGCGCGCATTCGCGCAGGATGCGGCCCTTCGGCAGCGCGAGGATCAGCGGCGTGGCAGTGTCAGGCGCGAAGGCCGCGTCCCGGAAAGCGATGGTCATGGCGTCGTCCCAGGCTGGGTGCGCCGGAGCTACACCCGCGGCCGTGGCCGAGGAAGTAGCCAATCGACAAGGCTGCCGCGACGCAGCATGCTGTCTGCCGGACCGAGGGAGGCTGCCATGGGCCTGAACGCGCTGAACCACTTCACCATCCGCACCGCGGACCTCGAACGCACCAAGGCGTTCTACTCCGAGGTGCTTGGCCTCCCGGTCGGCTACCGCCCGCCGCTCGGCTTCCCCGGCTACTGGCTCTATCAGGCTGCTGAAAAACGGTGGCGGCTCGATGGTTTGTTGTGATTCCCTGATCTTGACTTGAGCCGGAGGGAAGATGCGAGGGAACGACGCGGTAGCGGGGTCGCTGTTCAGCTACGTTGATCTCGAGAAGCGGATACGTGCGGACCATCCTCTTCGGGTGATCCGGGGCATTGTGAACGCGACGCTTGCGGGGATGTCGGCGGAGTTCGATGCGCTGTATTCGCCGTTCGGGCGGGACTCGATCCCGCCGGAGCGACTGCTGCGGGCGCTGCTGTTGCAGGCGTTCTACACGATCCGTTCGGAACGCCAGTTGGTCGAGCGCATCGAGTTCGACCTGCTGTTCCGCTGGTTCGTCGGCCTCGGCGTGGACGACCCGGTTTGGGACGCGACCACCTTCACCAAGAACCGCGACCGGTTGCTGGCGGGCGATGTGGCGAGCAGCTTCCTCGCCGCCGTGCTGGCGCAGCCGAAGGTGAAGGTGCTGCTGTCGGGCGAGCATTTTTCGGTCGACGGCACGCT
>CAIPLM010000142.1 GCA_903865895.1 uncultured Rhodospirillales bacterium | reverse complement strand
GCGGCCGGGGCGGAGCCGGGCGGCGGCGCGGGCTGTGAGCCGGAAAAGGGCGGACGGCTCATGGGTTGGGACTCCTTGGGAGAGGCTGGACGGAAGGGCGGCACGCCAAGCCCGCTATCGGCCCCTTGGGCCGGAGGGGCGCTCGGCAGCGGGGGCGGTTCGGGTACCTGGGGCTCGTCAGGCTTGCGGCGTTTGAACACGATTGGTCCGTTTCACTCGAATGACTGCGAGGCCCCTGGGGTATCACAGGGGCAGGGGGCGAACAACATGTCGCGCCGAGTCGGCCCGCTAGATGTTGTGGACAACTCGCCGGTGCAGCACATGCACCATGGCGGCGACCCCCAGCACGGCGGCGAACAGGTTGAGCACCGGCACCATGCCGCAGGCGGCGATGATGGCGCCCTGGGCCAGCACTGCGGGGCGGCGGGCGCGATATAGCGCGGTGGCGCGGGCGCGATCCATCCGGCGCATCGCCACCGCCAGGAACAGGCCGCGGCCGACACCCCAGGCCGCGATCGCCCAGCCCAAAAGGGCGCCGAGCCCTGGCAGCAGCAGGGCAAGCAGCGCGGCCAGGCACTGCCATAGCAGCAGGCGCACGCCGAGGCCGAGGCCGTCGATCGCCTGCTCGGCAAATGAGGCGGGACGCCCGGGCGGCATGGCCGGGTACCAGCGCGCCTCCACCGCCCGCGCCACCGTCTCGACGAACAGGCTCGCAATTGCAGCGGCCACCGGCAGGAACAGCAGCAGCGCGGCCAAAGCTGCCAGCAGGCCGCCGACCACCGGCCCAAGCCAGGCGAGCCAGCCATGCTCGGAAAGCGCGAGGTGAATCGGCCAGCCGATGGCCGCCGCGAGCAGGAGGAAGCCGAGCGCCGAACAGGCGGCGCTCGCCAGGATCACCCGCAGGAACGCGGGATCGTCGATCTGTGCCAGCGCGCGGCCCAGCGGGTGGAGCATCGCGGGCGCGGTCAGCCCCGCAGCATCACCGCCTTCACGTCATCGCCGACCTGGTCCTCGAACTCGCGGAAATTGGCGGCGAAGCGGGACACCAGGCCGCGGGCGGTGGCGTCATAGGCGTCCTTGTCGGCCCAGCCGAGCCGGGGGTCGAGCACTTCGGCGGGGATGCCGGGCACGGCCTCGGGGATCATGAGGCCGAAGAACGGGTCGGGCCGGAATGCGACTTTCGCCAGCGAGCCATCGAGGGCGGCGCGCAGCAAAGCGCGGGTGTGGCGGATCGGCATGCGGTTGCCGACGCCGTAGGGGCCGCCGGACCAGCCGGTGTTGATCAGCCAGCAATCGGCCTGGTGTTCGGCGATCAGCGCGGAGAGCATCTGGCCGTAGACCTCCGGGCGGCGCGGCAGGAAGGGGGCACCGAAGCAGGCGCTGAAGGTCGCCTGCGGCTCGCTGCCGGCGCCCTTCTCGGTGCCGGCGACGATGGCGGTGTAGCCGGAGAGGAAGTGATACATCGCCTGTGCCGGCGAGAGCTTGGCGATCGGCGGCATCACGCCGAAGGCGTCGGCGGCCAGCATCACCACGTTGCGCGGCTGGCCGCCGCGGCCTTCGCGGATGCAATTCGGAATGAAATCAACGGGGTAGCAGCTGCGGGTATTTTCGGTGAGGCTGCCATCGTTGAGATCGAGCCGCCCATGGCGGTCCGCCACCACGTTCTCCAGCACGGTGCCGAAGCGGTGCGAGGCGGCCCAGATCTCGGGCTCCGCCTCGGCGCTGAGGTTGATCACCTTGGCGTAGCAGCCGCCCTCGAAATTGAACACGCCGCCGGCGCCCCAGCCGTGCTCGTCATCCCCGATCAGCGGGCGCGACGGCTCGGAGGAGAGCGTGGTCTTGCCGGTGCCGGAGAGGCCGAAGAACAGTGCGACGTCACCCTCGCGGCCGACATTGGCGCTGCAATGCATCGGCAGCACGTCCTTCGCCGGGAGTATCCAGTTCATCACCGTGAAGATCGATTTCTTGATTTCGCCGGCATACTCCGTGCCGGCGATGACGATGCGGCGCTGGGCGAAGGAGAGTGCGACCACCGTGTTGGTCCGCACCCCGTCGATCGCGGGATCGGCGTGGAAATGTGGCGCGTGGAGGATCACGTAGTCCGGCTCGAACCCTTCAAGCTCCGATTCGTCAGGCCGGATGAACATGTTGCGGGCGAACTGAGCCGACCACGCCTGGGTGGTGACCAGGCGCACGCGGATGCGGTGCGCGGGATCGGCGCCGGCGTAGAGGTCCTGGGTGTAGAGCTCCTGGCCCTGGAGATAGGCCTGCACGCGGGCGGTGAGGGTGGCGAATTTCTCGGGCGCCAGCTTCTTGTTGACCTTGCCCCACCATACCTCGGCGGAGGTGCCGGGTTCATCGACCACGAACTTGTCCTGGGCGGAGCGGCCGGTATGCACCCCGGTGCGCACCATCAGCGCCCCATCGGCCGACAACTCGCCCTCATTGCGGCGCACCGCATGGGCCGTCAGCGTGGCTGCGGTGAGGTTGGCATGCACTTTGAGGCCAGCACGCACGCCGGTTCCGCGCAATGCCGCGGCTGAAGTCGTCATAGGGTCGTTTCCTCGCGGTAGGTCTTGAGCGGAAATGGTCAGGTGACCGTCTTAATCGGCGCAGCCGCTAGCGGTCCATCATGGCGTAAAAATGTCAGGAATGCATTTGGGCCCGTGCTGCATGTGCGAAATGCATCAGTTCCAACCTCACGTTTTCGGCATTGGCCACCGGTGCCCGCCAATGGACGCGCTGCACCGCCTCGCCGTTCCCGAGATCGCACCCGTCGATATCGACGCCGACCATGCGCCAATCGCCAGGCGCACGGGCGATGCCGGCCAGGGTTGCCGGATGGTCGCGGTTGCAGTGGCCCATGATGTCCTCCGCCGCGGCTTCGATCGCCGCGACCGAATCGGCCGGGGCGGCCAGGGCGGCGGCGCGCAGACGGTGCGCGCGGGCGAAGCCGCCGACCAGCATGGCGGCGCCGATCTCGAGCCGCCATAGCGCGAAATCGCCGAAATCCGCGTAGAGCGCGGCATAGGGGTGCATGGCCAGCCAGCGCGCCTTGAGCGCGGCATCCTCCACCCGCTCGGCCGTGCCGGTGATGGTGAGGCGCGGCGAGGTCTGCGGATTGGCTGACGTGGCCGGCCCGCTGACCATGAGGGCGCAGCGCGGATCGGCCTTGAGGTGGCGCGTATGTTCCGCGAGGCCCGACAGCAGCATCAGGACCGAGCGATCCGGCGCGGTGGAGGGTGTCACCAATGAGGCGAAGGGCTGGCCGTCCCGCGCGGTGGCCAGCGTGCCGGACCGGGCGGCGCGCAGCAGCATTATGGCCTGCCAGGCGGGGGTGGGGTCCGAAGTGGGGTTCACTTCTTCGGGTTCTGCCATAATTCGTTCACTCCTCAACCGTGAAGCGCCACAATTGCGTGCCATATTCCTTGGGTGCCGGACGAACCACGGATCCGCCGCATGGAGAGCCCCGATGAAACAGACAATCGCCCTCGTCGATGACGACCGCAATATCCTCACATCAGTGTCGATGACGCTCGAGCAGGAGGGTTTCACCGTCCGCACCTATACCGACGGCGAAAGCGCGCTGCAGGGCATCACCGCCCGCCCGGTCGATCTCGCGGTGCTCGACGTCAAGATGCCGCGCATGGACGGCATGGAGCTGCTGCAACGCCTGCGCACCCGCTCCACCCTGCCGGTGATCTTCCTGACCTCCAAGGACGAGGAAGTGGACGAGGTGATGGGCCTGCGGCTCGGCGCCGATGACTACATCACCAAGCCGTTCAGCCAGCGCCTGCTGCTGGAGCGCATCCGGGCCCTGCTGCGCCGCAATGAGACCAGCCGCGCCGAGGGCTCTGGCGCCAACCCCACGGGGGTGATGGTGCGCGGCGAGCTGGTGCTCGACGAGACCAAGCATCAGTGCCTGTGGAAGACGGTCGACATCCAGCTCACCGTCACCGAGTTCCTCCTGGTCAAGGCGCTCGCCACGCGGCCTGGCATGGTGAAATCCCGCGACCAGCTGATCGATGCCGCCTATGGCGACAACGTCTACGTCGATGACCGCACGATCGACAGCCATATCAAGCGGGTGCGCAAGAAGTTCCGCACCGTTGATGACGACTTCAACGCCATCGAGACGCTCTACGGCATCGGCTACCGCTACAAGGACGCCTGATCTCCCATGCCCAACGCCGGTATCCTGATCGAGCGGCCGGCCGAGGGCATGGCCATGAAGTCGCACTGGGTCTCGCCCATGCTGCGGCGCATTCTGCTGGTGAACCTGCTGCCGCTGGTGCTGCTGCTGGCCGCGCTGCTCTATCTCGACCAGTACCAGAACGGTCTGCTGCGCGCCGAGGTGACGACGCTGCGCGAGCAGGCCCGCATTTTCGCCGCCGCCCTCGGTGAGGCGGCGGTGCGCGATGACGGCACCGCCCCGGCGGGGTTGGCGCCCGACCAGGCGCGGCCTTTGCTGCGCCGGCTGACCGAGCCGACGCCCTCCGCCCAGGCGCGAGTCTATGCGCCGGACGGGCTGCTGATCGCCGATAGCCGGGTGCGCGAGGCCACCGGCGGGGCGGTGGTGACGGAACCCCTGCCCCCACCCGTGGAGCGCGGTGCGGTGCTCGGCACCATCGGCGCCATCTATGACCGGCTGCTCGCCTTTCTGCCCCATCTCGGCGGCACGCCCCTGCTCGATATCGGCCCGCAGGCCGCCGGGCCGGACTGGCAGCCCGACGTGAAGGAGGAGCTGCGCCTCACCGGCGCCGACGACAAGCGCGTCATGCCCCCCTATATCCGCCGCACCATGGATAATCGGCTGCTGGTGACGGTCGCCGAGCCGGTGCTGCGCAACCGCGCCTCCGTCGGCATCGTGCTGCTGACCCGCGAGGCGCGCGAGGTGGATGACAGCCTGCTCGCCGTCCGCCTCTCCATTCTCGGCCTGTTCACTCTCGCACTCGCCATCACGGTGGCACTCTCCTGGTATCTCTCGCTCACCATCGCGCGGCCGATCCTGCGCCTGGCCGGCTCGGCGGCCGGGATGCGCGAGGGCTCGGGCCGTGGCGGCGCCATGCCGGAGGGGCTGCTGGCGCGGGAGGACGAGATCGGCGTGCTGGCCCACGCCCTCTCGCAATCCGCCCGCGCCCTGTGGGCCCGCATGGACGCGATCGAGCGCTTCGCCGCCGATGTGGCGCATGAGATCAAGAACCCGCTCTCCTCCATCCGCAGCGCCATCGAGACGCTGCGCCGCATCGAGGACCCCGAGAAGCAGAGGCGCCTGCTCGCCATCATCGCCGAGGACGTCGGCCGGCTGGACCGGCTGATCAGCGACATCTCGGATGCCTCGCGCATCGATGCCGAGCTCTCCCGCGTCGCGGTGGAGCGGGTCGATATCAAGCCGATCCTGGAGACGCTGGTGGAGATCAATGAGCAGACCCGCGGCGATAATGGGCCGCATATGCATCTGGAAGCGCCCGATGAGCGGCTGGAGGTGCAGGGCGTTGAGGGCAGGCTGGTGCAGGTGCTGCGCAACCTCATCGGCAATGCGATCTCCTTCTCGCCGCCCAATGGCAGCATCGCGCTGAAGGCGCGCGATACCGGCAGCATGATCGAGCTGGCGGTGGAGGATGAGGGGCCGGGCATCCCGGAGGATCGGTTGGAGCATGTCTTTGAGCGATTCTATTCGGAGCGCCCTAAGGAGGAGCGCTTCGGCCAGCATTCCGGGCTCGGCCTGTCGATCAGCCGGCAGATCGTCGATGCGCTGAAGGGCCGCATCGTCGCGGAAAACCGCCGCGGTCCGGAGGGGCGGGTGACTGGGGCGCGCTTCGTGGTGCAGTTGCCGAAGGCTTAGCCAGTTCGCTTGGGTTGGTGAGGGGCGCCCTTGATGGGTGATCCCCCCGGGGCTACCAGGGTGCGACACGAGGCGCGCATCCGGAGATCCTACGCAGTGACATCACCTTACGAGCGGATTGGCGGGGAAGCCGGGGTCAGAGCTTTTACCCGGCGCTTCTACCATCTGATGGATACGCTCCCTGACGCCGCCCCCGCCCGCGCGATCCATGGCGCCAGCCTGGACCTGTCCGAGCAGAAGCTCTTCGAATACCTGACGGGCTGGCTCGGCGGCCCGCCGCTGTTCACCGACAAGTATGGCCCGGTGATGCTGCGGCGGCGGCATCTCAGCGCGCCGATTGCGACCCCGGAAATCGATGCGTGGCTGCTCTGCTTCCGTCAAGCCTGGGCGGAGACCGTCACGGACGAGGAGCTCACGCGGGTCGTGTCGCCGCAGATCGAGAAACTGGCCCGGCACATGCAAAACCGGGAGGACCCGGCGCCGGAGGCATGGGCGCCCGACGGGGCTTAGCCCCTTCCCGGCGCCGGACGCGTCAAAACCAGTTCGCCTTGTCCACCACGTTGCGCAGCGGGGCGCCCGAGAGCATGGCGCGCGCATTGTCGCGCAGGATGGCGTAGCGGCGTTCGTTGAGATGCGGCCCATAGCCGGCCATGTGCGGCGTCATCAGCACGCTTGGCGTGGTCCAGAGGGGATGCTCCGCCGGCAGTGGCTCGGTTTCGTAGACATCGAGCCCGGCACCGGCGATCTCACCGGCCAGCAGCGCCGCATGCAGGTCATCGAGCTTGGTCGTCAGGCCGCGGCCGATATTGATGAAGAAGGCGTCGCGGCGCATGCGCTGGAAGCGCGCGCGGTTGAACATTCCCTCGGTCGCCGGCGTATGCGGCACGGTGGCGATGACGAAATCGGCCCGTGGCAGCAGCGCGTCGAGCGCCTCGGGGGGATGCATCTCGGCGACATCCGGCGGCGGCGAACCGCGCCGTGCGTCGGTGCCGATCACATTCATCCCCGCCGCCTTCGCCAGCCGCGCCGCCTCGGTGCCGATGCCGCCGAGGCCGACGATCAGCGCGGTGGCGGAATGCAGGTCCACCACCCCGTGATCCTCGGGCGGCTTGGCCCACTGCCGGCGCATCTGCTGCGGAATATAATAGTGGAACCCCCGCGCGAAGGCGAAGACGAAGGCCATGATGTGGGCGCCGATATGGTCGTTGAAGATCTCGCGGAAATTGGTGGCGACGAGGGGGTGGGCGACCAGTTCCGGGTAGTAGAACCCGGCCGGCGGGGCGGCCTGCGGCGCCTGCAGCCAGCGCAGCCTGGTCGATCGCGCCAGCAGATCGGGCGTCAGCGTGCCGAAGGCGGCATCGGCGTCGACGATGGCGTGCTGGGCGTGCTGCGCCCCTTCCGCCACCACCACCTCGACCTCCGGCAACGTGGCGGCGAGCCGGCGGGCCCAGCCGCGGGTGATATCGCTCTGCGGCGGCAGCATGACGAGCATGAAGGCCATTTCTCTCTCCCGTGTCCTCGCGCCATCCTGGGCGATCGCGCCGCGTTCGGCTAGGCTGCGCGCATGATCCCCCGCATCGTCACCCTGACGCTGAATCCCGCCGTCGATACGGCCTTCGAGGCCGATCGCGTGGTGCCGCAACACAAGATCCGCACCGATCACGAGACGCATGATCCCGGCGGCGGCGGCGTCAATGTGGCGCGCGTGCTGACGGAGTTTGGCGCCGATGTCTGCGCGGTGGTGCTGGCCGGTGGGGTGACCGGCGATTTCCTCCTGGAGATGCTGGCGCAGTACCGCGTGCCTTGCCGCCCCGTGCCGATCGCCGGCACCACGCGCATCAGCACCACCGTGCATGACCGCGCGACCGGGCAGGAATACCGCTTCGTGCCCGAGGGGCCCGAGGTTTCGGAGGCCGAATTCGCCGCCGCCTGCGCCACGCTCGAAGCGGAGCCCGGCGACTGGGTGGTGCTGTCGGGCAGCCTGCCGCGCGGGCTCGCCGCCGACAGCTACGCCCGCATCGCCGAGCGCGAGTCGGCGCGCGGCCGCCATGTCGTGCTGGATAGCTCGGGGGAGGCGCTGAAGGCGGCTTTGGGCTCCGGCCTCGCGCTGATCAAGCCGAGCGAACGCGAATTGCGTGACCTGGTGGGCGACGGCCCGGTGGAGGACTCCGCCCGCGAACTGGTGCGCGCCGGGGCGGCCGAGCGGGTGGCAGTATCGCTCGGGGGCGACGGCGCGCTGATCGCCACCTCCGCCGGGGTGATCCGCCGCCCCTCCATCCCGGTTACCGTGCGCGGCGCGGTGGGGGCAGGCGATAGTTTCCTCGCGGCGATGACGCTGGCGCTCGCCACCGGGAGCGACGCCGGGGACGCGCTGCTGTGGGGCCTCGCCGCCGGCGCCGCCGCGGTCAGCCGCACCGGGACGGCGCATCCGAACCGGGCCGACGTGGAGGCGTTCTACCGCGCGGCGCGCGGCTGAGCCTCAGGCAGGCGCCGCGCGACCTGATGCTGCGCATCGCATTGGGTCTATTCGGCGAGAAGTTCTGCGATCCGGACGGGGTCGGACTGCTCCATCACGCGGCGGGCAAAGCGGGCGCAATCATCGATATTGAGCCCCCGGATCGCCTGCTTCACCCGCGGCACGGCGGAGGCGTTCATGCTGAAGCTGCGCAGGCCGAGGCCGAGCAGCAGCTTCATCAGCTTGGGGTTGGAGGCCATCTCGCCGCAGACGGAGACCGGCATGCGCATCCTGAGCGCCGCCTCGGTGGCGAACTGCACCAGGCGGAGCACGGCGGGGTGCAAGGGGTCGTAGAGCGACGAGACGTCGCTGTCGCCGCGATCGACGGCGAGGGTGTACATTGTCAGGTCATTCGTGCCGATGGCGAAGAAATCGGCCTCCAGCGCCAGTGCATCGGCCGAGAGGGCGGCGCCGGGGGTTTCGATCATGATGCCGAGCGGCGGTGCCTTGTCGGGCAGCCGCTCGCCGCGGCGGCGCAGGCGGCGGATTACCCGCTCATAGATTTCGCGGGCCTGGCGCACCTCGCCGACATTGGTGACCATCGGCAGCAGGATGCGCACCGGCCCCGCGCTCGCCGCGCGCAGGATGGCGGCCAGCTGGGTCTCGAACAGCTCGGGCTGGCGCAGCAGCAGGCGGATGCCGCGAATGCCGAGCGCCGGGTTGAGATCGGCCGCCTCCGGCACGACGCCCTCGGCCTGCAGCGCCTCGATCTCCTTCTCGCCGCCCCAGTCCAGCACGCGGATGGTCACGGGGTCCCCGGCCATGGCCTCGACGACGCTGCGATAAACCTCCGCCTGCGCCGCCTCGTCCGGCAGTTTCTCGCGGTTCATGAAGAGGAATTCGCTGCGGAACAGCCCGATGCCGGCGGCACCGGATTGGGCGATCAGCGGCAATTCGGCGGGGATTTCGAGGTTGGCCTGGAGGTCCACCGCCTCGCCATCCGCGGTGACAGCGGGAAGCCGGCGGAGCAGCGCGAGTTTTTGCAGTTCGCGCGCATAGGCGGTCACCGCGCGCCGGGCGGCCGCGAGCGTATCCCGCGTGGGGTTGAGGGTGACGACGCCGGCCGTGCCATCGACGATAATGGTCTCGCCAGGCCGCACCGCCTCGGTGAGGCCGGCGACGCCAAGCACTGCCGGCACGCCGAGCGCGCGGAGCATGATCGCGGTATGCCCGTCGGCCCCCCCGTCGTCAGTGGCCACGCCCGCGAGCCGCGCGGGGTCGAGGAGCGCGGCATCGGCGGGGCGGAGATATTCGCAGGCCAGCACCGCCCCCTGGGGCAGGGCGTTGAAGCTGCGGAAAGGGGCGCGGGTGAGGTTGCGGATCAGCCGGCGGCCGATCTCCCGCACCTCCTCGGCACGGCGCTTGCGGCCGGCACGGTCTTCATCGCCGGGCATCGCCATGACGGCTTCGGCCAATGCGTCGGTTTCATCCACCACGGCGGTCTCGGCGGATACCAGCGTCTCCGCCACCCGTCGCCGCACGCCGCGCACCAGGCGGGAGGAGCCGATCATTTGCAGATAGGCATCCAGCAGCGGCGCGATCTCGGCCTGGCTATCCTCGGGCAGGATGGCGAGCCGGGCCTTGAGCTTGAGCAATTGCTTGCGGGACTGGGCGATCGCCGCATCCAGCCGCGAGACCTCGGCCTGGGTATCCTCCGCATGGATCTTCAGCCGCGTGATCACCGCCGGCGGTTCGGCCGCGCCGAATACGGGGCCGATGGCGATTCCGGAAGAGACGGGGATGCCGATCAGCCGGCGCTCCGGGCGTGCCGCCGGAACGGGCTTGTCGCGCGCGGGTTTTGCCTCCGCGGGCTTGTCGCCAGCTTCCTCATCAGTCCTGCTCATGGAAGCCGGCCTCGACGAGGGCGACCAGGGCGTCCATCGCCTCCTTGGCGTCCCATCCCTCGGCACGCAGTTCGATCGTGGAGCCGATGCCGGCGCCCAGCATCATCAGCCCCATGATCGACAGGGCGGACACCGCCTGCCCATCCTTCACCACCTCGACGGAGGCACCGAACTTCTCGGCCAAGGAGACAAACTTGGCCGCCGCGCGCGCATGCAGGCCGCGGCGATTGCAAATGGTCAGCACACGAGACAGCACCAGATCGCCGGAGCCGCCCCCGCTCATTCGCAGCTACCCGGGCCCTTGCCCGAGGGCATCACATGGGAAGCGCTGGCGATGTATTTGCGGCCCGCGGTCTGGGCACAATCCACCGCATCGGCTAGCGGCAGGTTGGAGCGCACCTTGGCGAACTTCACGAGCATGGGCAGGTTCATGCCGGCGATCACCTCGACGCCGACGCGATCCATCTGCGAGATTGCAAGATTGGAGGGGGTGCCGCCGAACATGTCGGTGATCAGCACCACCCCGTCACCGGTTTCCACCTCGGCGATGCGGCGATGGATCTCGGAGCGCCGCCCCTCGATGTCATCATCCGGGCCGATGCAGACGGTGGCGACGTTGCGCTGCGGGCCCACCACATGCTCCATCGCGGCGCGCATCTCAACGGCGAGACGGCCATGGGTGACCAGAACCAGTCCGATCATAGGCAGAGTGCCATCATGGCGTGTGGTCAGGCTCCTGCGCTGAACCCGCCGCCGCACTGCCGTCGCGCCGATCGCCCATGCGAGCATTGACGCTCTCACGGGCCAGTTCACGGTGCGACACGCTCGTACGCCAGTCCAGGTTCGAAAGATGTTTACTCAATCGCTCGACGATGGCGACCGATCGATGTCGGCCACCGGTGCATCCGATCGCAATTGTTGCGTATTTCTTGCCCTCCTGGACGAAGCGGGGCAAGACAAGATTGAGAAGTCCGGTGATCTGACCGAAGAAGGCCGCGAAGTCCGGATCGGCCTCCACATAGGCGGCAACTGCGGGATCACTTCCGGTAAGCGGTCTAAGAGCCTGATCGTAATGCGGGTTCCGCAGGAACCTTGCGTCCAGCACCATATCAGCATCGCGGGGCAGCCCTGCGGGAAACGCGAAGGACACCAGTGATACGGAGAGCCCGCCCAGCGGTTCCGCGCCCTCGTCCGCGGCGTAGCGGCACTCGATCAACTGGCGAAGCGCTGCGAGCGGCAGGTCCGAGGTGTCGATCACCAGGTCCGCCGCGGCATGCAGGGGGGCGATCGCCTGCTGCTCGATATGGATGCCATCGGCCACGCGGCCTTTCGGCGAGAGCGGATGGCGCCGCCGGGTTTCGGTGAAACGGCGCAGCAACACCTGCTCCTCCGCCCAGGCAAACACCAGTTCCGGCCGCAACCCGGGGTTGAGCCGCAGCCGCGCCAGCGTCGCCAGCACCGCCTCGGCATCGAAGCCGCGTGACCGCGCGTCAACGCCGACCGCGAGGCCCCGGCCGACCTCGGTGCGCAGCACCAGGTTCTCGATCATCTCCAGCGGTGGATTGTCCACCGCCTCGAAGCCGATATCCTCGAGCGCCCGCAACACCGACGCCTTGCCGGCGCCCGACAGGCCGCTGACGAGCACCACCCGTTGCGGCGCGTCGCTCATGGCACGAAAGCCCCGCTGAGCATGCCGGCATTCCCCGCCAGGCACTCAAGCGCCAGGGCGACCCGCAACGCGGCCGAAGCTCCCCGCGGATCGAGGGTGATCAACGGCAGATCGGGCGTCGCGAGGCGAGCGGGTTCGGGCATGCGCGGCACCTCCTCGCGCAGTTCGACGGCGAGCGCAAGGGCAGCCTTTGCAAGGGCGGGCAAGCGCAGGATGCCGAGCCCACGCACCTCGATCAGCCCCGCCAGCCCCGCCGGCGCGGTCGCGGTCAGCCCGTCGATCTCCACCCGGTCATCGGCCACGAGTTCGAAGCCACGATCGATCAGCCGCAGCGCGAGATCGGACTTGCCGGCGCCCGGGGGGCCCAGCAGCAGCACACCGCGCCCGGCGCGGGCGACACAACTCGCATGGATCTGCATCGCCCCGGAGAATGCGCCGCAATGGCCGCCAAACCAAGCCCCGCCCTATTGACGCAGCCCGCGCAGGGGCGCCCAAAATACGGGGAAACGGAGGACGTCATGGCGCAAGCACGGCTCAAATATTTCGGCTGGGGCCGCGAGGGCGAGGGCTACACGCCGGAGGAGGAGGCCTTCCTGCTCGGCATCTACCGCGACAAATTCGCGGTCGCCGATTTCGAGGAGCGGCCGGTCCCCGGTCTCGATGCCATCGCCCTGCGCGCGCCCCGCATCACCCCGCCGGCCGCGCTGGCCGCCATCTGCTCCACCGGCATCTACGACCGCGCCGCCCACACCTTCGGCAAGTCCTACCCGGATACCGTGAAGGGCATGCTTGGCGACTACCAGGGCGCCCCCGATGTGGTGGCCTATCCGCGCAGCGAGGCGGAGGTGGCCGCGGTGATGGACTGGGCCGGCGGCGCCCAGGCCGCGCTGATCCCCTTCGGCGGCGGCTCTTCGGTGTGCGGCGGCGTGGAGGCCAAGGTTGACGGCACCCGCTACAAGGCGGCCGTGACGCTCGACCTGCGGCATCTTGACCAGGTGGTCGAGATCGACCGCGCCTCCCGCGCCGCCAACATCCAGGGCGGCGCCTATGGCCCGGCGCTCGAGGCGCAACTCAAGCCGCACGGCCTCACCCTTCGCCACTTCCCGCAGAGCTTCGACTACTCCACCCTCGGCGGCTGGATCGCCACCCGCTCCGGCGGCCATTTCGCGAGCCTCTACACCCATATCGACGACTTCGTGGAAAACCTTCGCGTGGTGACGCCGAAGGGCACGCTGGAGACCCGCCGCCTGCCCGGCTCCGGCGCCGGGCCCTCGCCGGACCGCATGTTCATCGGCTCCGAGGGCATCCTCGGCGTCATCACCTCCGCCTGGATGCGCCTGCAGGACCGCCCGACGTTTCGCGCCGGCGGTGCCATCCGGTTCGACAGCTTCTTCGCCGCCGCCCGCGCGGTGCGCGCCATCAGCCAGGCCGGGCTCTACCCCTCCAACTGCCGCATTCTCGACCCGCAGGAGGCCGCCAATACCGGCGCCGGCGACGGACGGCACGCCATCATGGTGCTCGCCTTCGAATCCGCCGACCATGACCTCGCCATCTGGCACGCCCGCGCGCTGGAATGCGCCCGCGACCACGGCGGCACGCCGGAAGCCGCGGGTGAAGCCGATGCCCACCTCAAGGGCGCGGCCGGGCTGTGGCGCAACGCCTTCATTCGCATGCCCTATGCCCGCGAGCGCATCGTGCCCCGCGCCATCATCAATGACACCTTCGAAACCGCGATCACCTGGGACAAGTTCGAGGCCCTCCACGACCACATCAAGGCGTCCGTCGAGGCCGCCATGCTCCGTGTCACCGGCAAGCCGGGCCAGATCACCTGCCGCTTCACCCACATCTACCCTGACGGCCCGGCCCCCTATTTCTCCTTCCACGCCCTCGGCCGCCACGGCGCCCTGCTCGAACAATGGCAGGCCATCAAGGACGCGGCGGGGGATGCGCTGATGGAAGCCGGCGGCACCATCACCCATCACCACGCCGTCGGCCGCGACCACCGGCCCTGGTACGACCGCCAAAGGCCGGAGCTGTTCGCCACCGCGCTGCGGGCCGCCAAGGGGGCGTTGGATCCAGCGGGGATGCTCAATCCCGGCGTATTGATCGATCCGTAGTTGCTTGGCCGGAGCGTTGGATTCGACGATAGGCGGTCGGCCGTCGTGATGGATCGGTGTGGCGGCTTCGGGCTGCTGCGCGAGGATGGATGCAGCAGCCCGGGCGGCGTTGAATAAAGCCTCAGTCGTTAATCGCCGAATAGACGAGGTCGCGGAACAGCAGCCGGTAGGTTTCGCGCTGGACGCGCGACTGGATCATCATCACGGCGAACAGGCGTTCGGCGGGATCGACCCAGAAGGTGGTGCCGGCGGCGCCGCCCCAGTAGTACTGGCCGACCGAGCCGGGGGTGGTGCCCATGCCGGCATGGGTGCGCACCGCGAAACCGAGGCCGAAGCCGAAGCCGGGGCCGATCATGTCGGCGGGGCGGGGCATGGTGCCGAGGTGGTCGTTGGTCATCAGCTCGATGGTTTTGCGGCCGAGCAGGCGGGTGCCGTTGAGCTGGCCGTTATTGGCGAGCATTTGCAGGAAGCGGGCGTAGTCCATGGTGGTGGAGACCAGGCCGCCGCCGCCCGATTCGAAAATCGCGGGGCGGGTGACGTCGAGCATCATCTCGGCCTCGCCGGTCAGCGGGTCGATCGCGTGGGCTTCGGCGAGGCGGTGCAGCTTTTCTGCCGGCACGTGGAAGCCGGTGTCGGTCATCCCCAGCGGGCCGAGGATGCGGCGTTGCAGATGGACGCCGAGGGTTTCGCCGGAGATCGCCTCGATGAGGCGGCCAAGCACGTCGGTGGCGCGGCTGTATTCGAACTGGGTGCCGGGGTGGAAATCGAGCGGCAGGGCGGCCAGCGCCGCGGACTGGTCGGCGTTGGTCTGGTTGCGGCGAAACACGCGGGCATTGGCGTACTGGGTGTGGATGGGCCGTGTGCCGCGGAATTCATAGGTGAGGCCGGAGGTGTGGCGCAGCAGATCCTGCACCGTCATCGGGCTGTCCGGCGCGACCAGGCTGCCATTGGGGAGCAGGACTTTCTGGGCCGCGTATTCCGGCAGGAAATTCGCGACGGGGTCGGACAGGAAGAGCTTGCCCTCCTCCCACAGCATCATGGTGGCGACCGAGACGATGGCCTTGGTCATCGAATAGATGCGGAAAATCGCGTCCTTCGCCATCGGGTCGGGCGCCAGGGGGGCGCGCTTGCCGAAGGTCTCGTAATAGGCCACGCGGTCATTGCGCACGACGATGGCGACGGCGCCGGGGATGTTGCCGGCGTCGGTGCGGGACTTGATGGCGGCCGAGAGGGTGGCGAGGCGGGCGGAGCAGAGGCCGACCTCTTCGGGGCGGGCGGCGGGCAGATCTTGCGTGGTCATGGCGTGGGTTCCTTATTGCGACCGGCGGCGCCAGGCGCTCATTTGTTCGGCGGAGCTGAGCACGTGAACCACCACCGGTCGATCCTTCACCGCGAAGGCGGCGGCGATGGCGGGGGCCACGGCGTCCTCGGTGGCGATGGTGATGCCCTCGGCGCCGAAGGCGGCGGCCCAGGCGGCGAAATCGGGGTTCTGCAACTGGGTGGCGGATTGGTAGGGGCGGCCGGGATAGCGGTTCAGGTGATGCATCGCGATGGTGCCGTAGTTGCCGTTGTCGCTGATCACGATAATGGGGTTCACGCCATAGAGCTTCGCGGTCGCCAGCTCATTGCCGGTCATCAGCGCGCCGCCATCGCCGACGAAGGCGATCGCCTGCTGGCCGACCCGGCGCAGCCCGGCGGCGACGGCCATCGGCACCCCCGCGCCCATCGCGCCGACCACGGAGGAGAGGAACATCTGGCCCGGCTTCATGCCGATATAGCGGTGGATGAAGGAGGAGAAATTGCCGGCGTCGGACGTGATCGTCGCGTCGTCAGCCAGGTGCTTGCCGATTTCGCACACCACGGCGGCGAAGTTCACCCCGTCCGTCATCGGCGTCCATTCCGGGGCGAGCAGGCGGCGGTGGATGGCGTTGAGGCTGGCTACCCAACCCCGGCGCTTGGCGGCATCCTTCGGCGCGCCGCGGGCGAGCAGGGCCTGGATCACCGCATGGGGGTCACACGCCATGCCGAGATCGGGCCGCCACACCCGGCCAACCTCGTTGGGATCGGGCCAGACATGCACCAGCGGCAGCTGCGGCTGCGGCGCGCTGGGGAAGCTGTAGGACTGGCTGACCGAATCGGTGATGCGCTCGCCGAGCGAGACGATGAGGTCCGCCTTGCGCATCTCGCCGATGAGGTCCTTGGGCACGCGGATGCCCATGTAGCCGCCGTAGTTGGGGTGATTGGCGTCAAACAAATGCGGGCGGCGATGGGTGGGGCTGATAGGCAGCACCCATTCCTCGGCGAGGCGCTTGAGGTCGCGCGTCGCCGCGCCACCGTCGATGGCATCCGACGCGAGCGTGGCGCCGACCCAGATCAACGGGCGCTCGGCGGCGGCGATCATGTCGGCGAGGCGATCGACGTCCTGGCTGCGCGGCCCGGCATAAGGGCGCGGCCGGGGCTGGTCGACCGGGATGCCCTCGGCCGGCTCGTCGAAGATATCCTCGGGGAGGATCACCGCGACCGGGCCGGGCGTGCCGCTTTCGGCGATGTGGAAGGCCCGCGCGATGGCCTCGGAGGCCATCACCGGCTCATTCACCTCGATCACCATCTTGGTGATGTCGGACAGCAGGCGGGAGTAGTTCTGCTCTTGCAGCGCGAGGCGGCCGAAATCCTTGCGCTCGACCTGGCCGACCAGAATGACCAGCGGCGTCGCGTCATGGTACGCGGTGTGCAGCGCGACCATCGCGTTGGAGAGGCCGGGGCCGCGGGAGACCACGCAGACGCCGGCGCGATCGCGCAGCCTGCCATCGGCGACGGCCATGAAAGCGGCGCCGCCCTCGTGGCGGCAGACCACCAGGCGCATGCGGTTCATGTCGGAAATCGCGTCGGTCAGGCCGAGATAGCTCTCGCCGGGCACGCAGTAGATCAGGTCGATATCATGGGCTTGCAGGCTTTCGGCCAGCAGGCGGGCGACGGTTCGGGCCATGGACTCTTCTCCTCGGTTTCAGGCTAGAAGGCGCATGCGGGCTTGGCAACGCGGCGGGGGAGGGCGGCATGACGGAGGCGTGGCGGGAGGCCAATCGGGCGAACTGGGACGAGCGGGTGGCGGTGCATCTGCGCAGCTATGATCTGGCGCCGCTGCGGGCCGGGCGAGGGCAGTTGACCCCGATCGAGACGGCGGAACTGGAGGACGTCGCCGGCAAGCGCATCCTGCATCTGCAATGCCATATCGGCTCCGATACGCTGGCCCTGGCGCAGATGGGTGCCGAGGTGACCGGGCTCGATTTCTCGGCGCCGGCGATCGAGGCCGCGCGCGCTCTGGCCGCCGAGATCGGCGTGGCGGCGCGCTTCGTGGTGTCGGATATTTATGCCGCGCCGGAGGCACTCCCGGAGCCCGCCAGCTTCGACCTCGTCTACACCACCTGGGGCACCATCTGCTGGCTGCCGGACATCGCGGGCTGGGCACGGGTGATCGCGCATTTCCTCAAGCCCGGCGGCGCGTTGTATTTCGCCGACGCGCACCCGGCGGCTCTGGTGTTCGATGACGACGTGGCGGGGCCGGTGGGGTTTCCAGGCTGGTTCACCCCCTATTTCGACACCGCGCCGCTGATCCAGGACGACACGCGGGACTATTCCGACGCGACCGCTCGCCTCTCCGCCATGCGCACCTACCAGTATATCCACCCGCTCGGCGCCATCGTCTCGGCGCTGATCGATGCCGGGCTGCGGCTCGCGTTCCTCCATGAGCATCCCGCCGTGGCGTGGCGGATGTTCCTGGCGCTGGAGCGGAGCGCGGACGGGATGTACCGCTGGCAGGACAAGCCCTGGCTGCCGCTTTCGGTCTCGCTGATGGCGCGCCGGCCAGCCTGATCAGGCCCGCCGCCAGCGCTCCATGAGCAGCAGAAACACGCCGGACAGCGCGATCATCCCCGCCCCCGCCCAGGTCGTGGCCGAGGGGATATCGCCCCACACGAGATAGCCGAGCAGGAACGCCCAAAGCAGCCCGGTGTATTCCACCGTGGACATCACCGAGGCGGGCGCGAGACGGATACCCTCGAACATGATGTATTGCCCGGCGCCGCCGAACACGCCGATCAGCGCCAGCAGGGCGAATTCGAGCGGGGAGGGTGGCGTCCACCAGGACCAGCTCGCCGTGCCGGTCAGCACCAGGAACAGCGCGTTCTGGTAGAACATCTGCACCAGCGAGCTCTCCCGCTTGGCGATCACCCGCATCAGCAGGATGGCGATGGCCCACATCAGCGCCGCCGCCAGCACCAGCGCGGTCGCCAATGAGGCCTGCACCCCCAGCGGGTCGCTCGCCAGCAGCACGCCGCCGAAGCCGAGCGCCAGCGCGAGCCAGCGGCCCGGCGTCACCTTCTCGCCGAGCACCGGGATTGCCAGCACGGCGACGATGATGGGGGAGCTGAAATACAGCGTCATCAACTGCGCCAGCGGCATGTCGCGCGAGGCGGTGTAGTAGCAGAGCCAGGCGACCAGAGTGAGCGCGCCGCGCCCGAGCAGCGCCAGCTTCAGCGGCGTCTCCACCACGCGCGCCACCAGCTTGCCGCGCCCAAACACCAGCGCGCCGGCGACGATGGTGAGGCTGCGGAAAAACAGCACCTGCCAGACCGGCAGGGTGGCGGCGAGATACTTGTTCGCCGCGTCATGGGTGGCGAACAGCGAATAGGCGATCACCCCGAGCCCGATTCCGGCGACGACCCGGTCCGCCGCCGGTACCGCCGTCACGGCGGGGGAGGCACCAGCTTGGGCTGCTGGGCGGGGCTGCCGGGCGTCGTCGGCAGTTCCTGCGTCTCTACCGCCTCAGGCGCCGGGGCGGTGGTGTCGGTGGATTGCAACGCGTCCTTGAAGGCGCGCTGCACCTGGAACTGGAACTCGACGTTGAGGTCCTCCATCATCTTGCGTACCAGCGCGTCGAGGTCGATGCGGGTGGCATCCTCGTCCTCGTCGTCCTTCGCCACGCGGGCGCCGCGCACCCTTGCGTCCGCCGTGCCGCGGGAATTGCCATCGGCGCCGAACAGCTCCAGCCGCAGCGCGAAACTGCCCTCGAAGCGGCCACGGTTGAGGATCAGCGAGGCGTCGGTGATGGTCAGCACGGCGCGCCCGGTCATGCTCCCGGTCAGCAGCCGCTGCTCGGCCATCTTGCGCAGCGTCTTCAGCGGCCGGCTCGGCGCGAGGTATTCGACATGGCGGGCCGAGCCGCGCGGCACCCAGCCGTCATCGATGTCGAGCTGCCCGGCGTCGAGCTTGATCTTGGTGAGATAGTCATAGTCCAGCGGCTCGAACACCGGCTTCTCGCCGCTGCCGCAGGAGGCCAGCGCCAGCAGCCCGGCGAGGAGGAAACGGCGGTCGATCGTCATGGCGTCATCCCCGAATGCTCAATCCGTGCCGCGCACGCCGGCACGCGGGAAGCGGAAATCATGGTTGCAGAACTCGCAGGTCATCACGATGTCGCCCGCGACCGCCATGTGGTCAAGATCATCCACCGTGAAGGTCTCGAGCAGCCCGGCGAGGCGCTGGCGCGAGCAGCGGCAGCCATAGGCGAGCGCGCGGGCGAGATCGGCCGTCACGCCCTCGGTATGGAACAGGCGGAACAGCAGCGCCTCGGGCTCCAGCGCGTCATCGAGCAGTTCGGCGTCGGTGATGGTGGCGGCCAGAATTTCGGCGGTGCGCCAGGACTCGGCCTGCTCGGCGGCGTCCATCTCCGGGTCGATCCCGCCGGCGCCGGCGATCTTCTCGATCACCAGCGCCCCCGCCCGCCAGCCCTTCGGCGTTTGGGCGCAGGCGAGGCGGATGGAGGTGGCGAGCTGCTCGCTGGTGTCGAAATAATGCAGTGCCATCTCGGCCAGCGTGTCGCCGGTGATGTTGACGATGCCCTGGTGGCGCTCGGTATCCGGCCCCTGATCCACGGTGAGGGCAAGGTAGCCCTGGCCGAGAATGTCGGCCGCGCTGGGATCGGGCTTGCGCGCCAGCAGTGCGGCGAGCTGCTCCCGCTCCACCCGCGCATAGCCGCGCACGGCGCCGGCCTCGGTGCAATCGGCCACCAGCATCGGCACCGGCCCGTCGCCCTTGGATTGCAGGCTGAAGGAGCCGCGGAATTTCAGCGCGGTCGCCAGCGCCGCCACCAGCGCCAGCGCCTCGCCGACCAGGCGGGTCACCACCTCCGGGTGGTCATGGCGGGTCAGCAGTGCGTCGGCGAGCGGGCCAAGCCGCACCAGCCGGCCCCGGACGGGACGCTGCGGCAGGAAGAAGGGCACCACGCCGCGCGGCACCACGATATCGGGCACCGCCGGGCGGCCGGGGTCGAGAAAGGCGGGAGTATCGGACATGGCGGCATAGATAGGCGCCCGACGCCCGCTTCGCCACCACGGCAGCGCAGGCGAGCCTTGATCCAGCGCAATGCCGCGCGGGGGCGATCGTTGGAGGATGCCGCCACCCAACCGGAGCGCCCAGCCATGTTCGACAATGCCCTGATTTTCGCCGAGGACCTGATGACCCGCGCGGTCGCCACCGTGCATCCCGAGACCTCCCTGCTCGCCGCCGTGCGGCTGATGGCGGAGAAGCGGATCAGCGGCCTGCCGGTGGTGGATGCCGATGGCACCCCGGTCGGCATGCTCACCGAGGGGGACCTGCTGCGCTGGCACGGCGAATTCAGCGAGCGCCAGCAGTGGTGGCTGGATCACCTCGCCGATGGCGAGGCCCTGGCGCCGAGCTTCATCAAGGTGCTGCAGGCCGAACGCCGCAAGGTAGGCGCGGTGATGACCGCCAATGTCGCCACCATCGCGCCCGGCACCTCCGCGCATGACATCGCCCGGCTGTTCTTCGAGAAGGGCATCAAGCGCGCCCCCGTGGTGGCCGATGGCAGGATCGTCGGCCTGGTCAGCCGCTCCGACCTGATCCGCGCTTTGGCCCGCGAACTGGCCAAGGAGTAGGCGGACCCTCAGCCGAGCAGGACCAGCGCCTCGGCGTGCAGCTCCGCCGTGGCGGCGGCCAGGACGGTGCCGTTGCTGTGGCGGCCGAGGGGTTTTCCGGCCCAGTCGGTGACGGTTCCTCCGGCGTTCCGCACGATGGCGTCCAGCGCGGCGTAGTCGTGCAGGGCGAAGCCGTCGGAGGCGATGAGGTCGACTCGGCCTTCGGCAAGCAGGCCGAAGACGTAGAAGCTATCGGCGATGACGGTTTTGCGGTGGTTGAGGCGCAGGCGGGAGAGGCGGTCGTGGTGGGCGCGGGCGAAAGTGTCGTAGCCCATGGTGCTCACCACTGCCTCGGCGAGTGACCGGCAAGAACGGGTGTGTAGCTGCGCGCTGCCGCGGGTGGTGCCGTGGCCTGTGGCGCCCAGCCAGCGGTGGCGCAGCAAAGGCTGTTCGGCGAGGCCGATTATGGTTTCCTCGCCCTGCATGAGGCCGAGCAGGAAGCCGAACAGCGGCAGGCCCTGGACGTATTCCTTGGTGCCGTCGAGCGGGTCGATCACCCAGACGTATTCCGCATCGAGGCGGACGGGGGGGAATTCTTCGCCGTGAATGCCATGGGTGGGGTAGGCGCGGAGGATTTCGGCGCGGACGGCTTGTTCGACAGCCTTGTCGGTATCGGTGACGGGGGAGCCGTCGCCCTTGATTTCCACCTGGGGGGGCAGGCCAGCGCGGGCGCGCAGGATGTCGCAGGCGATGTCGCCGAGGTGATGGGCGAAGGCCACGAACTCGGCCGGGCATGTCTGGTTCATCGTGTCCTCCAGGGGTTCGTAGAGGCGTAGCGTGAAGGCGAATTGATGCCAACCGCGGATGGTGTTAACCGCGGGCCGAACAGGGGCGGCCTCGAGAGCCAGATGCAGGAAATATTCGACTTCGTCATCGTCGGCGCCGGTTCGGCCGGCTCGGTGCTGGCCAACCGGCTGAGCGCGGATGGGCGCAGCCGCGTGCTGTTGCTGGAGGCCGGGGGCTCGGACCGCTCGATTTTCATCCGCATGCCCAGTGCCTTGTCCATTCCGATGAACATGAAGCGCTACAACTGGTTCTACGAGGCAGAGGCGGAGCCGGCGCTGGGCGGGCGGCGGCTGCATACGCCGCGCGGGCGGGTGCTGGGGGGGTCGTCGTCGATTAATGGGCTGGTCTATATCCGCGGCAATCCCAGGGATTTCGAGGGCTGGCAGGAGGCTGGGGCGAAGGGCTGGGGCTGGGCGGATGTGCTGCCCTATTTCCGCAAGGCCGAAAGCCGGGCGGAGGGGGGCGACGAATATCGCGGCGATGAGGGGCCGCTTTCCACCACCTACGGGGCGCTGCGCAATCCGCTGTATCACGCCTGGATGGAGGCGGGGCGGCAGGCCGGTTATGGGCTGACCGAGGACGTCAACGGGTTCCGCCAGGAAGGCTTCGGGCGGATGGACATGACGGTGCGCGGCGGCGAGCGCTGCTCGGCGGCGGTGGCCTATCTGCAACCGGCCAAGGGGCGGAAGAATTTGGAAATCCGCACCGGCGCGGTGGCGACCGGGATCGACTTCGAATCGCGGCGCGCTCGGATGGTTCGCTACACGCACGACGGAGCGGAACGCAGCGTGCTGGCGGCCCGCGAGATCATCCTGGCGGGCGGGCCGATCAACACGCCGCAAGTGCTGAAGCTGTCGGGCGTCGGCCCGGCGGCGGAGTTGCAGCGCTTCGGCATCCCGATCGTGGCCAACCGGCCGGGGGTGGGGGAGAATTTGCAGGACCATCTGGAGTTCTATTTCCAGGTGGAATGCACGCAGCCGATTACACTGTATTCGGCGATGAACCCGCTGGCCAAGCTCGGCATCGGTTTGCGCTGGCTGCTGCGGCGGGATGGGCTGGGGGCGACCAACCATTTCGAGTCCTGCGGTTTCATCCGCAGCCGGGCGGGGGTGCCCTGGCCGGACATCCAGTACCATTTCCTGCCGCTGGCGATCGCCTATGACGGCTCGGCGCTGGCGGATCGGCACGGGTTCCAGGCCCATGTCGGGCCGATGCGCTCGAAAAGCCGCGGCCATGTGCGGCTGGCATCGGCAGATCCGCTGATGAAGCCGGTGATCCGCTTCAACTACATGAGCCATGAGGACGACTGGGCGGAGATGCGGGCCTGCGTGCGCCTCACGCGGGAGATTTTCGCGCAGGCGGCGTTCGATCCGTATCGCGGGCGGGAAATCCAACCGGGCGCCGACGTCACCAGCGACGCGGCGATCGATGAGTTCATCCGGGCGAAGGTCGAGAGCGCCTATCACCCCTGCGGCACCAGCCGCATGGGGGCGGCCAATGATGCTCAGGCGGTGGTGGACCCGGATTGCCGGGTGATCGGGGTGGATGCGCTGAGGGTGGTGGACAGCTCCATC